>JAFYRX010000022.1 GCA_017546725.1 Alistipes sp. | reverse complement strand
GTGGTTATAGCAGTGAGGTTCCACCTCTTCCCATTCCGAACAGAGAAGTTAAGCTCACTAACGCCGATGGTACTGCCTATTTAGGTGGGAGAGTAGGTAGCCGCCTCTTCAAGCCGAGTTGGATTATTCCGACTCGGCTTTTTCTTTGTACCTGTATGAGCGCGATTACTATTGCAGATGGGTTGCTATTACTATTCTTTACCAAGCCGAGTCGGTAATCCTAACTCGCTTGAAGAGGAAGGCTACCTATATTCTTTTCCTTATATAGTTGTATTATTGATGTTAAGCGAACTAGTTATGCTAACATAGGTTGTATACCTTATATATATTACATATACAAACAAAAACCGTAGCCATAATAGGGTTTCGGTTAGATTTAGTCCGTATATTTTCTTGTCAATAATTCATATAGATTATATTCCACATCTATTGCTTGCAAATAATAAATTACTTTTTTAACTTTGTTATATAATATATTATTTACGGAAGCGTAAATTTGTTCTTGCATAGTGAACGTAGGAAATTCAATGATGATGAGAGCAAATAGTCGCATCTCCCGTCGTATCCTTTGGGGTATGGGCGTGGGGTTGTTACTTATTTGTATCATCACGGTATCCTACGACCTACTATGCGCAAATGAGTTTTCAGCCTTGCGCTTTTTTATTAATTATCATATCTATGAATAAAGTTATTATTACAACAACCAATCAGGTTAATCATCGTGATATTTGTGATTATTTAGGATTGGTAACCTCAAATTTAGTTATTGGAACTAATGTTTTTTCTGATTTTGTTGCTTCTTTCTCTGATTTTTTCGGTGGTATGTCTGGCACATATAGGAACCAGTTGGATACTCTATATAAAAGAGCGATTGATGATTTGTCAGAAAAGGCTACTTTGCGAGGAGCAGATGCGATTTTAGGCGTGAAAATAGATTTTGATGAAATTTCAGGAAAAGGGAAATCAATGTTTATGGTATCTATAACTGGTACAGCCGTGAAACTATCTGATCCAATGGATGGGAGTAATAGATTACACGAAAAGACGATATCCTCTAGATTAGTGGAAATTGAATTATTTAAGCAAGAGTGGTTTGGTCGACATATAGATACATATTTGCCTAATGAAAAGGATTGGAGTATGATTTTTAGTAATAATTTATTGGAATTAGCACCATCTTTATATAGAATTTATGTTAGGGTTTGTCAGTATACTAATGGTCAAGATAGTAGCATAATTGAGAAATTCCCCCAATTTATATCTACCTTAAGTTATGATGATGCAGTAGATATTATGTATTTTGATTATGAGAATTTATCCACTTTTGCAAACAATCTAATTAGGGATAATAAGTTATTCTGTCCTGTAAAGGTTCTAGATTTACTGAAATCGGAAAAAATAGATTTGGCAATAAACCTTTTGGCATATGATAAATTTGAATATACGCATCAGGATATCGTAGTAATGGGACAAATAGTAAAATGGCTTGATAATCTTCCAAATAAGGGAAGTGTACAGCAAAAGAAAGCAGGTTTGTTGTCGTCAAAGATGGAGGATAAGTATATATGTCAGAATGGACATACAAATTCCGCCGATATTGAGTTTTGTGGAAATTGTGGTCTCAATATAAAAGGCTTGAATAGTTCTCAAGTGGCATTAATAAATAAATTTCGATACAAATTTACAGTATTAAGAGGGCTAATGCAGGAGTGATGAAATAACAAAGGCCACCCCAAAACGGGTGGCCTTGTGCTTTGAACGCGAGTAGTAGCGTGTACTACTTCGCAATGCGACGCTCCTTGATACGAGCCTTCTTACCTGTAAGGTTACGCAAGTAGTAGATACGTGCACGACGTACAACACCATACTTGTTTACCTCAATCTTGTCGATGTGAGGAGAGTAGAGAGGGAAGATACGCTCAACGCCTACGCCGTTAGAAATCTTACGGATAGTAAACATCTTAGTCTTACCTGTACCCTTAATCTGGATAACTACACCACGGAAGCTCTGCAAACGCTCCTTGTTACCCTCGACAATACGATAAGTTACGGTGATTGTATCACCTGCGCCGAACTGAGGTACATCAGCGTCAGTCTTCGGCCACATCTGCTCGTTCACGAGCTTAATGATTGCATCTTTGTTCATTGTTGCAACAAAATTAATAATTAATCCGTTCAACATTATCGCTGTGCTGGTTTACCATACTGCCCATTGGCTCGTAATCCCGATGGGGTGACCTTGCGGTGACAGCCCATCATTTAACCTCGCACCCAATATAAGAGGTTGATACGGGACTGCAAAGATAGGCCGAATAATTC
This sequence comes from Alistipes sp., assembly GCA_017546725.1. GTDB lineage: Bacteria > Bacteroidota > Bacteroidia > Bacteroidales > Rikenellaceae > Alistipes. Next base: position 19,004 of record JAFYRX010000022.1, on the reverse strand, counting down.
AAAATCCAAAATTCGGGGAGTAAAAAGTGTTGATAATGTGCAAAATAACCCGATTTGGGGCGTTGCGGCAGCAAGTTAGGGGCTCGAATTTACTCGATTGGCCCTCTGGAGTGGAGCCTACTACCAACACATAAGAAGCATATTGGCAGCGGCGGCCAACAGCATCAAGCGGTAGAGAGTCTCGGTGAATCCCATGCCCATACGGACAAAAATCAGCGGCACGAGTATCGCTGTCGGTATAGCCAACAATGCGAAAAGTGTGGCTGATGCCGAGGGTGCAAAGAGTAGGCCGATAAGCAATGTGAGCATCAATGCGTTGAATCGCATCACGACGCGCGACTTGACCTTGAGCGAATATTTGTCGGAGAATATGAGCGATATGGCACACATAATCATCACGATAAGTACGCCCAGCAGGATGATTGTTGCGGGGTTGATAACGCTGAAGAAGTGGAATTCGCTCTGCGTGAAGAAAGCCGCATAGACCTCCTTGGCGGGCGACAGGAACTTCTCGCCAGCGCACCACGACCAATAACACATTGCTGCAAGAGGCAGGGCCAGGCTTGACAATGTTACCACCCAATCGCGCCACGATGAGCGTGCGACAAGTGCAATAAGCGGCAATGCGACATAGAATATCGCCGTCGGTGCATAAATCAACGGTAGCAGACCGAAGTAGAGCATCGAGAGCGAGAGGTCACCAAAGGAGCCTGTACGCATTATGCAACGCATTATATACTTGGATGCCAGCAACATTATTGTAAGCGTGGCGGTAGAAAGCAAATAATCTCCGCTGCACATAACGCCCGCAGCCACAACTCCAAAAATAGGAATAGCCATCAACGTGTAGGCGGGATAGAGCGACAGACGGACGCCGTAACGGCCAATATTAAGACCTGCTACAATCAACGACAGGCCCCAGATAATTACCGACAGGATTGGGATTCGCTCCTCGGCAAACATCAACCACTCGCCTAATGGTGTGGCGACGTTGGTGATGGCCTCGTCGCTATGAGGCAGGAGTGATGAGCGCAACGTGGTGACTACCGATATAATCAGCAGTGTAGCAGCAAGGTCAAATATGCGATGTTGTGCAACTCGTCGAGCCATAACTCTTTTGTTTTGGGTGGAGTCGCCCTATGGGCGCCCCTTTGTTTAGGATATTTGTGCAAAAATAGTAAAAAAGCACTTTAGAGGCTAAAATTTTTGTAACTTTGTTTCGTTATGCTTGAAAATTCTTATCAGACTGAACTCCTGGAGGCTGGTTGCGATGAGGCAGGTCGCGGATGTTTGGCAGGGAGTGTCTTTGCGGCAGCCGTGATTTTGCCGCCCGACTTTTATCATCCATTGCTGAACGACTCGAAGCAGATGACCGAGCGTCAGCGTAATATGTTGCGCCCGATAATCGAGCGTGAGGCTGTGGCGTGGGCTGTGGCCGAGGTGACGGCGGCGCGAATAGACGAGATAAACATACTGAAGGCCTCAATTGAGGGTATGAACATTGCGGCGGCATCGTTGAAGGTTGCGCCTGAGTTCCTGGCCATCGACGGCAATCGTTTTGTGTCGCATAATGGCTTGCCCTATAAGTGTATCGTGAAGGGCGACGGCAAGTATGCCAACATTGCGGCGGCATCGGTGTTGGCCAAAACGCACCGTGACGAGTATATGATGCGACTGCACGAGGAGTTCCCTAACTATGGTTGGGATAGGAACAAGGGGTATCCGACCAAAGAACACCGTCTTGCGATTCGAGAATATGGACTTACTCCCTATCATCGTATGTCGTTTAATCACACCGAGGGGCAGTTGGAGTTGTTCTGAAAAGCCGTCTAATGGTCTCTTTTGGCGTCTGCCTTGTCGGAAAAATCCTCACATACGTCAAGTATGCTGCGGTTTTTCCTCCTGCATCATTCTCAAAATAGCCACATTATACGACTTTTTGTTTGGTAGGTAATGGCCTATTTTGGCGTCTGACTTGTCGTCAAAATCCTCACATACGTCAAGTATGCTGCGGTTTTTCCTCCTGCGCCGTTAATCTACCACGTTCAGGTATGCAGTAGATTGCCACATCGGACTAAAGTCCTCCTCGAAATGACACAACAATACTAAACTATATAATCCCAAAACGAAAATAGACTGCCTAAATATTTTTTAGACAGTCTATCGTTTGTATAAGAGAAATTCTTACTTAAACTCGTTGAACTCGATGGCTACGCCCTCCTCCTCGACAAAGGCCAGCCACATATGGCCCATATCGTAGGGGCCGAACAACACTTTGGCATCCTTGATAGCCTCCTCGATGCTGGGCACGGCGTATGCGATGTGTGCCTGCTGTTGCATCAGAGCGGGCAGCGGAGTGTCGGGCTCGAAGTAGAGGAACTCAATCTTGTTGGGGCTCTGTGTGCAATCGGTGATATGAACCTTCAATGGCTCAACATATATCATACCCTCCATCTTCTCGGGGAGTACCATACCTACGTGGTTAAATGTTCTCATAGCGGTAAGTTTATTTTGTTATAGACTTGCATCGGGGTTAGTAAAGCGCAGACCTGCGTTGTCGTGGTATGTACCATACTCGGTAACAACGGCACCCTCATCACCTGCCATCAGGAAGTGGCGGCTCTCCAACTGCGTGAGTGCGCTGATGTCGCCAACCTTCATAATGTGGAAGTTGCTGACTGTGATAAACTCCTTCTGACTCTCGGGCAATGCAGGGGCATTGGGTGTAGGCTCACCGATGCCGAAGTTATATACCCAGCCGTTGCGTACCTGCCAACTCTCGTGCTTGGCGGCGTAGTCCGAAGCGACGTGGTAGTGCTCGACAATCATCTGATTGGGCAAGAGGTAAATCTCGTGGCCAAAATATTTGTACTCGGGATTGTTAATCCAAAATACGCCGCCCATACCTACGTGCTCGAAATCGCCCAAACCGAAGTCATTTACCCAAAAATTCTCCTCCAAAAATGGAGTGAACGGAATGCCGTAGTGCTCGAACATCTCCAAAAATGCCTTCTTGGCAACATCCTCGTTGAACTTGCCGTCGGTATAGTAGTCGGCATTTGTGTACTTTTTCTTGTAAGGTGTTTGTGTCATATTGTCAATGTTTTTAGTTTGCATAAAAAGTCTACTCCAAAATTAGCGTATATTTTCGAGATTTGCAACCTCCTTGCAGGGCAAAGCGCGAAGTGGCGCAGAAAAAATATGGCTGTGCCGTAAAAATCAGAATATTTTTTTATCTTTGTGCATAGCAGATTTTTTTGATACAATTACAGCCGTTTTGTAGCCCGATTTTTTTGAGATGGAGAGACAAGATAGATTGATATTCGTAACAAACGATGATAGTTTTTCGGCACGAGGTTTTCAGGTCGCACTCGATGTGGCCCGAGAGTTTGGACGTGTCATTGCCGTAGCCCCCGCTACTCCGCAGAGTGGGCGCAGTCAGGCCTTTACGATGTATGACCCGCTGTTTTTGGACGAGAAGCAGCGTGAGGAGGGGTTGGAGGTTTACTCCTTGTCGGGTACGCCTGTCGATTGCGTGAAGTTGGCATTTGACTATATGCTCACATCGCAGCGAGTCGATTTGGTTATCTCGGGTATCAATCACGGCTCCAATGCGGGTGTGAATGTGCTCTATTCGGGTACGATGGGTGCCGCCATTGAGGGTAGTTTTTATGGTGTGCCGTCGATAGGTTTGTCACTTACCGACCACGATGCCGATGCCGACTTTACGGCGGCCAAGGAGTATGCGCGACACATAGTTGCATCGGTGTTGCAGTGCCCCGAAGAGCAGAGGCAAGGCTTGTGTCTTAATGTCAATGTGCCCGACATCGCTCTCGAGGAGATTAAGGGCATAAAGTTGTGCCGTCAATGCCGAGGCGTTTGGCACGAGGATTTCTATCGTAACGAAGACCCTCGAGGTAGGGCATACTTCTGGTTGAAGGGTGGCTTCTGCAACTGTGAGGTAGAGGCTGACGATACCGATGAGTGGGCATTGTCGAACGGGTATGTGTCGGTAGTACCTGTACAGGTCGATATGACCGCCTATGAACGCATCCCCTATTTGGCGCGTGTGTTGGGTAAGTAGCGACTATAACATTAATTCAGGAATAGGCTTATGATGATTCGGGTGTTGCTCTATTTGGCTATTATAGTGCAGTTCGTAGCGATGTACTACGCTATACGTTTGGTGCGACGTACCAAGTATAACGTGATATGGTTTCTCTTTATCGTTGGCTTTGTCGTGCTCGGTGTGGAGCGTTTTCTGCAGTTGTTGATGAGTTACGGCTATCAGTTCTCGGTCTATACCATAGTGTGGCACGATATAGTTGTCTCGGTCTGTGTATCGGGCGGTATAGTTATGCTCGACAGGTTGTTTGTCTATATCGACCGACTGAATCGTCATCGCCAACTCACCGACAAGCGAATCCTTACGGCTGTGCTGCGTGCCGAGGAGAAGACTCGTTCGACATTTTCAAAGGAGTTGCACGATGGTTTGGGCCCGTTGCTATCATCGGCCAAGATATCGCTGTCGGCCATAAAGCGTGAGGAGTTGGATACCGAGCGACGCGAGATTTTTGACAATACACTGTATGTGGTCGAGGAGGCCTTGCGTTCGTTGCGTGAGATTTCGAATAATCTATCGCCCCACGTCTTGAGCGATTTCGGTTTGGCGCGAGGAATACAGAATTTTATTGACCGTTCGCAGACGTTGCATAATGTAAAGATTTCCTATGCCACTAATCTGCGTGGGGAGCGTTACGACTCGGACATCGAGGTAATAATGTATCGTGTGGTGTGCGAACTTATAACCAATTCGTTGAAGCACTCGGGCTGTAGCGAGATTCGATTGTCGCTCACGTCGGGTGGTGATATGCTGGAGTTGCAATATACAGATAATGGCCGAGGCTTTAATCCGCAGTCGATGATGGATTGCGGTATGGGACTCTCGAATATCAATTCGCGCGTGAACTCGCTAAACGGAGAGTTTGAGGTTACATCAACCAAAGGTCGTGGTATGCGTGCATCGGTAAAGGTAAATGTGCGTGGTGCTGTACGTATGATGACTGCTCCATCTGCAATGGAGACCTCGAAGATGAGCGCTAAGGCAAAGAATAATAAACGTCGATAGGGTATGATTCGCATAGCATTGGTGGATGACCATTCGCTCTTTCGCAAGGGCTTGAAGGTGCTGCTCGCGTCGCGTCCTGACTTTAATATCGTGGCAGATGTGGGTAGTGGCGAAGAGTTTTTGTCGGCGCTTATGCAGGTGCAGCCCGATGTAGTGTTTATGGATTATGCTATGCCCGAGATGAATGGGGCTGAGACGACACGCAGGGCGTTGGAGTTGTTTCCCGACTTGAAGGTTATCACGCTTTCGATGTTTGGTGACAACGCCTATTACTCGGATATGATGTCGAGTGGCGCAAAGGGTTTTCTGCTGAAAGATTCGGAGTTTAATGAGGTTGTGGAGGCCGTAGAGACGGTGTATGGCGGAGGTACCTATTTCAGTGCATCACTTTTGGAGTCGCTGTCGTCCTCTATGCGTTCGACGGGTGCGGCTGGTAATGTGTCGGACGATATTGCCGAGGCTGACCGATTGTCGGAACGTGAGATAGAGGTGTTGGTGGCTATATGTCAAGGTCTCTCGACGCAGGAGATTGCCGACAAGTTATTTATATCGAAGCGTACTGTAGATAAGCACCGAGCCAACATTCTGGAAAAGAGTGGGTGCAAGAATACCGCGAGTCTGGTGGTGTATGCCATACGGAATGGCTTCGTAGAGATATAAAATTACCTAATCAGGTCTTTTCTGCGTTACGCTCCCCCCTCAAAATGCTCATTTACGCATAAGTAAACTGCGCTTTTTCGGGCATCGCAGGCCTAAAAATCCCTCTTGTTATACAACTTCAAGCAAAAGAGGTTGTCTCAACTTGATTTGTTGGACAACCTCTTTTCTATGTCTATTCTTGTGGTAACTACTTGCGGCCCTCTTTAGCCTCAATGCACTCTGTAGCGTGGGGTACACGCATCAAGCGCTCCTTGGGGATAAGTTTGCCCGTAGTCTTGCAGATACCGTAGGTCTTGTTCTCGACACGTACCAAAGCCATCTCCAGGTTACGGATAAACTTCATTTGGTGGGCAGCCAAACGGCCAGTCTCCTCCTTCGAGAGTGTTGTAGCACCCTCCTCCAGAACCTTGAACGTAGGAGATGTATCCTGCGTATCGTTATCTCCCGAATGAGTGATGTTGGCACGCAACAATTCGTAGTCGGCTTTCGCCTGTTCCAATTTCTTCAGAATAATCTGCTTAAATTCTGCCAAATCGGCATCGCCATATCTTACTCTCTCGTCTGCCATAGTAGTATTAGTTTTTTTAGGTTTAATGTAAAGATAAGGTAATTTTTCGCAATTACCAAATCTTTACACTAAAAATATCTGCGATAGGCTCTATAGGCGTGTCACGGCAATCTTGAGCGGCTCCTCGTCAATCTCCGAATCAACCATCACCTCACCAGCGGGTTGTGCAGAGGCTGTGACCTCTGTAGCGAGAGTCTGCGATGCGATATATGCCGCAAAATGCTCTATTGCGCCTGCAACAATCTCCTTAGACTCAATCTCGACACGAATCTTGTCAGTAACCTCGAAGCCAGAGTCCTTGCGGATATTTTGGATGCGATTAATCAACTCGCGTGCCACACCTTCACGACGCAACTCGTCTGTAACGGTGATGTCCAACGCAACGGTCAATTTACCCTCCGATGCAACCAACCAGCCGGGCATATCCTCCGATGTAATCTCGAAGTCGGCAGCCGTTACGATAATCTTCTCGCCGTCGATGTCGAGTGTAGTCTCTGCCTGATTCTCGATTTGGGCAATCTGCTCCTGTGAGAATGTAGCAGCGAGAGCGGCCATCTGCTTTGCAAACTTCGCGTAACGCTGGCAGAAGTTCTTGAAGTTAAGTTTGATACGCTTTGTAATTACTCCTGTTGTATCGCTCAACAACTCTATCTCCTTGACGTTTACCTCACCCATCACGAGGCCCTTTACAGCCTCGATGTGGCGTGCCATATCAGTATCGAGTACGGGGATAAGTATCTTTGTCAGAGGCTGGCGCACCTTGATGTTTACCTTACGACGCAGTGCCAATACCATTGAAGAGAGGCGCTGTGCGATATCCATAGTCTGCTCCAGGTCGCCGTTGATAAGCGACTCGTCGGCTACGGGGAATTGTGCCAAGTGTACCGACTCCTCGGTGTGACGCTCGCTCATAGCATTCAGGTCGCAGAAGATGCGCTCCGAGATGAAGGGTGCAAACGGTGCAGCCAACTTCGCTACTGTCTCCAAGCAAGTGTAGAGAGTCTGGTACGCGGCCAACTTATCGTCCGACATACCGCCACCCCAATAACGCTTACGGTTAAGACGTACATACCAGTTCGAGAGGTTCTCGCCCACGAACTCCTGGATAGCACGAGCCGCAGGTGTCGGGTCGTAGTCGTTAAGGTAACGTGTCACATCCTTTACCAATGTGTTGAGCAACGAGATAATCCAGCGGTCAATCTCGGGACGCTCTGAAACGGGAATCTCGGCCTCCTTGCCTGTGAAGCCATCGACGTTGGCGTAGAGTGCAAAGAACGAGTATGTATTGTAGAGTGTGCCGAAGAACTTACGACGTACCTCGTCAACACCATCCTTGTCAAACTTGAGGTTGTCCCAAGGCTGTGAGTTTGAAATCATATACCAGCGAGTAGCATCTGCACCATAAGTTGACAACACCTCGAAGGGGTCAACGGCATTGCCCAAGCGCTTCGACATCTTGTTGCCGTTCTTGTCCAATACCAAACCGTTAGAGATGATATTCTTGAATGCTACCGAGTCAAACAACATAGTAGCGATGGCGTGCAGCGTAAAGAACCAACCACGAGTCTGGTCAACACCCTCGGCGATGAAGTCGGCGGGATATACCTCGCTGAAGTCGGCACCACCGTTCTCGAACGGATAGTGAATCTGCGCATAGGGCATAGCACCCGAATCAAACCATACGTCGATAAGGTCGCTCTCGCGCTTCATAGGCTCACCCTTCGATGAGGTGAGGATGATAGAATCAACGTAGGGACGGTGCAGGTCGATATTCTCGACAGAGTAGTTCTCCTTCGACATATCGCCCACCTTGAAGTTCTTGAAGGGGTTCTCGGTCATATTGCCTGCGGCGATTGACTTCTCAATCTCGCCCATCAACTCCTCAATCGAGCCGATGCACTTCAACTCCGAGCGGTCCTCAGTAGCCCAGATGGGCAGAGGAGTGCCCCAGAAACGTGAACGCGAAAGGTTCCAGTCGTTCAAGTTCTCCAACCACTTGCCGAAACGGCCTGTACCTGTAGATTCGGGCTTCCAGTGGATAGTGGTGTTGAGTTCCATCATACGCTCCTTGAGCGCTGTTGTGCGGATAAACCAAGAGTCCAACGGATAGTACAATACGGGCTTATCTGTACGCCAGCAGTGGGGGTAGTTGTGGACGTGCTTCTCAATCTTGAAGGCCTTATTGACGCCCTTGAGGTTGATAGCGATATATACGTCAAGCGACTCGGCTGCTGCGGCAGCGGCCTCATCGTATTTTCCGTCAACTGTAAACTGAGGGTCGTAGGCATTCTTCACCCAGCGGCCTTCGTACTCCTTGTATGCCTCGGTATCTACGCACTCGCTGGCAAACTTCTCGTCCAACTCCTCCATCAGGTAGAACTTACCCTGCAAATCGACCATCGGGCGAGTCTCGCCACGCTTGTTAATCATAAAGAGTGAGGGGATACCTGCCTGACGAGCCACAAATGCGTCATCGGCACCAAACGTAGGAGCGATGTGTACGATACCTGTACCATCCTCTACCGTTACATAGTCGCCCAAGATTACGCGGAAAGCCTTGTCCGAAGCGTTCTGCCAATCGCCGTTCTCGTTCAACTCAACGGGCTTAACCCACTGAATCAACTGCTCGTAGTGCATACCCTCCAACTCAGGACCCTTCCAGCGACCTACAACCTCAAATGGGATGAGTTTGTCGCCAGCCTTGTATGAATCCAATGCCAAGCCCTCGGCCTTCTTGTTGAAGTGAGTGTAGAGCAACGGCTCGGCCAAAACGGCTGTAATCTTCTCGCCTGTGTAGCCATTGTAAGAGCGTACGGCAACGTAGTCAATCTTCGGGCCGACGCAGAGCGCAGTGTTTGAAGGCAAGGTCCAGGGTGTAGTGGTCCACGCGAGGAATACGGGTGTACCCCAACCCTCCATCTCGGGCTTAGGCTCGGTGATGCGGAACTGTGCCACCATAGTGGTATCCTTAACGTCGCGGTAGCAACCAGGCTGGTTCAACTCGTGAGTCGAGAGGCCTGTACCTGCTGCGGGCGAGTAGGGCTGGATAGTGTAACCCTTGTACAAAAGTCCCTTGTCGTAGAGTTGGCGCAGAAGCCACCACAAAGTCTCGATATACTTGTTGTCGTATGTGATGTAGGGGTCATCCATATTTACCCAGTAACCCATCTGCTTGGTCAAGTTCTCCCAAACATCGGTGAACTCCATTACAGCCTCACGGCAGGTGCGGTTGTACTCCTCGATAGTGATGCTCTTGCCGATATCCTCTTTGGTGATACCCAACTTCTTCTCAACACCCAACTCTACGGGCAGACCGTGTGTATCCCAACCAGCCTTGCGGTGTACCAAGTAACCCTGCTGCGTCTTGTAGCGGCAGATAACATCCTTCAAAGTACGCGCCATTACGTGGTGGATACCAGGCATACCGTTTGCTGAAGGGGGACCCTCGTAGAATACGAATGAGGGGTGTCCTTCGCGTGTGGTGATACTCTTATGGAATGTGTCATCGGCATCCCATTTCTTCAATATCTCGTCGGCAACCTTTGCCAAGTCGAGACCTTTGTACTCGTTGAACTTCATAACTGCACTATTTTATTTTTCTCTTTTTTTTCTGCGTTGTTTGGGCCTTTTTTGGAGCAATTTCGCCCATTCTCTTTTTATAAAAGAGGTATATATCGTGCAAATATACGAATATAAATTCAAAATTATGCCTCTATGATTCATATTTTATGGCACTCGTTGCGAAATGTGAAAAAATAGAAGATAAGATATTTATATCTTACGGAATTTATTATATCTTTGTGGATGATGAAAATTCGGAGCGGGCCTCTCCGTTGTAAATACGTGCGGTGGTGTTGCTATTGCTTGTCGGAGAGTGCGTGGAGCGAGGATTTTCGGGATTGGAGAGTTGGAATTTTAATAATAAAAATATTTATAACTATGTTTTCTACAGATATTTATGTTGCGCGTCGCAAGGAGTTGTGCCGTCGCGTTGGTAAGGGCTTGATTCTCTTGCCTGGTAATGTTGAGTCACCGTTTAACTATCCCAATAATACCTACCACTTCCGTCAGGATTCTACATTCTTGTACTACTTTGGCCATAGCGTGCCCTCGTTGGTGGGTGTTATCGATGCCGAGACGGGTGTAGATACTCTTTACGGTGATGATTTTACGGTAGATGATATCATCTGGATGGGTCCCCAGCCTACGATTCGTGACTTTGCCGAGCAGGTGGGTGTAGCCGAGGCCAAGCCTATGGCGTCGCTTGCTACCGACATTCAGCGTGCCATAGCATTGGGCCGCGAGGTGCACTATTTGCCGCCGTATCGTGGCGAGACCAAACTTATGTTGAGCGACCTGTTGGGTGTAGTGCCGTCGATGTTGCACGCCCGCAAATCACTCGACCTGCTGTTTGCCGTTGCCGAGATGCGCGAGAAGAAATCAGCCGAGGAGATTGCAGCCTTGGAGGAGGCATTCGAGATTGGTTATCAGATGCATACCACTGCTATGCGCCTTACGCGTGTAGGTCGTACAGAGCACGAGGTAGCGGGTGCCGTTGATGGCGCAGCGTTGCGTTATGGTACAGGCGTGTCGTTTACGACAATCCTCTCGCAGCACGGTGAGGTGTTGCACAATCACGACCACTCGGGCATTATGACCGACGGCCGTCTGCTGTTGTGTGATGCGGGTGGCGAGCACCTTAACGGTTATGTTTCGGACCATACCCGTACATTCCCCGTAAATGGCAAGTTTACACAGAAGCAGAAGGATATATATAACATAGTGCTCAAGGCTCACGATGATGCCGCAGCGGCTCTGCGTCCGGGTATGATGTATATGGAGTATTCGGATGTGGCTTCACGCACGATACTCGAGGGCTTGAAGTCGCTCGATTTGGTACGAGGCTCTGTAGATGATGCCTTTGCGGCGGGTGCGGCCTATCTGTTTATGCCTCACGGCTTGGGTCACGGTATCGGCTTGGATGTCCACGACTGCGAGAATATCGGCGAGCGTTCATTCTCGTTTGCCGAGGTTGAGGAGCGTGCCAAGGCTTCAGCCTGCTGTATTACACGTCAGTGGTGGCGTTTGATGCCGGGCACGGTGCTCTCGGATGAGCCAGGTATCTATTTCGTGCCTGCGCTTATCGACAAGTTTGAGTCGGAGGGTAAGTTCAAGGGTATCGTAAATTACGACAAGTTACGCGAATACCGAGACTTTGGTGGTATCCGCCTTGAGGATGACCTCGTAGTGACCGAGACGGGTTCAAAGCAGATTGGCTCAAAGCAGATTCCTATCACAGTGGAGGATGTTGAGGCTATCGTAGGTCAAGAGTAAACATCGCGCAGTGAGTATGGCTACCACGTTATATCTCTTTCCTACCGAGTTTGAGGCTGCCCCCTTCAGGGCGTTGCGACCTGATGCCCAAGTGCGAATTATTGGGGTAGGTATGTCGCAGGCGGCTGCCGCTACAGCTCGTTTGTTGGCTGATGAGTGCCCGCAAAGAGTTGTGCTGTGCGGTATTGCGGGGGTGTGCAACGAGAGTATGAAACGAGGCTCGGTGGTCGAGGTTGTGGAGGATAGCGAGTATGGTCTGCCCGCACTCTATGCCGAGCGATATGAGCCGCAACGATTGACCTCACTCCCAGCGGTCAAGGCCTTTACGGTTAGCCGTAGCGGAGCATCCGTGGCGGAGGCAGAGCCTGCCGTCGAGCAGATGGAAGGTGCGGCTGTGGGTGCAATGTGCCGAGCGTGGGGTGTAGAGTATTCTCACCTGCGCGGGATATCAAACCTCGTGGGTGAGCCGAAGCAGATGTGGCGAATAGCAGAGGCGGTTGAGAGCCTGACCAATGTGCTATGCGAGTTGTACGATAGCGAGAAGTAGTTCTTGCAAAATGAGAAACCTAAAAGTAAAAATTAAAATATGAAAAACCTAAAGAGAGTTTTTTCGACCGTTGTGCTGTGTGTGATGATGCTGGTGGCATTGCCCACTATGGCCAAGAGTGTCAAGGCTTCGATAGAGCCTACGAAACTGACTTGCGAGTATCAGCAGAGTCCGTTACTCGATATTCAAAATCCCCGTTTTGCGTGGATAAATGCCAACCCCACCCAGCGAAAGGGTGCGGCGCAGACAGCCTACCGTGTGCGTGTGGCTTTGTCGGCTGACGGATTCGATAACCCTGTATGGGATAGTGGCAAGGTGGAGTCTGATGATTCGGCCTTTGTTACATACGCTGGCCCTGCGCTCAAATCGCGTACGTCGTATTGGTGGCAGGTACAGGTATGGGACCAGAACGGCAACCCTTCGGAGTGGAGTGAGCCCGCTATGTGGCATATGGGTATGCTCTCGGCCGACGAGTGGAAAGGTAAGTGGATTGGTGCGCCTTGGCAGGGTGAGCAGTCGTACGATAGTCGTGGTACATTGGAGTTCGATGCAGCACCGCTTTTGCGTAAGCGCTTTAAGGTGGCGGCAGGTCTGAAGACGGCACGTTACTACGGTACAGGTTTGGGTTATCACGAACTATATATCAATGGTCAGCGTATAGGTGAGGATTATCTCTCTCCCAACCAGACTAACTACACTACACGTCCCGAGTTGAAGGATAAGGGTATTGTAGTTACGGACCCGTTTGCGGAGTACACCATTTGTTACCTTTCGCACGACATCACATCACTGTTGAAGGATGGTTATAACGTCTTTGGCGTAATCTTGGGTGATGGCTTTTACAATACAACCCGTAACTGGGTGCAGGGTTATGGAACACCTCGTTTCATCGGTCAGATAGAACTCGAGTATGAGGATGGTACAAGGGAGATTATCGCCTCGGATGATAGTTGGACAGCCGAGCGAAGCGCTATCACCCGCAACCAAATCTACTATGGCGAGTGCTACGATGCTCGTCAGGAGCACGAGGGTTGGGCAACGATAGATTATAGCGACTCTTCGTGGGCGAAGGCTGCGCTGAAGCGTGCACCTGTGGGTAAACTTATCCCGCAGAATGGCCCTGCTGACCGCATCACAGAGCGTTTTGCTCCCGTCGAGTTCGAGAAACGTGACGATGGCGTTATCCGTGTAAAGTTCCCCGTTGAGGTATCGGGTTGGGTTGCACTGAAGAATATCGTAGCCAAAGAGGGGCAGGAGATTTCTATAAAGTATTTGAGCGAGTCACCTGGCAATGGCGATAATATCTACATAGCCAAGGGCTCGGGCAATGAGTCGTATCACGCACGTTTTACCTGGTTTGTATTCTCGGAGGTTGAGATTTCGGGTATCGATAACCTTACAGCCGAGCAGGTTGAGGCTCACGCCGTCAATTCCGATGTTGAGAAGTCGGGCGAGTTCGCTACATCCAATGACCTGATTAATACGATTAACACTATCTGGCAGCGTAGCCAGTTGGACAATATGCACGGCTCTGTAGCCAGCGACTGTCCGCACCGTGAGCGTTCGGCTTATACGGGCGATGGTCAGGTGGCTTGTGTGACCGTTATGCACAACTTCGATGCTCGTGCGTTCTACAACAAGTGGATTCGCGACATTCGTGGCGCGCAGTCTATCGGAGGTTACATCCCCAATGGTGCGCCTTGGCAGCCTGGCTGCGGTGGTGGCGTAGGCTGGGGTGCCGCTATGGAGATTATGCCGTGGGAGTTCTATCGTCACTATGGCGACGAGCGTATGTTGGAGCAGAACTATGAGGCTATGTGCAAGCACGTTAAGTGGATGACAACGTGGGTAGATGACGAGACCGGTATTATGCTCTCGCACGACGTATGCCAATGGAAGAATTTGGGCGATTGGTTGCCTCCACGTGAGTTGCCACGAGGTGATTTGATACATACTTTCTTCCTTTGGATGTGCTCTGATATTGCTTCAAATGTGGCTGCAAAGTTGGGCGATAGCGCTAAAGCCGAGGAGTTTGCCGCTTTGCGTGACAAGACTGCTGAGGCGTTTCATAAGGCTTTCTACAATCCCGAGACAGGCTCTTATGGCAAGCACGGTAGCAATGTGTTGGCACTCAAAATAGGTGTCCCTGCCGAGCGTAAGGCGAAGGTGGTGGAGGCTCTGCGAGCAAACATTGCCGAGGTTAATGACCACCTTGATACGGGTATCGTCGGTACACGCTATCTCTTCGAGGTGTTGTGCGACAATGGCTTGAAGGATTTGGCTTACAAGATTATCAATCAGCGAGACTTCCCGTCGTTCGGTTGGTGGATTGAGCAGGGAGCAACAACTACCTGGGAGCAGTGGGATGGCGGTAATTCGCGCAATCACCCGATGTTCGGTGGTGGTATAGGTTGGTTTTACCGTGATTTGGCAGGTCTGCGTTGTGGCGAGGCTGGTTACCGCACGTTTGATGTTAAGCCCGTTATCCCTGAGGGCTTGGAGTGGGTTAATTACTCTCACGATACGACATACGGTACAATCGATATCGGTTGGCAGTTGCGTAAGGGCCGCTTTACGCTGGAGTGTGAGGTGCCTGTTGGTACGACTGCAACGATATGGGTGCCCTACGGAGCCGCTGCACCAAAGGTTAAGGAGAACGAGTATGTGAAGGCCGTAGGTCAGCGTGATGGCTATGCCTTGTATGAGGTGAAGTCGGGAAGTTATAAATTTACAAGCAAACTCTAAAGTGATGCTCGATAGGCCTTTAAAACTTTCGATTTCGCCCTGCCCGAACGACACCTTTATGTTCGATGCCATCGTAAACGGTCGCATCGACTGCGAGGGACTCTCGTTTGAGGTGGAGTATCACGATATCGAGGAGTTGAATTGCGGTGTCGAGGCTTGTGCGCCCGACATAAGCAAGATAAGTTGTGCCGTTCTGCCCGTTATCAAGCAGCATTATCGTCTGCTCGATAGCGGTGCGGCTCTCGGCCGAGGTAATGGCCCGTTGTTGGTGCGCCGTAAGGGCGAGCAGGGTGTGATTCGTCGGATTTTTGTACCTGGCGAACATACTACGGCCAACGCATTGGTAGGTCGGTTGTTCCCCGAGATTGAGTCTCGTGAGCCGATGCTATTCTCGGAGATTGCGGCAGCCGTTGAGCGTGGTGAGGCCGATGCAGGTGTGCTGATTCACGAGGGACGTTTCGTATATGAGCGTCGTAATTTGGAGTTGGTTGCCGACTTAGGGCTCGAGTGGGAGCGTCAGACAGGTCTGCCATTGCCATTGGGAGGCATTGTCATCAAACGCGAGTTGGGCGATGATGTGCGGGCGATGGTTGAGCGCGTTTTGAGACGTAGCATAGAGTATGCCTTTGCCAATCCTATGCTCTCACGCGATTACGTCAAGGCTCACGCCCAAGAGTTGGAGGATGATGTGATAGATAAGCATATCGCGCTGTTTGTCAATGATTTTTCACTCTCGCTCGGCGAGCAAGGCCGCGAGGCTATAACCCTCCTTACAGGATTAGAAGAGATGTAGGTTTGTCTATATCAGATATTGCAAAATAGGTTGGCTACTCTTGTGAGTGGCCAACCTATTTGTTTAGTGCTGTATTCGTATTATCGGCTAATCTTTACGGCGGTGCCTACGGCCGAGACCATAAACATACTCTTCTCCTTGCCCGAAATCTCGCCAAAATCAATCTTCAATCCAACTATCGCATCGGCTCCAAGTCGTTGTGCTTCACGCTCCACCTGCTTGATAGCGGCCTCGTAGACATCATCCAACTTTCGTTGATAGGTCCTCGATTTGCCACCAAAAACATCGGTCAGCGATGCAAACCAATCAGAGAAGATGTTTGTGCCGACAACGACATTGGCCGAAACCAACTGCACATATTCGGTAATGTGATAACCCTCGATATTGCTTGTGGTGGTGATAATCATTTTATTCTATATTTAAGTAGTTCGGTTTATACTCTCGCTATTTCATCCCTTACTCCTCGATGCGGGTAATCTTTGCGCCCAATGCGTTCAGACGACCGTCGATGTCGCGGTAGCCTCGGTCAATCTGCTCGATGTTCTGGATGGTGCTCACGCCTTCGGCACTCATAGCGGCAATCAATAGAGCCACACCTGCACGGATGTCGGGCGAGGTCATCTTTGTAGCACGCAGACGCACACGATGGTCGTGACCTATGACGGTTGCACGGTGGGGGTCGCAAAGGATAATCTGCGCACCCATATCAATCAACTTATCTACGAAGAACAAGCGACTCTCGAACATCTTTTGGTGAATAAGCACAGCACCCTTGGCTTGTGTCGCTACGACAAGGAAAATCGACAAAAGGTCGGGCGTAAGTCCTGGCCAGGGGGCATCGGCGATGGTCATAATAGAACCGTCGATGAAACTCTCAATTGAGTAGTGGTCTTGCTGAGGTATGTAGATATCGTCACCACGCTGTTCAAACTGTATGCCCATACGCGAGAACTGCGAGGGGATGATGCCCAAATTCTCGTACGATACATCCTTGATAGTGAGTTCCGACTGCGTCATAGCGGCCATACCTATGAAACTGCCCACCTCAATCATATCGGGCAACAGGCGATGCTCCGTACCACCCAACTCCTTGACGCCCTTGATGACGAGCAGATTCGATGCAATGCCCGAAATCTTGGCACCCATACGGTTGAGCATACGGCACAGTTGCTGGATGTAGGGTTCGCAGGCGGCGTTATATATGGTCGTTGTACCCTCGGCCAAAACAGCAGCCATAATGATGTTGGCGGTACCTGTCACCGAGGCCTCGTCGAGAAGCATATAGCAACCTTTGAGATTCTTGCCCTCAACTGAATAAAACTCCTCGGCTTGGTCGAAGTTGAATGTAGCGCCCAACTTCTGGAAACCCAGGAAGTGGGTATCCAAGCGGCGGCGGCCAATCTTGTCACCTCCAGGCTTGGGAATGTAACCCACGCCAAAGCGAGCCAACAGCGGGCCAATCATCATCACCGAGCCTCGCAGACGGCGGCAGCGGTTGTGGTAGTCGTCACTACGCAGGTAGTCCAGGTTGATGTCGGTGGCACGGAACGAGTAGGTATCCTCGCTCAAACGCTCGACCTCGGCACCCATCTGACGCAACAGGTCGATGAGTTGCATAACGTCGAGTATCTGCGGTATATTGCTGACAATCACTCGCTCTTTGGTCAAGAGCGTGGCGCACAATATCTGCAATGCTTCGTTCTTTGCGCCTTGCGGCGTCACACATCCTTGAAGGCGTCGGCCTCCCTCTACCTTAAAAATAGCCATACTGAAGAGTTAATTTTTATCAAAGATAGTCAATAATCGGCAACTTTCAAAATCGGCAAGTGATTTTGTTTCGAGAGCAGGGAATAACCCTACGTTGGATAATCATTTAGCAACAAATCGGGATATGAATTGATGGGATTGGCTACTGCGCGAACTTTAGTTCGCTCCGCTTAACGCCTTTCCCTTGCGCTCGCCGCGCTGGCACTACCATATCACTGCGCAAGAAGTTATTACACAACATTTTTATTTTCATTACTACTCTTACAAACAAGTTTGCAGAGTTATAATAAAAACAAAAGGTGTCGAATTTCGACACCTTCTTGCTTGTTCTATGGGTGGAAGATGGGATTGGCTACTCCGCAGACTGGAGTCTGCTCCGCTTAACGCCTTTCCCCTCTGCTCGCCGCAGGGGCACTTTCAAAACTTGAAAGTAGCTGCGCCACTATTTTTTTCGTTACATAAAGTCAATGTGAGCAAGTTCCCCAGACCTTATATAACGAAAAAAGCCTTGCGTTTTGCAAGGCTTTCAAGTTTTGGGTGGAAGATGGGATTCGAACCCACGACAAAAAATCATCGTATTCCACACATTATCAACAAGTTGCAACAGCAACCAAAGAGTACATTTCAAAAAGGGCTACAAGTACGTGCACAACTTTTATTGTTTGAACAAAGATATACAAAAATACGTAAACTACAAAATACCAGACAATTAACACGCCACACCTGGAAGGGGTAATATATTCCGATGAAAGTATCGGAAAAAGTCCGAACATAATAATAATCTAATATATAAGAGAGGAGGTATACAACCATCCTCTCTTATGAATATGGTGCTAAAAGAGAAAATAAATACATATTATATCTACGTCAATTTTCAAAAAACTATACATCAATTATTTTCAATATTTTTAATTGTAAAAACAATACAACATATTGAATATTAATGTGTTATATATAATAATATTCAATATAAATCTAATAGTTTTTTGAAAATTAGAATACCCCTAACCAGGGATATGGCATCTTTCAAAATGCTTAATGAACTTACCGTACATTATAGTGGAAGGCATAGTAGAAGGCGTACAAACTGTTGGTCGTAAATATTTTTCCTGTTTTTTTCGGCATAAAAAAGGAGCTAACTAAACTTTTTAAGGCTAGCATACTATTTATAGTAAATACCTTAAGAATATGGAATACAAAAGAAAACAACGAGCATTATCAGATGCCACAAAGCAGAAAATATCTGCTAAATTGAAGGGGAGAAAGAAACCAATAAGTGTTTGCACTAAAATCAGTAAGGGACTCACAAACTACTGGTCGCAGATTCCTCAGCAACAGTCTGGTTCAACTAATTTAGATGGATTGGTATAGAAAATGCCTCGACCGAAAGGTTGAGGCATTGCCATTAGATGTTCATATATCATATATCTTCTTTCAATAGATAGTTTGTGCTTCTACCACC
>JAFYRX010000021.1 GCA_017546725.1 Alistipes sp. | reverse complement strand
GAGGCCAATGGTTACTCGAGCAATAGCCGTCAGGTGACGGTCGTTGCGGGCCAACGAATCTCGTGCGATATTCACCTCACGCCCGAGGCTGACAACGATGTGATTTCGATTAATCCAACAAGTATCGACTTCGGTACCAACGAGTTGCAGATTGCAGCAACGGTTACGAACGAGAGTGACACGGAGACCGAGTGGTTCTTGGATTTGGGCGATACACCCTGGTTGTACGCCTATCCTACGACGGGTCGTATCGGTGGCGGTAAGACTCATTCGATAGTCTTCACAGCCAACCGTGCGCGTATGAACGAGGATAAGTCGAGCGTAGTGAATATCTCGGCTTTTGGAAATACTCATCCGCTGTCATTGAAGTGTAAGCAGAGCGTTCAGTTGTCGAGCGTTATGGTTGTCGAGTCGTTGAACGTCGATTTCGGAGAGGAGGCGACCGAGCAGATTATCCGCATCCGCAACGTCAGCGAGACCGACGTAAACTGGACTTTGTATAAGGTGCAGAGCGAGCGTTTGTCGATGTCTGCGACTCACGGTATTGTTGCCCCGGGCGGCAGCCAGATTGTGACAATCACACTCGACCGCGAGGGCCTCGACGAGGTGTTGGCAACTACGTTTATGATTTCTGACGGCACGGTTGACCAGCCCGTCAACGTGATTGCGTACCCGACTCCCGAGGGCGCAACCACTACAAACAAGATTTTCTACACATCTACCGATGGCAACATCGTTGAGCCTTACGACCCGTCAGCCTTTGGTGCAAACATCGTCTCAAATACTTATGAGTACGGTCAGGGTATTATCACCTTCGACGGAGATATAACATCGGTAGGAAAGTTTGCGTTCCAAGAGTGTGAGAATTTACAGTCTATCAATTTACCAAATGGTGTGACTACCATTGGAGAACAATCTTTTTATAAATGTGGGAATATAATTTCTGTGAATGTACCAAATTCCGTTACATCAATTGGAAGACTTGCGTTTAGTGATTGCAGTAACTTGATTTCAATCATTCTACCAGAAAGTGTTACCTCTATAGGTGATACGGCGTTTGCTTATTGCAGTAGTCTAACGTCAGTAAATATTCCTAATAATGTAACAAAAATAGAATCCCAAACCTTCTTTTATTGTGGCAGTTTATCAGAAGTTACAATCCCCGATGGTGTAACATCAATTGGGGCGATGGCATTCCAAGATTGTGTAAATTTAACATCTTTGATTATTCCCGAAAGTGTGACATATATTGGCGGTGGCGCATTTGGAGATTGTACCAATTTGACATCTATTAATATTCCAGAAGGTGTAACTGCAATAGAGGAGCAAACTTTTGTAGGCTGTAGCAATCTAAGTGAAATAGTTATTCCTGAAAGTATGGTGTCAATTGGCCCTGGCGCATTTGTACATTGTAGTAGTTTAACATCCATAAATATTCCTAAAGGTGTTACGACAATCGAAGAGCGTGCATTCTCTCATTGTCGCAGTATGACTCGTGTTGATTGTTATCCCCAAACACCTCCTACTTTGGGCTTTGATGAGTATTACTCAGAATATAATCAATTTGAATACGTTTCGGCTGATTGTAAAATCTATGTGCCTGCGGGAACATACGACGCCTATGTCAATGCAGAGGGTTGGGCGGACTATAAGCACTTGATTGTTAAACCAGAAGATAATTCTAATAACAATCAGATTTTATATACAACAACAAATGGTACAATTGTGACACCTGTGAATAATGCGACTTTTGGAGCAAATATTGTGTCTAATGTCTACGAAAATGGTCAAGGCGTGATTACATTTGACGGCCCCGCAACAGCAATGACCTGGGGTGCATTCCAAAACTGTACAACATTAAAAACCGTTACAATACCAGGTAGTATCACAAATTGGGAAGCATATATTTTTGATGGTTGCACTAATCTAACAACTGTTACCATACTTGATGGCGTTAAATCCATTGGATGGGGAACATTTGAAGAATGTACAAAATTGACGGAAATTGTTATGCCAGAAAGCGTAACGACCATTGAGAGCTATGCTTTCTCGGGTTGTGATGCATTGAAAACCATTACATTCCCCAATAATTTAACAACTATAGGAGAGGGAGCATTCTATGATTGCCAACTATTATCTGGTGTTGTTATACCTAATAGCGTAACTTCTTTAGGCGAGAAAGTTTTTGCTATATGTCCAAATATTGGTAGTTTTAGTGGAAAGTTTGCGACATCAGATGGCAAATCACTTATAGACGGCGACACGCTATTGGCGATTGCTCCATTAGGAATGACATCATATAATATTCCTGAAGGTATTACGACTATTGGATTAGAAACTTTTGCCTATACCACATTCGGTAATATTACAATGCCTAATAGTGTAACAACCATTCGAGAAATGGCGTTTGGAGGTGCTTCCATTGAAAACATCACATTGTCTGAAAATCTGGAGACAATCGAGGAACGCGCATTTGAATGGTGTCAGAATCTGCAACGAATCACAATACCAAACAATGTTACAACTATTGGCGATTGGGTATTTAGTGAATGTCCTAGTTTACAAGAGATAACAGGAAAATTTGCAAGCGATGATAATAGATGTCTTGTCGTAAATGACAGATTAGTTGCGTTCGCTCCAGCAGGAACTACAACTTGTAATATACCTCAAGGTATAACAACTATATGTCCAGGAGTATTTATGAATTGTAGTGATTTAGTATCTGTTGTAATTCCAGAGGGTGTTACGACTATAGATTTGAGCGCATTTAATAGATGTTCAAGCCTCGTAGAGGTTACTTTGCCCAGTACAGTTACTACGCTTGAAAGTTATGCATTTTATGGTTGTACCTCTGTTACAGGATTTTATTGCAAGGCTGTAACTCCTCCATCTGTGGGCACTCAAGCGCTATACGGATATATATCTGCACGTAGAATATACGTTCCGACGGAATCAGTTGATGCATATAAATCGGCATCAGGTTGGAGTACATTTGCTTCAACAATCGTCGGTTATGACTTTTAGGGTGTGATGCGATAGATAGAAATAATAAAATAATATACATTATATTTAATTACAGATGAGAAAATTTTTATTAGGATTTTTCGTTATGGCAGCCGCTGCGTTGGCGGGCTGCGCAACTAACGATGAGGCTCCCATTTTCGGAGATGTTTACGGCATTGTGTCCGACCTCAAGTCGGGCGAGCCTGTTCGCAATGCCGAGGTTATACTCTCGCCAGGTAATCGCACAACCGTGTCGGGCAGCGACGGCCACTTCGAGTTTACGGCTCTCGAGGCGGGACAGTACAAGATTAGCGTTGAGGCTAACGACTATGAGAACAACTACCGTCAGGTGACTGTAATCCCTGGCTCACGCGTCTCTTGCGATATCCACCTCACGCCCATTCAGGCTGCGGATATTTTCAAGATTAGCCCCACCAATCTCAATTTCGGCTCTACGCAGACTCAGATGTCGGTGAGTTTCACCAACGAGAGTACTCGCGCAACTGATTGGAGTCTGAATTTGGGCAACAATTCGTGGTTGTCGGCGACACCTACGTCGGGAAATATCGCGTCGGGCAAGACTCAGTCTATCGTATTCTCGGTAGACCGCAGCAAGATGAGCGAGGATAAGTCGGCCATCGTGAGCATCTCGGCTTTGGGTAACACATACACCATCTCGGTGCAGTGTGCAGCGCACAAGGGTGAGACAAGTTATATGGAGATTGAGCCGCTAAACCTCGATTTCGGCTCAACTTCGACAGAGGAGATTATCCGCATAAAGAATACAGGCGTATCGGCCTTTGATTGGGTAATTTCGGGCATTTCGAACAACTGTTTGTCGGTGTCGGAGTCAAGTGGCACGATTCAGCCCTCGAACGGAAAGGTTGTTACGGTGAATGTCGATAGAAGCAAGGTGAGCAAGGATATTTCGGCATCATTTAAGGTCTCTGATGGCATTGCCGAGCAGACTGTAAACGTGACAATTAAGGCCGAATAAAGGCTATTGTAGGGTTTGAGATATGGTTGCCGAGATAACCCACTCGGCAACCGATACAAAGATTTTGGGTATATAAAACAGGATATTATGCGTAAGGTTTTTGTGGTGGCCATTTTTGTCTCGGCGCTGTTGTCGAGCGTAAGGGCTTATGGACAATCTTTTGAGGAGTATGAGAAGAGTATGAACTCTGCATTCGAGAGTTTTAAGGAGAATGTGAATAAGCAATATGAGGAGTTCTACGCCAAAGCAAATGCTCAATATGCGGATTTCTTGAAGAAGACGTGGAAAGAGTTTAAGGTAGAGCCGCAGATACCTGAGCCCAAGCCTAACCCGCCCGTGCAGCCTGTATTCAAGCCGCAAGAGAATACATTGCCTAAAATCGAAGTGCCCATAATTAATATATTGCCACACGTTACCTTGCCTCAGGCCGCTCCACCGAAGCCTATCCCCACTCCGATTGTGCCGACGGCAAAAATCAATGTAAAGTTCTTTGGTGCAGAGTGTGAGTTGCGAGCGGATAAGGCGAGATTAGACCTACAGTTGGCAGACGATAGTGAGGAGTCGGTTTCGCAGGGCTGGAGCAAACTATCGGACGGAAGAGTTGGTGCATTGATTAACGACTGTCTGGATTTGCGCGAAGAACTGAAGTTGTGCGACTGGGCATATTATGAGTTGTTGCAGCAGGTTTCTAAAGAGATATATGGTAGCGATTCTTCTCGCGATGCGATAGTGTTGCAGGCCTTTATTATGACGCAATCTGGATATAAGATACGCTTCGGACGCACGCCCGAGAGTTTGTTGATTCTTATGTCTACGAATACGACGGTGTATGCTACTCCGTACGTCCTAATTGATGGGATGAAATTTTATGCAATGGGTAAGGCGGCAGATAGTATCTATGTGTGCGATTTTCAGTTCCCAGGTGAGAGCGTGTTGTCGTTGCGTGTAGATGAGTTGCCAGAGTTGCCCGTTGATAGCATCCGAGGCCGCGAGTTGGTTTCAAAAAAACTTGGTGATAAGAAGGTTGAGATAAATCATAATCGTAATTTGATAGAGTTCTTGAATTCATACCCTCGATGCAGTATTGAGAATTTTGTCAATGCATCACTTGATACGCTTACAAAGCAGGCTTTGTATCCTATATTAAAGAGCGCTATTGCCGATAAGACCGAAGAGGTTGCGGCTAATATCTTGATAGATTTCGTTCAATCAGCGTTTGATTATAAGGTCGATGATGAACAGTTTGGATGCGAGCGAACTCTGTTTGCAAATGAAACTCTGTATTATCCATATTCAGATTGCGAGGACCGCTCTTTGTTATTTGCTACGTTAGTTAAGGACCTGTTGGGCCTGGATGTCGTTTTGCTTGATTATCCAGAACACATCGCTACGGCAGTCTGCTTTAACGACGATATTGAGGGCGATTATATGAATATTAATAGCAAAAAGTATCTTATATGTGACCCTACGTATATAGGTGCTGATATTGGAATTTGTATGCCTAATTATCGCGAAGTCGCGGCTAAGGTGATAGCAACAAAATAGTGTAAATATACATAACAAAAAATCCTGCCTAATCTCATATTAGGCAGGATTTTTCTGTTATGTGTGGAATAAATGCAACTAAATTGTGCATTGCCCGATATGAATCTATGTAATGCAGTTGTTAGTCTGCAGTCTTTTGTCCTTTGGCTTTAACGGCCTCCAAGATGAATGTTACTATAGGCTCGGGGTCATTCAATGAGTGAGGATGATGGCCTACGTTGGGCTTGTGGATGACATTTAATTCATAGCCATATTGAGCCAGGCGCTCCTCAAAAATGGCCGTATTCTCGGCAACGGGAACTCCAGTGTCGGCATCTCCTACAACGTGCAGGATGGGAATCTTTGCTTTGGCAATCTTGCGGGCGTGGTCAATGGGATTCTTCTTCCAGGCATAAGCCGCAACCGTATCGGCAAAGTCATAAGATGCCATCAATCGTTTCAGACGGCCATCTGTATCGCGGAACTCGCCCCAATCAAACGGCCAACTCTTGATATCCATAACAGGAGCGTCGGCATAGATGCAAGCGACCTTCTTTGGATTCTTTACAGCCCAATTATAGACAATCAGTCCGCCTCGGCTCATACCCTCCAACACTGCCTTTTTGTTCAGTCCTGCAGCGGTTGCTAATTTATAGAATCTATCCCAGCGGGCAACGGCCTTGTATGAGCCAAATAAATCGGCTACATCGCAATAAGTCAAATGAAAGCCTTGCTCCAATAGATCGATATCAACCTGTGGCTCGTGGCCCCAGAAACGTGCACGCCAAACCCAAGGCATCCCTTCGGCAACCTGATTAGGTTTAACTATATAGTATGTCACTCCGTTATCATCGTATTGATAGCCTTTGTAGCCATAAAAATTAAACTCTTTTGTTGGCTGCAGTGCAAACTTTTCGATAACATCTGCCTCTTTTCCCCTCTTTACAGTTAGGTATTGATAGAGTTTCAAGGCAATCTCCCCAGCACCAATCGCCGACGGATGCAGTTTGTCGGGCATAAGCGGTTGTTGCCATTTGTCGCCGTAGATGTTATGTAGATTGATAATGTCGAGGCCTCGCTCATAAGCCACCTGATTGATTATCGGAATCATCTCCTTTACGATGACGTCATCGGGGTGATATTCTGGCAAGAAACTGCGAATTGGAGTAAGCAGTATCACGCGAGGTTTCGATGGTAGGTTGCGATAGGTGTCTACTACTTTGCGATAATCCTCGCCAAAAGCGTGGCGAAATTTGTTGTTTCTTACACCAGCATCATTTGTTCCAAACTTGATAAATACGATGTCTGGGTTATACTTCAAAGACTCTTTATAACTATCAGTTTCGACATAAGGCGTAAGTCCGTTATAGAGGGCCGTTTTTCCTGGAACACCGAAGTTGCGTACCTCATACTCTTCGCCCAGGAGTTTTTGCAATTGTGCGGGATAACTGTCCTTATCACGGTTGCTAATACCCGAACCATAGGTTATACTGTTACCAACGCACGCTACTTTAATCTTTTGTGCATAACACTCCGCCCCGATAATAAGGCACAGAAGTAAAATAAAACATCTTTTCATAGTGTAGGCTCTTTTTATTGTATTTTTAATTTAATCATTCTAAAACTGCTTTACTCCGAGTTGCTTATCGACCATAAATCCGTCTACGGCCTTCAGGTCAAACTTGATGTTGCGTTTTGCCTTGAACTTAATAGTCATAAGTGTCGTATCACCCTCAACGGTAGGCTTATTGCCCGTGTTGACAAACATCGGATAGAGCGATTTATCGCCCGACGTATGCAGACGGTCGTTTGTCAGATTCTCCATCTGCTGCATACCCGTAGGCTCTATGCCGATATATTCGTAATCCTGCTGATTATATGGCAGAGCAAAACTCAAGGCGTTAACTCCTGCCAATGCTTTACCTTCGACAGTGATTACGACCTCATCGCCAGCCTTATAATCGGTCTTGTCGCTTGATATTACGATATCGCCTGCTATTGGCTTGCCGCCCCTGACGCCCTCGTCGAGCATCGTAGCAGCGGTAGAGACATCGTAAGCATCAATCAAACCATTGGCATTGATGTCGCCTCGGCTGATATAACCCTCAAAGTCGCCATCGCCACGGCGCAATCCCGTATAGTTCATATAAGAAGTGAGGTCATTGGTATCAATCTTGCCGTCATTGTTGATGTCACCCTGAATGTAACTCTCCGAATTGGGCACTTTGAATATAAATAACTCCTTACCCGAGCCGAAGTTACCAACAGACTTGCTTACAACAACCTTTACATAGCGAGCCGATGGCTTACCCTCGAATGTAAAGACTTTGGTTTTGTTGTTGCGCTCCCACTCGAAATTACCCGCTTCGCTCCAATTCTGCTTATCTTCGCTTACATAGACCTTACCCGCCAAGATATTACCATTGCCAGCGTTGTCGCGCGGTATGTAGTGCATCTTGTCAAGTGTATTCACCGAGCGTAAATCGGCAATAATCTCCAACGGCAGAGCATCCTTGCCGTAGGCAGTATGCCATATATTTCCTGCCTCCGAGAAGTCAAAAAGCAATGCCAACGAGGCTCCTCCCTGTGCAGGCGTAGATGCTTCGCTCTTGATATTCTTTATGGCCCACTCCAACGGATTACGTTTTGTGTGTACGCTGCACTCTGTCCACTCCGATGTTCCTGCGGCATTTACTGCACGCAGACGGAAACTATATTCAGTGTCAGCCTTCAAATCGCCAAAGGCCAATGAGTCGCTACGGATAGTCGAGTAGAGCATATCCTCGAACTCGATTTCATAATAGTCGGCATTCTCTACCTCGGTCCACTTTGGCGTAACCTCATATGGACGGATTCCGTTATCCTCAAGTGCAAATTGGGGCTTTTGCAACTCTCCCTCTTTCACGCGCAGACGGTTGTCGATATTAAACTCATAACCGTCGATTGTTACAACCTGCGATGTCGCAGTAATATCCGCTTCGGCTAATTTAACGTGCAAGACAGGATTCTTTGTAATCTGCAAATTCTCCAAAAGGCTACCCTTTGTTGCGAGGCGTGTCACATCGGGCTGAGCCTCATAAAAATAACAATTGTCGTTCTGCTCCAATTCCTTCAAACTACCAACCTGTTTCAACGAAACCTTGCGAGAGTTTACCTTTGCCGATATTCGTTTCGGTTTTTGTGAGATATTAACTCGCAAATGAGTTCGTTTCATAGGCTCAAAACCCTCGAAATCGCCCTCTGTGGGATTGATTGTGATTATCACTTTACGATTATCCGTTGCGGTCTCAATCTTCGTTGTGGTGTTTTCGCCTTTACGATAGGCCTCTGTACGACCATCGTCATCATACTCCGTAAATGAGTTGTCAGCAGTGGGGTATAACTCATAAATACGCAGGTGCTTATCTATCTGATTGGGGTTGTTGTGACTTGAGGTCATCGGAATTATGGCGCCCTCACGAACAAATATGGGCAACTTCCAAATTGGAGATGCATAGTTGTTTATCACGCGGCCTCCTTCGTAACGTTCGCCTGTAAAGTAGTCATACCATTCGCCTTCGGGCAGATATATGCCATTACGGATGTCGTTTCCCTCCTCATCTGCTGCCGTATCTTGGTAGATTGGTGCTACCAAGAACGACGGGCCATACATAAACTGA
The DNA here is from genome assembly GCA_017546725.1 of Alistipes sp. Classification (GTDB taxonomy): domain Bacteria; phylum Bacteroidota; class Bacteroidia; order Bacteroidales; family Rikenellaceae; genus Alistipes. The sequence continues at coordinate 23,994 of JAFYRX010000021.1, read as the reverse complement.
TAACGTGTTGCCGTGCCAAGCGTATATTTGTTAGGCCACTCCAGCATCATTGCACGAATCATAGGCATACCGTCAATAGACTCCTGCGCGATAGAATATGTGTATGGCATCAACTCTGCCTTTAGTTTCAAATACCAGCGGTTGAGCGATGTTGCTGGCTCTCCCAAAGCGTGCGGATACTTCTCGTTTGCACCCCAACCGTCCATATTGAGTTGCATAGGTGAGAATGTCTTCCATTGGAAGTCGCGTGTATTGATAATTGGTTTCTTTCCGCCAAAGATTCCGTCCATATCGGATGATATGTTGGGTTGTCCCGACAACCCCGAACCTATGTATGTCGGGATGTGGAAACGAATATACTCCCACTCGCCACCCGATTGGTCACCTGTCCAGATACCTGCATATCGCTGTGTGCCAGCCCAACCATCGAGCGAAATGATAAATGGACGAGCATCGGAGCCGTAGTAGGGCATAATCTGTGCTACATCGGCAATACCGTTCAAACCGAATGAATAACCAGCGCCAACCCAAGCCACATCGGTTTTAAGCACTCTTACGCCTGCGTCACGCACTTCCTTTATGATGTCGCGTTGCAACAATGCGCTTACATCGGGTTTGGGGTGGAGGTCCGACTGAGTCCATAGGCCTATCTCTACTCCCTTCTTTCGGGCATAATCGCCCAACTCTTTAAGATTCTGTATATTGCCATCGAGTGTTTCGGTCTGGCCATAACCAGCACCATAACCGTCGTTGGGTAACAACCATCCCAATGGCATATCATACTGCTCATAACGGTCAATTACAGCACGAGCCGAGAATTGATAATTTCCCTTCTCGCCATTCAAAGACTCCTTTACGCCTCCGTTATCCTGCTGGCTCTCCTTATAACGTTTGCCGTCTTCGAACAAAATACCTCCCTCTTCGGTCTCTACCCAGTAGTCACGATTGTAGGCATTCAAGTGACCTTGATAAAATCCGAACTTAGGCAACAAAACAGGATTGCCTGTCAACTGATAAAAGTCGTTAAGCAGCGCAATGGATTTTTCGCTTACCATAACGAAGAAATCTGCATAATTCTCTTCGTGGCTCAATGCTACGACTGCGTTGTCGGTTGCTCCGAAGTCGTACTTGCCCTTCTTGAAGGTGTGCCACATTATACCGTAACCATTTGTTGACCAATAGAATGGGGTGGGTGAAGCCACTCCGCCATCGGTCCAACTATTTTGATTTTCGATGGCGATAATCTTGCCTTTGTGCGAGAAACGGCCATTCTGCACACCGCCACCATAGAAGTACTCGTTATCCTCGGTAGCGAAATTTACGGCAACACCCTTGCCGCTAAACTTTATAGGCTCTATCTGCTTAATAACCGTGCGCTCGGTACGCAGGTCGGTAACCTGCATCGTAGCCGTCTGCTTGTCGAAAACGACCTTAATCTGCTCGGTCTTAATAGTAATATTATCACCTTGCTCCTCAACCCTAATGTCGCCAACCTCACGACGTGGCTTGTCAACTAAAATCTGTGCTTCGGGTTTTGCTTCGGGATTGCGTATTATGCCTCCGTTGTTATCTTGAAACAGACGAAATATATTCTTGCCATAGAAATCGAGCATCATACTCTCTCCTTCGGTAAAGCGTATCTCTACGGTTGTCGGGTTGATTTTATTTGCGGACTTGATTCCTGCAGTTTGTGCTGATGCCATTGGTGTAGATGCTATCACCATCAATGATATCGCAAAAAGGGTTAATTTTTTTAGCATACCGTTATGATAATATGAGTTTTGGCAAATATACGAAATTATATTCAGATAGCAAATAGAGTCAATTATTCCACCTTTTCACGTTTTGTGTAAGACTTTCAACAAATAATTTGGTATATTTGTATGCTGATATTTTTAACCTATGAATAGAAAACAATTTATGCAGGTGGCTGCGACATCTATTTTGGCCGTTGGTGCCGAGGGTGTTCGCGCCAAAGTCTTTGATTCGGATGCCGATAAGGCTGCCCAATCATCCGATAAAGGTATTGCAGTCCGCTTTTTGGGTACGGGCGCTGCCGATTGGAATGGCAAAGATGAGCGAGGCGAGCACCGTCGCTGGTCGAGCATACTTGTTGATGGCCATATTTTGATAGATTTCACTCCGACAAACCTCGAGATGTTACCCGAGGGTTGTCATCCTGATACGGTGTTTTATACTCACTCTCACGGTGACCATTGCCACCCCGCAACGGCACTTAAGGCGGGTGTAAAACGTGTGTATTTGAGTCAGACGTGGTACGACATTGCCAAAGCCGATTTTCAGCGAGCAGCCAAAGTGGTGCAGGCGGCTATGCCCGAAATAATTCCCTTATATGTAGGGCAGGCGGTCAGCATCGGCGATTTGACAATTACGCCTCTGCCTGCGAGTCACGCTACGGGTTATACATTTGAGCAGACGCTTATTTATTTGTTGGAAAAGGATGGTGCGCGATTGATTTATGCTACCGATACGGGCGGTATACCTGCTGTTGCAGCACGTTTGGCTGGCATAGATGTTCACGATAGCGCTGGTAAACCCATCACGGCGCTTATTATGGAGGCGACAATGGGTATGGCCCACGATGACGATTTCCGTATTTTCACCCATACGAGTGTTGGTGGAGTAGAACGCATTGTGCGTGTGTTGCAGAAGACTAAGAGATATACACCTCCTGCTGGGCAACCCGTCTATCTTACCCATATGGCTCGCACTATGCACCCTACACAGAAGGAGTTGGATGCGACTCTCCCTGCGCCACTTGCTGCAGCCTATGATGGATTGGAGGTTGTTTTCAAGGCGTAATAGTATTAGAAAAATACAAAAAGTCCGTTTAACGATAGTAAGTTAAACGGACTCTTTTGTGTATAGGTATTAAGTCTTTACTTAGACTTGATATACTCGTCAATAGCCTTTGCGGCTTTACGACCTGCGCCCATAGCCAAGATAACTGTAGCAGCACCTGTTACGGCATCACCACCTGCGAATACACCCTCGCGAGTTGTTGCGCCATCCTCGGTTGCTACGATACAGCCACGACGGTTAGTCTCCAAGCCTTTTGTAGTCTGCTTGAGCAATGGGTTGGGAGATGTTCCGAGTGCCATAATCACTACGTCGCACTCCACCTCGAAATCTGAGCCTTGCTTCTTGACGGGTGAACGACGACCACTCTCGTCGGGCTCGCCCAACTCCATCTCTATGCAACGCAGACCTTTAACCCAGCCCTTCTCGTCGCCCAAGATAGATGTAGGATTGGTGAGCATACGGAACTCGATGCCCTCCTCCTTGGCGTGATGTACCTCTTCGCGTCGAGCAGGTAACTCAGCCTCCGAACGACGATAAACGATTGTAGATTCTGCACCCAGACGCTTGGCTGTGCGTACAGCATCCATCGCAACGTTACCACCACCGACAACAACTACTTTTTTGCCGACATATATTGGAGTGTCATATCCTTCGTCAAATGCGCGCATCAAATTAGCACGAGTCAAAAACTCATTTGCCGAAACTACGCCATTGAAGTTTTCGCCCTCGATACCCATAAATCGAGGCAGACCAGCGCCAGAACCGATGAATACGGCATCAAAACCTTCGTTATCCATCAAACTGTCGATTGTAATTGTTCGGCCAACAACTACGTCAGTCTCAAACTTTACGCCCAACTTGCGCAGACTGTCAATCTCGCGAGCCACAATCTTCTCTTTCGGGAGACGGAACTCGGGAATGCCATACACCAATACGCCGCCCAATTTGTGTAATGCCTCGAATACCGTTACATCGTAACCCATCTTTGCCAAGTCGCTGGCACAAGCCAAGCCCGATGGACCGCTACCGATAACGGCAACCTTGTGACCATTTGGGGTAATATCAGCACATCCTTTGCACTCATTCTCGAGGCTCCAGTCGCCTACAAAGCGCTCCAATTTGCCGATAGCGACAGGTTCGCTCTTGATACCCAGGATGCAAGAGCCCTCGCACTGATTCTCCTGCGGACATACTCGACCACAGATGCTCGGCAACGAACTATCCTCGGCGATGATGGCCGAAGCGGTAGCATAATCGCCCTCGGCAATCTTGCTGATGAAGGCGGGGATATTAATATTTACGGGACACGCCGCAACGCATCGCGGATTTTTACAATTCAAGCAACGTGAGGCCTCCAACTGTGCCTCCTCGCTATTATAACCGTAGCATACCTCCTCGAAGTTGGTAGCACGAACAGCAGGCTCCTGCTCACGGACACTTACACGTGGAATCTTATTTGCCATAGCAGTTACATTTATGGTTATGTTTTTCATTGGCCTCACCCTCTTGTGAGCGGTACATTGCCTGACGGCGCATAGCCTCGTCAAAGTCAACCTGATGACCGTCGAACTCGGGGCCATCAACGCAAGTGAAGTAGGTTTTGCCACCAACTGTTACACGACAAGCACCACACATTCCTGTGCCATCGACCATCAATGCGTTTAATGAAACGGTAGTCGGCAATGAGTACTCGCGAGTAGTGAGCGTTACGAATTTCATCATAATCATAGGGCCGATAGCCACGCACTCATCATATTTCTTGCCCTCGACATCAATCAACTCCTTGATTTTAGCCGTTACCATACCCTTGAAACCACGACTTCCGTCGTCAGTAGCGATATAGAGGTTTGAACAAACCTTCTCCATCTCCTCGGTATAGATAAGCATTGATGCGGTCTTTGCACCGATGATAACATCAACCTCTACTCCGTGCTCGTGCAACCACTTTACTTGTGGATATACAGGTGCGGTACCAACACCACCTGCCACAAACAGGTAGCGACGGCCCTTTAACTCCTCGCTCGACATATGTACAAACTCCGAAGGATTACCCAGCGGGCCTACAAAGTCTGCGATATAATCACCTTCGTTTAAGGTGCACAATTTACGTGTCGATACGCCAATAGTCTGAATTACGATAGTAACGGTACCCTCCGCCTGGTCGAAATCAGCAATCGTGAGGGGTACACGTTCGCCTTGCTCGTCAACGCGAACAATGACAAACTGTCCGGGAAGTGCACTTGCAGCAACTCTCGGAGCCTCGATGCGTAGCAGATAAATGTTATCGGCTAACGCTCTTTTTTCTACAATCTTAAACATAAGCATTGTGAGTTCGGTGTTGAACTCAATGTTTCCTCTAACTAAACTAACACTATTAAGTTACGGAGTATCCGTAATCCTAATCTACGATTATGGCCGTTATGCGCATTGTCTGCATCGGGTGAGCAGGGTCATTGGTGATGATTTTTATACGGTCAACCCATACCCCATAGTCACATTTTGATGTATCAAGCGTGAGATTCAGCGTCACTTTATGGCCTTTGCGAATCTTGTCGCCTGCCTTCAATGAACACTCCAAAGCCTCGCCTTGCCATTCTACCGCTCTAATAATCAAGTCTTTCTCACCATTATTTGCCAGTGTGACTGATGTATCTGATGCCTTGCGGCCATATTTTAAGTCGCCAAATTTAATAAATTTTTTTGATAATTCAGCAATAGGTGCTGATATATCATCATTTGCGCTATCAAACTTATCTACCGCAATGGAGTGTGTACTGAACGACGTCTTTGATTTTTTTCCGTTTACTTCGATAGCGTAAACATCGCTCATTGTGCCATATTTGTCGCTTGCAGCAGGAACAGAATATACGAGTTTTAACTCGCCACGCTCTCCTGCGGGCAACACTTTGGGGTATTCCAGCCTAAAGTGTCCGCTACCTTGCTCCTCGATAAAGTTGATTTTGACGTCACTCTTTGAAGTGTTAATCCAGCCTATAGTCTGTTCTAAGTTCTCGCCACGACCAATATAGGCAAATGCGTGGAAGTTTGATGATAGGCGTACACCCTCTCCAATGTCGAAGGGATATTGCTCTTCGATTGTCTTTACTCGCGGCTCTATCGTACCCTCAATTGAGAGATTTATCACCTGCTCCGAAGCCGAAGTTAGTACCGACGCAACCTTTGAGAAGTGTCCGGGGCGATTCATCGGGTCAATGGATACAACAATCTCACCCTTCTGACCGCTCATAATAGGTTTGCGGGAGTAGGATGGGGTAGTACAACCGCAACTTGTCGTCACATCAATTATGACGACAGGCTTGGATGAAGTGTTGGTAAAAGTGAATGTATGTTCAACTTTACCCCCATCTTCAGCAATTTTTCCGAAATTCCATTTCTCGCTGTCAAACTTCAGTGCTGAGTTCTGGGCATACAAATTCGCTGTGTCAAGCATCGAACACAGAAAAAATCCCATTATATAATATAGTATACGTCTCATTTCGACTGCAAAATTACAATTTTTTTAATTTTCTGTAATTTTTTTTTGATTTTTCTTGCACGTTCCAAAAATTGCTCCTATATTTGCACTCGCAAAACGAAACAAACACGTTCTTGTTAAAAATGCCTGAATAGCTCAGTTGGTTAGAGCACATGACTGTTAATCATGGGGTCCTAGGTTCAAGTCCTTGTTCAGGCGCTTCGGGAGTTTAGCTCAGCTGGTTCAGAGCATCTGCCTTACAAGCAGAGGGTCGGCGGTTCGAATCCGTCAACTCCCACAGACCAAGTTAGCAAAAAGATGTTGATTATTCAACATCTTTTTTGTTTTATATTGCATTGGTCAAATTTATTTGGATTAAGGCAATATAAAACAAAAGTTGACGATTATCGTCTTTGGCTTGCCGTAGGTCTGAATAGCCCCGCGGCGAGCGCAACGGAAAGAGCGTGCGATATGAAGCGGTTAGCGAATATAGCACGCTCAATCCTTTTTTAGGACTATAATATACTTTTTTAGAGCGATAGTTTTATTTTAAGAAATTTTATCCTATATTTGCAGTCGCAAAATTAGCAAAGCGATGCTTGATTTTGAGCGGACCCATAGCTCAGTTGGTTAGAGCAGCGGACTCATAATCCGAAGGTCGTGGGATCATGCCCCTCTGGGTCCACAATTTTAAAGGCTTGTCTGACATATGTCGGGCAAGCCTATTTTTTTGTTTATGACAGAATTATTACCTATATTTGTTATGACTAAAACTATATAATTATGGCAAGGAATTTTATTATTGCGGGAATAGCAGCCCTGGGGCTGATGTCGTGTGGTGGAGCGAAAGAGCCTGCCGTCGTGGAGAATGTTGTGGCTTACACCAAAGTGGCTGATGTTGGAGGCTTGATGGTAAATGCCGTTGAGATTACTGTTAGCAACCCTAAATCATTAAGAGGTCTTAAGGCCGAGGACTTTGATATTACGAACAACGTAGCAGATGGATTTGTAGATGCTGCGACGGGTGCTGCGCTGGAGCCTTATGCCGATGATGGCATTGTGGTGTCGAGAGATAAAAATACTCTTCGTATCGAGGCCAAGCCGTTTAATGCTAACGGAATGCGTGGCCGTGATTGGAAGAGTGTGCCCTGGGAGTTGGTGTGCAAGGCGGACTCTAATCTCAATGTGACTATGGCCGATGTGAAGGAGAAGCGTGTAGAGGTGTTGGATGATTGTATCAAGGGCTCGTTTACCTATGCTGGTATCACGCGTGAATATATTCTTCATCTTCCGAAGGATGCAGAGGGTAATGTAATCAATAACGCTCCGTTGCTCGTGTGGCAGATTGGCGGAGGTGAGTATAATCGTGATTTGATGACGGCAGTTATGGCCAACCGTTGTGTCGTATCGCTTCCCGAGGCGGGAGTGCCTTGCGCTACTTTGATGTTTGCCATTGCCAACCCCAACTATTCGTATAGTGCCTCGTTGGACCCCGAGCGTATTAAACTTGTGGACCGCAATAATGCTCTACAAATGGCTTTTATCGATACATTGATTAAGGAGGGTAAGGTTGACGGCAGTAAACTCTTCTGCGCTGGAGCATCAAGTGGTGGTGGTTGCACAATGCGATTTATGATGCAGTTCCCTGACCGTTTCAAGGCTGCTATTCCGTGCTGTGCAATGGACCCGATTGTGCCTATCCATATGGTGAAAGAGAAGTATGACGGACAGTTTACCGATGACCTCGTAAAGGCTTTTCAGGGTAAGGTTTATAAGTGGAATGGCTTGGATATGGTGCTTGAGGATATGGATACCAAGGCATTCTGCAATTTGCCGATGTTCTTCGTCCACGCCGAGTCTGACCGAACTTGTAAGGTGATTAGTTCTCACGCCTATTTCAATGCCCGCAAACATCTTGGTGCGCAGAATGACAAGATTGAGATTTACGATGATGCCTATATGCAGAAATACGGTATTCCTACAATGATTAGCCATTTCTCGTGGGTGCCGTTGTTGAACGATTATTCGGAAGGCAAGGCTATGGATTGGCTCGTTAAGCAGATGTAAAGCCTCGTAATAGATTACGACTACATCACAAAATAAATCAGCCCGACCCCAAAAAGGTCGGGCTGATTTATTATTATAATTCAGTATTCCATTAGCGGGGACCGCCCATCGGGGGACCCATACGGCGTCCGCCTTGACCGCCCTCCATAATGCCATAATCAGCGAGGTTGCGTGAGCCCTTCTTGCCGAATACTCGCAAGTTGTAGTTGAACTGTACTGTGAAGTAACGTCCAATCACGCTGTTCCAAGAGTTCTGCGTATAACCAGAGCCTGTTGAGCGGGCGAATGATGTATTCTGATTGAATATATCGTTTACACCGACCATAATCTCTCCCAACTGATTCTTGAAGATTTTCTTGCCGAGGAATGCGTTACACAACGTATAAGAGTCGTTATAGTCGTTGGTGTAACCGATATTTTGGATGTAACTTGCGCTGGCTGTGAATGTAAAGCCCTTCCAGAATACAGTCTTGATAGAACCCGATGCCGAGTGGTTGAAATACTCGTTCTTGCCACCGCGTGATGCCAACGAGTTCTCGGCTACGTTGTAACGTCCGTCCCACGAAAGTGTAAAGTCGATATTTTCAGAGATGTTACTACCCAATACGACACCTGCATTGTAGCCCATATTGCTTGCAATATTCTTCTGCTCGTTCACCAATGAAGGATTCTTTGAGTAGTTAACACCACCTCGCAGGTTAAGGTTACACTTCATAAAGTTCAAAGGCACACCATAGTTCAAGAATGTATTCAGGCTCAACTGTCCGTCTACGTTGTCGTAAGTAGTGTATTGGATGGGCTGTGAGCCAACCTCATCTACAATGTTCTGCGGGATGTTGCTGCCTGTATAGATGCTCTGTGCGATAGAATTCTGTGATGTGCTGAATCCGAACATCCACATAAACGTACGGCCCTTCTCCAGGTTGGTGAAGTTGTAGTGGAAGTTCACGCGGTGTGAGTATGCAGGATTCAAATTTTCGTTACCATTCGATACATACTGCGAGTCAGAGATGTCGAGAATGCTGTTCAACTGGTTGATGCGAGGGTTGTCAGTATTTGACATAACGAACAGGCGCAATGAGTGCTGCTTGTTGATATTCAAATTACCCATCATAAAGTATGTAAAGTCGTTGTAAGAACGCTTTACGGGTTGTGTCTGCAGTGCCTCTACCTGACCATCGAGCGTTGAGTACTGGTAACTCAAATTTACAACAAATGTGTTGCGCTCCTTTGAGTAGTTGAAACCTGGACCTATGCGGTGGGTAGTGTAATCGCTTGTGTAGCGGTTAGAAAGCGCAGGGTCGAGAATACCATTAGTGTAATCGCTGTTATTACCATAATTGAATGTGTTACGGTCGCTATTCTGTCCCGTATAGTTGAAGTCGTAGCGCATAGTAATCTGCGAGAACTTGCCAACAGGCTCCGAGTAGTTTACGGCAGCACCTACACCCAAGTTGTCTGACGATGAGTCGTTGCTCAAATAACGCAAGTAGGGTGAGTATGTGCCATCCTCGTTCTTGATTGTCTCTTGGTTAGAGAATGAACGAGACTCGTTCTCGTTGTTACGATAGTTCACACGGCCATCAACGGTAATCATACGTCCCTCCTCGCTCAACTTCAGGCGATACTGCAAGAACTCCGAGAAGTTGTAACCACCATTGTCGCCATTGCTGCCGTTTCGGATGATGTTATAGAGGTTCTCGCCAACCTGCAAACCATCTGTACGGCTGAAGGGGTCGTAAGACTGAAGGCTGAAGTTGGTACGCGACATAATCGATTGATTGTCTGTGATACGCCAGTCCAAACGAGCATTAACACGGTGGTTGTAGTTGCGATTGTCAGAACTGCTGCTCTGCTCCAATGTTCCCAAATCCTCCAACGGAGCCTCATACCAGCGAGTCATCTCCGAGAGGTTACGTGTGCGAGTGCGGTTGAAGAAGTAACTTGCCTGCAACTTTACCTCACCGGCTTCGCCCTCTTCACCCCAAGCGGCTGTATAGTTAAGACCTATCGCACCGACTTTGGCAACTCCACTCTGTGGACGTGTCATAAAGCCACCGCCGCCGCGGCCGCCCATACCGCCACCTTCACCAGAGACACTTAAGATATCTTCAAATGAGAAGTGTTGCTGGTTGATGTTGTTTATCATACCGATGGCTGAGATGCGGTGTGCGCCTGTGAAGTAATTGACGTTACCACCAGCGTTATATTTGTTAGAGTTGGTGATATCGTCCGTATCGGGTTGATATCCGTAGCCCGCATAGAGTTTACCGAATGCACCCTGACGCATATTTTCGTGCGTTACGATGTTCAAAGCCTTGTAACTGTTACCGTCATCACGGCCCGAGAACTCTGCGTTATCGCTCAACTTGTTATAAACCTCAACACTCTTTACTGCCTGTGCAGGAAGTGAGTTGAGCGCAGTAGATACGTCATCGCCAAAGAACTCCTTGCCATCGACAAAGATTTTCTGTACGGTCTCACCCTGAGCCTCAACTGAGCCATTGGTGATTGTGATACCAGGCATCTTCTTCAAAAGGCCCTCAACGTCGGCGTCGTTGGCAACCTTATATGCACCTGCGTTGTAACTTACAGTATCGCCCTTTTGTGAAGCACGGATAGCCTGCACCTCCTTTACGACGGTGTTGATTTGTGTTGTACTCTCCTTGAGTGCGATTGTTCCAAGATTTCGCTTCGGCGAGTTAATTTGAATCTCCATCTTATAGTCCTCATAACCCAAGAATGAGATTGTAGCATTGTACTTGCCGTAAGGTTTGTTGGGGGTTGTAACCTTGCCGTCGATGTCAGTTGTGTAGTGTTTCTTGTCATCGGCTTTTGATGTAGGAGCCATCTCCAACACTGCTCCGATTACAGGCTCGTTGGTTTTTTCATCGACTACGGTCAATGAAATGTTACCTTGACGCTGTGCGAATAGGGCAGTGGTCAATAGTGCAAAGATTGCAGTCAAAAATAATCTTTTCATCTTTTCTGTAAATATCTATTATTAATTTTCTGCGTGCTATAAATATTAGTCGCTTTTGTAGCGTAAAAACTACACAAGGTTCAAACTTTTTTTTGATTTTTGTTTTACACTTGCATAAAAACGCGCAAATATAGGAAAATATTTTGTGCTTGATATATAATATAAGGTGAAATGACAAAATCGGGGTGTCAACAGACTGTTGACACCCCACCGAAAAACAACCTAATTTCCATTACTGCCCTTGAATGGATTTATGGGATTCTTAAAAGATAAGACGGGGTTAGAATCCCATTTCTTTATCACTTTAGAAGCCTCCGAAGCCGCCACCAGGACCACCTTGTCCACCAGGACCACCGAAACCGCCTTCACCGCCTTCCATACGCTGCTGCATCATCTGACGCTGGCGCATCTCCTGCTGTTTCTTGAGTTTCTGCCACTTCTTATATTGTGCTTCTGTGAGAATCTCTTTAAGTGCTTTCTCCTGTGCAGCCTCTTGAGCCTTGCGCTCCTCCTGCATCTTCTTCATAAATGCCTCACGGTCAGCATCGCTCATATTGCGGAAGTCGGGTCTTTGACCTTGTCCCTGCTGACCTTGCTCACGTTGAGCGCGCATCTTCTCACGCTCCTCTTGCTGCTTCTTGATGTTATTCAAGTTGTAGTCGTACAACTTCTTCTGCTGCTCCTCTGAGAGTTCCAAACTCTTAGCATAACGCTCTGTCTGCATCTTGGCCATCTGCTCGGGATTCATTCTCTGGCGAGGGCCACGCTGACCTTGCTGCTGACCTTGTGGGCCTTGAGGACGCTGTGGACCTTGAGGACCTTGTGCCAAGGCTGTGCCTCCGATGCATAATGCAAACGCTAATGCGATAATTCTCAATCCTTTCATAATTATGAATATTTTTTGTTTAACTAGTTTCCTTTTCTCTCACACTTTCCTCTTTCCTCCCGCTATAACACCCTTCAGAAAAGGTTTATAGCCTACTTTCAGTATTGCAAATATAGTGACTAAATAAAAAACCGATGCCGCGGCATCGGTTAAACGTCTCGATTTGCAGGGCGAATCGCCTAATTTAGGGGGTGAACTGACGTTAGCCATTGCTTGAATTCAGGAACTCGAGCCTTGCTGATGATAATCTTTTCGGGAATCTCAACCGACAGATTAAGCGATAATCGACTGCCAAACCATACTGCAATATCTTTTACAGATTTGCGAGCAATGATAAATTGGCGGTTGGCTCGGAAGAACTCATCTTCGGGCAAGGTAGCCTGCAACGATTCCAGCGTGCGGTCAATATTGTAGTGCTCCGACGAAAGTGTTACGGCTGTTACACGTTCGTTTGAGATATAGAAGTAGGCCACATCGTCAATGTTAAGCGGAATAATCTTATCCTTGTAATGTACAAGGAAGACTCGCTGATTATTGTTGTTTTGCTTGGATGATTCAATCATCGTATTGATACGACTATTGTAATTAGTGCGCTCGTTGCCACTTAAACGAGTGAGTTTCTCGATAGCACGTCGTACATCATCAACCTTAATGGGCTTCAATAGATAATCAATACTATTTACCTTAAAGGCACGCAGGGCATATTCATCATACGCCGTAGTGAAGATGATGGGTGCGGTGATATCTACCGAGTCGAATATGCGAAATGACTCACCGTCGGCCAGATGGATATCCATAAATACAAGGTCCGGTGTGGGCTGACTCTTGTCCTCAAAATATTCTACACCCTCTTCGATGCTTTCCAATACGGTTATGATATTGAACGAAGGGTCGATGCTCTTCAATATTGCTTTTAGGTTTACGGCAGCAGCCGTTTCATCCTCTACTATAAGAATGTTCATACGTTAAAATTTGTCTGGTTAAGTCCTATTGTCCGTCGGGGTGCTGCAAAGGCAGTATAACGATAAATTCGCTATCAGTGTCTTTGATTTCTATGTCCTTGCCTGTGATTAACTTCCATCGGCTGCACAAATTCTTCAATCCAATACCCGTTGATGGCTCTGGCTCCAACTTCGGGGCCTTGCGATTCGATACGATAAGCGTAGAGCCTTCGGTGCGAATCGATATATGGAAGGGTTGCTTGCGTGTGATGGTGTTGTGCTTCACGGCATTGCCAATCAGCGGCTGCATAGTGAGTGCTGGCAGAGTCCACTCGTTATATTTAGGGTCTATGTCAATGTCGAAGAATAGTTTGTCGGCATAACGCACCTTAAACAACTCGCCATAGGCTCGTGTAAACTCCATCTCATCGGCCAACGTAGTGTTTGTATTTTGGCCGTTCTGAATGATATATCGGAATGTGTATGATAGTTGGTCGATGTATGCCAACGCCTTCTCCTCGTTCTGCTCGCGCACCAGCATCGAGAGCGAGTTGAGCGAGTTGAAGAAGAAGTGCGGACTAATCTGTCCCATCAGCAGGTTGTACTGTGTCTGCAAGTTTTCGCTACGTAGGCGCTCGTTCTCCAACTGAATCTTCTGCTGCTCGAACAACATTCCGTAGATACGGCCATAAAGGATAGCAACGATGACGGCTACCAAGCACTTCATAATAACCAAATAATCGACCATAATGTTTGGTTCGTGCTGGAAAATCATCATCACCTTACCGCCCACCTTCCAATTTATGAATGGTGCGAAGAAGTAGAACGCAAAGGCTGTTAGGATTACACCTGTACAACGTATCAAATAACGGCGTGTAGTAAAGTTGTGGACATCAAAACGCACCGTCATAATTGTCAGCAACAGAAGTGTTAAAGTAAAGTAATAGAGCATTTGCCACGCCATATCTTGTGAACGTCGGGGACGGTCAAAGACGGGAGGTGCGGGAATCTCGTTGCCGTTATGTATTAACACCTCGTTTAGGCTCGGATTAGAGTTTCCTCGCGGTGGATATAGTGTGCAACGTACCGCATCTCCATCTTGCAGGCGGTATTGCCATACTTTGCGATTGCTGACAAAAATGCTGTCGGCGAGTCCTTGGTCAGAAGCCTCTTGTGATATATTATTTTCTACGATAATATATCCGTAACCATCACGCGAAAGATGCAATACGCCCTCTGCTTCGGGCAGTTGTTGTGGTTGTTGTGGTTGATTGTTTGTCGTGTTGCTTGAGTTTTCGCGCTGCTCGGCAATCATTACCAATATGTACGAAAAGTTCACTGCCAACGTAATCACGATGGCAATCATAACGTTCACAACCGTGGTGGAACGCTTCTTGCGTCTTAACATATTCATATTCGCCACGTTTTTCATAGGTCTTATAATCGTTGTGTTAAGTAAAACTCTTATTCATTAGGGCAGTAATGGCGAATAGAGTCTATTCGTGCGTCGCCGACTACTCCTCCTCGGTGTACCACGATGCGTACAATTGGTAGTCGCGTGCTGTGCGCTTTACGATGTGCTCGCGCTGCTCGGGTGTAATCTCCTTCACCTTCTTGGCGGGTACACCAGCATATACCGAGTTGGGCTCCAACTGCGCACCTGACAATACAAGTGCGTTGGCTGCGATGATGCAACCCTCGGGAACAACTGCGTTGTCCAAAACCGTAGCACCCATACCAATCAATACGCTGTCGCCGATTGTAGCACCGTGAATGGTGGCGTTGTGACCTACCGATACATCGTTACCGATATGTGTCTGCGAGGGCTTGGGTGACTTGTCGTAAAGCGTGTGGATTACTGCGCCGTCCTGAATGTTGGTGCGGTCACCGATGGTGATAGTATTTACATCGCCACGCAATACTGCGCCATACCAAATTGAGCAATCCTTGCCGATAGTAACGTCGCCAATAATAGTAGCCGTCTCGGCCAAAAATGTATTCTCTCCAATCTCGGGAACGTGTCCACGAACTTTTCTAATTAGTGCCATATTTTTTTATTGTTTTTCTTCGTCTTTCTTTGCGTTTCTCCAAAGAGTATCAAGTTCTTCGGCGGTCATCGAGGTAAAGAGTTTGCCATCGGCTTCGGCCTCCATATGCTGAAAACGTGAGATAAATTTCTTGTTGCATCTCTCCAGCGCCATCTCGGGGTCAATGCCATAGAGTCGGCACATATTTATCAGCGCAAAGAACAAATCGCCCACCTCCTCTGTGGTGCGCTCGTGATTGCCAGCAGCCATCTCGACCTCAATCTCGGCAATCTCCTCCTTGACCTTTGCCCAAATGTCCTCCTTCTGCTCCCAATCGAAGCCCGCGCTTGCTGCCTTCTCGCCAATGCGTACAGCCTTTACCATAGCGGGTAGTGAACGAGGTACTCCGCCCAAGATACCGCCCTGACGCTGCTTTTTGCGGAGTTTTAACTCCTCCCAATTCTTCATCACCTCATCGGGAGTGTCGGCGTGGATGTCGCTATAAACGTGCGGATGGCGATAAATTAGTTTGTCGCACTCGGCATCGGCCACGTCGCCAAAGTCGAATTGTCCCTCTTCCTCGCCGAGTTTTGAGTAGAATACAACGTGCAGGAGCAGGTCTCCCAACTCCTCCTTTATACCATCCATATTGCCATCGGCAATGGCGTCTACCAATTCATAGGTCTCCTCTATAGTGTTGTTGCGCAACGACTCAAAGGTCTGTTCTCTGTCCCAGGGACACTTCTCTCGCAGAGTGTCCATAACCTCCAATAGTCGTGCTGCGGCTTTAAGTTTTTTGTCGTAATTCATAATTCGTAAAAATATTCTCTCGACAAAGTTAAGATTTTCAACCGAAAATTAATAACTTTGTTGTCAAAATAATTTGTAACCTATGAAAATCGTTAGAATTTTTGCGGCCATAGCGGCCTTATTTGCTTTTATGCCCGCCTTTGCGGGGGACATCATTCCTCAACCCAAAAAGTTGGAAAAAAGGAATGGTGTCTTTACTATACTATCAACAACCAAGGTTGCGCACTCTGCGGAACTAAGTTCCTCGGCTAATTATTTGGCTGAGTACCTACCGCTTGATGTTCAGGAGTCAAACGCTGGAGGTGAGGGCAATATTGTGTTGCGTACAAATAAAAATTTGGCAGCCGAGGCCTATACTCTCGATGTGAGCGACAAGGGAGTCGTTATCGAGGGTGGTACGGCCGCAGGTGTGGTATATGGTATCGAGACTTTGTTGCAGATGTTGCCCGCCAAGGTCTATACCAAAAAGATTGAGTTACCCCTGTCGGTAAACGCTTGCAGAGTTGAGGATGAGCCCCATTTTGAGTACAGAGGATTTATGCTTGACGTATCGCGTACGTGGATTGATGCCGAGGGCGTGAAGAAGTTTATAGAGAATCTTGCTCATCACAAAATCAATAAGTTGCACCTGCACTTGACCGACGATGAGGGTTGGCGTATTGAGATTAAGTCACACCCCGAACTCACCGAGGTGGGTGGCTTCCGTGGTGTAGATTCGCCCGTTGCAGGTCGTTATGGCCGTTGGCAGGAGCACTATGGCGGTTACTATACACAGGAGCAGATGCGCGACATCATAGAGTTTGCGGCAGTGCGTAATATCGAGATTATCCCCGAGATTGACCTCCCTGGCCACAGTCATAACTTGGCTCGTGTGCGTCCCGATGTGCTGTGTAACTTCACCCCCAAGATGGAGGCTTCGCTCGGCTATGATACCCGTAGCGCGTTGTGCGTATCGAAGGAGGATAATTATAAGTTGCTGGAGGATATCTTCTCGGAGTTGGCCAAGTTATTCCCCTCGAAGTATGTTCACATTGGTGGCGACGAGGTAGTCACTTCGCAGTGGAAGAGTTGCCCCGATTGTCAGGCTTTGTCGAAGGCTAATAATATGCAGAGCGGTGCCGAGTTGCAGGAGTATTTTATGAACAGACTCTCGAAGTTTATCGTTTCACTCGGCAAGCACCCTTGTGTATGGAATGAGGCTATCAATGCGGGAACTCTCACGAAGGAGGCCGTAGTATATGGTTGGGAGAGCGTTGACGCTTGCCGCAAGGCTACACGCGAGGGTTATTCAACCATCGTAATGCCTGGTCACTACTTCTATTTCGATATGCGTCAGTCACAGCGTGAGCCTGGCCATAATTGGGCGGCTATATTTGATGCGAGCAAGGTGTTGGCGTTCGACTTCGAGAAGGAGGGCTTCACCGCCGAGGAAATGAAAAATGTGGCAGGTATTCAGGCCTCGTTCTTTAGCGAACTTTACATCTCGCACCTGGAGGATGAGAGCGACTATCTGCAATATCAGACCTATCCCCGTATCTGCTCGTTGAGCGAGGTGGCTTGGTGTGGCAAGGGTGGCGAGTGGCAGGAGTTCAACTCTCGCTTGACAAATGCCCATAATGACCGTATGTTGGCTATGGGAATCGATTTCCGTCTAGCTCCTCCCGTAGTGAAGTATGAGGATGGGGTATTGACTGCGACAAATAGCGACCGTTCACATATCTATTATAATATTGACGGTGAGTCAGGCTCTCATAACTATGTAGGCCCTATCAAGACCGACAAACCTGCGAAGTACGTCTTCTACAGCAAGCAGGGTGGTGCACGCAGTGGCAATGTGGCTGTTGAGGCTCACTATACGATGTTGCAACCCAAGGTGACGATTACATCGTCAATCGAGGCTTCGGAGAAGAATCCCTATTCCAATGCCGAGGGTTATAAGCGCCAGGCTCGTACGGCTCGCGCTTGCAAGGATGGCGATTGGATTCTATATACATTTGATGAGCCTGTTGTTTGTCGCAAGATAGAGGTGCCTACGGGCTATAGCCACCTGCCTCGATTGTTGTTCAATGCGGGCTATGTTGAGGTAAGTTACGATGGCGAGAAGTTTGAGCGTGTTGGCGACTTGCATTTGGGTGCAGGTGTAGTGGATGCTCCTAAGAAGGCGGTGAAGGCCGTAAGAATAGTCTGCACCGAGAGTGGTAATGGTGCTGATGAGGTTATTGTTCGTGCTCCGAATGTGTATCCCGTATTCTAACGATTTATAATTAGAATCTATAGATGAGGCTGCCAGACATTGAATTTGTTGGCAGCCTCATTTTTTTTGCTGGATTGTTTTTTTTCGTATATTTGCAGTCGCAGATGGGTAGAATAAACAACATATCGAAACGTCTTTTTGCAGCGCTGATGCTCCTGCTGTTTATGGAGTATATCCTCAGTGCGACGGTGTTCTTGCACCAGCATACTATCGACGGTCAGACCTTTACCCACTCGCATATCTTCTTTGGTACTAAAGAAACTCCGAACCATACCCACACCCAACAGCAGATTAATCTTATCTCGGCAATGTCCGCAGTTAAGATTTTGGCTGTTGCGATTGCGCTCTTCTGCGCGATATTGACCCCTGTAGGTAGAAGATTTGTTGTATATGTAGTACACATATTCAAGAGGCGTTTAAGGCATATCATATCGATGCGTGCCCCGCCCGCAGTTGCTTTATATTAATTAGTCTTTTTGTCTGCGCTATATATATACAGTATGGTGTAGATTTCTCATTGTATTATTACATATTTTATAATTTTTAGCACTAAATATATGAAGCAATTTATACATTTGGTGATGCTGTGTGGTGTGTTGTTTATTGGCACCACAGCATTCGCCGTAACAGATAATGAAAACCCCGAACCCCGAAAAACAAGCGACGCAAATGTTTATGGCCACATCCTTGACGCCAAGAGCAATCAGCATATTCCTTATGTGGTGATTTCACTCAAAGGTACAACCTATGCCACAGGAGCCGATGCTACGGGCCACTATTATATGAAGAATCTGCCCGAGGGTACTTATACTCTGGTAGCCGAAGCCATAGGCTATAAGACCGTTGAGAAGAGTGTAAAACTCGTGAGCAATAAAAACGTCGAAGTAAACTTTACGATGCAGGAGGAGGCTCTCTCGATGAACGATGTAGTTGTGTCGGCTACACGTAACGAAACCAACAAGAAGAATACTGCGACAATCGTAAACGTTGCTTCGGCAAAGTTGTTCGAGAATACAGCGTCGAGTAATCTTGCAGAGTCGATGGCTTTTCAGCCTGGTTTGCGAGTAGAGAATACTTGTGGTAATTGTGGTGCCGTGCAGTTGCGAATAAACGGACTCGAGGGACAATATTCTCAAGTGCTCCTCGATTCAAACCCCATATTCAGTTCGTTGGCAGGTGTTTATGGATTGGAGCAATTACCCGTAGCGATGATTGAGCGTGTAGAGGTTATTCGTGGTGGCGGCTCGGCTCTTTTCGGCTCAAACGCTATCGGTGGTGTGGTAAACATAATTACCAAAGAGCCTTTGCGTAATTCTCTCTCGTTGGCCAATACGACAAACTTGATTGAGGGTACGACGGCCGAGTTCAATACTTCGTTCAATGGCTCGTTTGTGTCGGATAACAATCGAGCAGGAGTATATCTGTTTGGTATGGTAAAGAATCGTGATGCACACGATTACAACGATGACGGATTCTCGGATATCCTAAAGATGGATTCCAAGACGTTGGGTTTCAGGGGGTACTACAAGACCTCGGCTCACTCGAAACTTACGGCCGAGTATCACCACATAGGTGAGTATCGTCGAGGTGGTGATAACATCGAGGAGCCTCCTCATATGGCCGAGATTGCCGAGGATGTACGTCATCAGATTGATGGCGGTAGCCTGCGATTCAACTATTTTGCCCCCGATTCACGCCACTTTGCCGATGTGTATGTATCGACACAAGGAATCAAGCGTAACAGTTATTACGGTACGGGTAAGGACCCTAATGCTTATGGCCTAACCAAGGATATTACCATTGCAGCAGGTGCGCAGTATAGTTATGTTTTTGACAAATGCTTATTTATGCCTGCGCAATTTACCGTCGGTGCGGAGTATTCTTTTAATGACCTCGATGACCACTCGATAGGCTTCGACCGCAAGATTATGCAGACTGTGCGTACGGCTGGTGTTTACTTGCAGAATGAGTGGCAGAGCGACAAGTTGAACTTTGTCGTAGGAGGCCGATTCGATAAGCACAATATGATGGAGAAGATAATCTTCTCGCCACGCGCAAATCTGCGTTATAGCCCGATTGAAGATATAGGTCTGCGAGTAAGTTATTCGAGCGGTTACCGTGCTCCGCAGGCGTTCGATGAGGATTTACACATCGATGCGGTGAATAATCAATCTTCGATAATCGTGCTGGATGAGAATCTGCGTCCCGAATACTCGCATAGTTTCAGCGCTTCGGCTGACCTCTATCATAATTTCGGTAGGTTGCAGACCAATCTGCTCGTAGAGGGTTTCTATACCATCCTTGATGATGTGTTTGCTTTGGCAAAGACGGGCGAGAACGAGGAGGGATATATCCTCCAGACTCGTTACAATGCCGAGGGTGCAAAGGTAAAGGGTTTGACGGCTGAGTTTAAAATGGGTATCCCCAATGCCTTTGAGTTGCAGATGGGTTATACATTCCAGCGTAGCCGCTACGATGAGCCTGAGGAGTGGTCAGAGAATGTCGAGCCGCAGCGTCGTATGTTCCGCACCCCCGACCATTATGCCTATTTTACTGCGTCGGGTGATATTACCGAGCGTTTCAAAGCCTCAATATTTGGTAACTATACAGGCCGAATGTTGGTGCAGCACAATGCTGGTTACATTGAGACAGACCGTGATGAACTTACGCCCGCTTTCTTTGATGCAGGTTTGAAACTCGCTTATACGTTCTCATTGAGCGATACGATTAACCTGAAGATTAACGGCGGTATAAAGAATATTTTTGATAGTTATCAGAGTGATATTGACCGAGGTCCATTCCGCGATTCGGTTTATGTCTATGGCCCTATGTTGCCCCGAACATACTTCTTTGGCTTGAAGTTTACGATGTAGGCAACGGCCGTATTAGCACAAATATGCGAGAAACTCTCCCAAAAGTATTAATTGGGGGAGTTTTTTGCTTTTTGTAGCGAAGTCGTGTAATTTTTTAAGAATTTTTGCGACTAATATAATAGAACACTAAATTTATAGTAAGATGAAAATGTTTATGAAGATTGTTATTTATGCAGTGTGTGGTATTGTTACGTTGATTGCTGTTATATGTGCGGTATTGGGTTGCAAGTTTTACTCTCAATTAAAAGATGGAGGTAAAATAGTAGAGTGGAGTGATGAAGATGGTACGACATACCGTGACTTACGCTACGGAGAGGGTGTCCGCAATACTTACAATTTGGTAATCCCGACCGATAAACGCCCCGATGCTTTAATTCTGTTTTTGCACGGTGGCTCGTGGATTAGTGGCGAAAAGGAGGATATGGAGTATGAAGTTCACAGATATGCGAAAATGGGCTATGCGACTGCAACGATGAATTATTCGCGTCTGGGAAAGGATGTATTGGCGGCTGATATTCCTTATGAGTCACCTAACTTTGAATCTATGATGCGGGAGATTGGTGCTTGTATCGAGGCTATTAAGGCGAAAGGGGCAGAATTGGGATGTGATTTCAAGCAGATGGCTATCGGCGGCTATTCGGCAGGAGGGCATCTGGCAATGTTGTATGCGACTCGTTGTGCCGCTACATCGCCTATTCCTTTGAAATTTCAAATTAGTTGTGTGGGGCCTGCTGATATAAGTCTTCTATTTCCTACGGATGAGGTTGCAATTGCAAGAATAGCATCGGGAGATATGTCGGATGAAGTAGTAACTCAACGCCAAGAGTTAAAGAATTTCTTACAAAGTATAAATGGATTAATAGCAACAGACGAGGATTTATGCCTCGAAAATGTGAATTATCTTAAGCAATTGGCTTCGCCTCTGCATTATGTCTCTGCGGCTACTCCTCCCGCAATTTTGGCATATGGCGAAAAAGATGGACTTGTTCGCTCAGAACACGGCAAACGTATGGCCGATGCTCTGCAAAAGAATGGAGTGGATTATACGCTTATAGTATTCCCGAATTCTGGTCACGAATTGGGGCAAGATAAGGAGTGTACTCAATCGGTAATAGATGCTGTTACTAGATTTTGTGACAAGTATTTTGATTAGTGAGTGTATTTTGTTTTGTAAAATTATAGTGGCGAATAATAAATGCATAAATATTGCGTTTATGATAAAAATTGCATATTAATGTATAAGTCAGAATTTTTTTCGCTACTTTTGCAAAACAGGTAAAAATACTCAACTATGACAAGAAGAATCTTTGCATATTTAATCTTGCTCGGCGCAATGTGTAGTTGTAGCCGCAGTGTCAAATTCGATATCGAGGGACGGCTGATAGATAACGCTGCAAGTGTTGTCTATCTTGTTGTGGAGAATACTGACGTAGATACGTTGGCCTCTGCGGCGGTTAATCGCGACAATACGTTTCATCTGCAGGGCGAGGTGGCGGAGCCCACAACAGCATTTCTGTGTGACGACAATGGTAACGCGCTGGCGATGTTGCTGACCGAGAGTAAGCGAGTGCATTTGCGCCATACGGGCGATGAGGGCTACGTTGTCGAGGGTGGACCAATCAATGACAAATACAACTTTATTCTGCGCCGTTTGTCTGATGTGGCGCGTGAGGTGCAAAATCTGAATCCTGCATCGGAGAGTGTCGAGGAGGAGTATGAGTCACTAATAATTAAATATAACGATATACTTTCAACTGCGATTACCGATAATCTTGACAATATAATAGGTGTTGAGTTGTTTTTAAGCCAAGAGGCTCGTGGTATGTCGGCCGGAGATATGCGAGTTCGTCTGGCGCAGTTCTCTCCCGAAATGCGAGATTTGATGGCTATGCGCCACTTCGAACAATATATTGATATCTACGAGCAGACCGAAGTCGGCAAGCCATTTATTGATTGCCGTATGCGTACTATGTCGGGCCCGAAGTCGTTATCCGAAATTTGTGGCAAGGGTAAGTGGGTACTGTTAGAGTTTTGGGCAACGTGGTGCGAGCCTTGTTGCCAGGATATTCCACTGATGCGCGAATTATACTCCAAATATGCAGTGCAGGGTTTTGAGATATGTGGCGTATCGCTGGATAAGGATGTCGAGCGTTGGCAGGCATTTGTTACCCAAAACGAGATGCTGTGGACCAATGCAATCGATTTGCCGATGGATAATGCACCATCAATTGCAGAAAAGTACGGCTTGCAATCTATCCCGTCAAATTTCCTTATTTCGCCCGAAGGCAATATTGTGGCGCGAGATATCTATGGCGAAGATTTAAAACACGAGTTAGAGCATATATTTGAGCATTAAACACGTTTTAGTATTTGTTGGTGTATATTGTTGTATGCCAAATGTTTATGTATATACGGGTGCTGATGGTGAAATATTTGGTGTAAAAAATAATTAAAAAATCTTCAAAAATATTTGCACAGAATAAATTTTTGCTCTATATTTGCACTCGCAATCAGCAAATGGCTCCGTAGCTCAACTGAATAGAGTACTTGACTACGGATCAAGCGGTTACAGGTTTGAATCCTGTCGGAGTCACTGAAAGTGAAGCGGTTATCTAAAAAGATGACCGCTTTTTTTTGTGTCTATTTTAGCCGTTTTAGGGTGGTTTTAGTGCAGATGTGTAAACCAATGTGTAAACCAATGTGTAAACCGAAAAATCGGTATGAATACATCGGATCACTGTAAAATTCTGGTGGGGAGATATGTAAAAAAATAGTATCTTTGCGTTATGGTAAAGCGTAACGAGAAGATAGAAGATCCGTTGAAGTTGTTGTTGCCAGGGGCTATATACGACTAT
>JAFYRX010000020.1 GCA_017546725.1 Alistipes sp. | reverse complement strand
TTTAGGTGGTTATAGCAGTGAGGTTCCACCTCTTCCCATTCCGAACAGAGAAGTTAAGCTCACTAACGCCGATGGTACTGCCTATTTAGGTGGGAGAGTAGGTAGCCGCCTCTTCAAGAGAAGACCGAATGAAAATTCGATCTTCTCTTTTTTATTTGCAGAGGTTTCTACTGCACCTTATTTGTAAGGCGATTTGGCTGTACAACGAGTACTATCCAAATCGCCTTTCTTCATTACGGCACACTATAATTCCTCTGCAAATAAAAAGTTGAGAGATCGAAGTTCGGTCTTCTTCTTGAAGAGGAAGGCTACCTATATTCTTTTCCTTATATGGTTGTATTATTGATGTTAAGTGCGCTTAACTGCTCTGTGAAACAGAGGACGGTTGTGCAAGCCGAGGGCAGAGGATATGTATATACTATGCAGAGGCGCAGCCAACCGAAGCCGAGAATAGATTGCCGTAGGTAATCCTCGGCAAGTTAAGCGAACTTGTTATACGAACGGCGGTTGTATACCTTATATATAATATGTACAAACAAAAACCGCGACCTTGTGTGGTTGCGGTAGATGTTGATTTATATTGGTTGAATGAGGTCTTATTTGGACTGCGATAACATAATAAGTATTGGCAGCCAGTCTTCAAACTCGCTACTGTTTGATTTCTCTTTGTATGTAACCTGGTATCTTATTTTGCCGTCTTCGTCAGTAGTTTGCTTAATTTTGTCAACAATTATGTTCCCATTTTTATAATCGTTGTATAATTTGGGAAATTGTTCTCGCATCATTTGTTCCGTATCTACTTGGTCGCTGATATCTACCCATTTTTTTTGTGTAGCACACGATATAACGGTAAAGCATAATGCTAATACTGCAAGTGAGATTATCTTTTTCATAATGGTAAGATTAGGGATTAATTAATATCTATTTAGTCCATAGATTTACGGCCAAACAAAAAGCGCGGACTACACTATTATTGCTTACTTGCGAGGTCTTGGACTACCTAATAACGAAACAATAAAGTAAATGCCCACGCTGAAATACAGCGAGTGCATCAACCTTTATTCCTCGTTATTCATACGAAAGTGTCCAAGTTCCGCAAGTAGAGAATAAATGCTAACGCCTTTTATTTATATGTCTAAAGTTGCTATTTAATCATAGGCAATTTGGTTTGGTTATCACAAATATACAAAATACGAATTAATATTCAAAGTGTTGGTTGGGAGGAATGTGTGGAATACCGCTAAAAATGTTAACTTTGTGATATGAAATGGGCATTGGTTACGGGGGCATCTTCGGGAATGGGAAAGGAGTATGCTCGACAATTGGCAGAGAGAGGTTACAACATCATTGTTGCGAGTAATGATGATGAGGGAAATCGTTGTGTAGCAGAGGTTTTGGAGCGAGATTTCTGCGTTAAGGCTGTGCCTATATATACCGATTTGGCTGCAAAAGGTGGGGCGCAAAGGCTCTATCAGCAGGTGGCCAAAAGAGGCTATGAAGTAGAGATTTTGGTGAGTAATGCCGGAATGTTGCTTTTCTCGCAGTTGGAGCGTACTGCGGTGGAACGCATAGAGCAAATAATAGCGTTGCATTGCACGGCGCCGACGTTGCTTTGCCGATTGTTTGCCGAAGATATGCGGCGCAGAGGAGAGGGTAGAATATTGATAGTTAGTTCCATTACGGCGTGGACCCCTTATCCCACAATATCGCACTATGCGGCTACGAAGGCCTATTTAAAGAGTTTTGCGCAGTCGTTGTGGTATGAGTTACGAGGTAGTGGTGTGAGTGTTACGGCAGTGTTCCCGTCGGCGGTTGATACGCCGTTTTATTCATTGGATGACGGGATGCGTCGTAGGTTGTTGTGCTGGGGTGTGATGATGAGTGCCGAGAGCGTTGTGCGAAAGGCTTTGAAGGCTATGTTTCGCTCACGCAGGCGTTGTCTGCCAGGCGTGGTGACCAAATTGGAGGCCACTATATGTGCTATTTTGCCGTCGTGGACCTTGTTGCCCGTGCTGAAACTGCCTGCTGTAAGGAAAATTCTTGACAGAGTCTAGTTGGCGGGTGTAGTTGGCTCGCAAGGCAGAGAAAATCCCCAAAATAGATTTGGTATAAATTATGTACGGATATGGATATAATTCTATATCTGTGAATAAGTATGAATACAAAATCGATTATGTTAGGGGCTGTCGCTATATGCGGAGGTGTGATGGCGGCATCGGCGTGTACGGGTATATCGCTAAAGGCAAAGGATGGGAGTTATGTGCAGGCTCGAACAATAGAAAATGCCAACGAGCCGTTGCCGAGTGAATATGTGATAATACCGCGAGGTCAAGAGATTGTGTCGTTTACTCCCGTAGCCGCTAATGGCTTGAAATTCAAAGCAAAATATGGCGTTGTGGGGATGTCTGTTGTGCGTAGAGAATTTATAGCCGAGGGCATAAATGAGGCGGGTTTGTCGGCTGGTTTGTTCTTCTTTCCAACCTACGGCTCCTATATGTCGTATGATGCAACGGACGCCGCTCACACGCTGGGTGATTTGCAAGTGCCGACGTGGATTTTGGCAAATTTTGCCACGATAGATGAGTTGAAAGAGGGAATTAATAATGTGAGAATTGTCGGCCTGGACAAGACGGCTGTCGTACATTGGCGAATCGGCGAAAAGTCAGGGCGACAGGTTGTGCTGGAGATTGTAAATGGCAAACCTCATTTTTATGAGAATACGGTTGGGGTACTGACCAATGCACCAGGATTTCAGTGGCACGTTACGAACTTGAATAATTATGTAAATCTGCGGGCGGGAAGTGCTGCGGAGAAGCGATTGTCGGGTGTTACGTTGAGCCCTTTGGGTGGAAGTTCGGGAATGTTGGGTTTGCCGGGGGATGCGACCTCTCCGTCACGATTTGTAAGGGCTGCATTTTTGAAGGCTACGGCACCTGTGCAAGCAACGGCGTTAGATACAATATTGCAGGCATTTCATCTGCTAAACAACTTTGATGTGCCGATAGGTATTGAGCATCCAGCGGGCGAAGTGCCCAATATGCCGAGTGCTACGCAATGGACTTCAGCGATAGATTTGACAAACGGGAAAGTCTATTATAAAACAATGTATAACAATACGATACGTTGTATTGATTTGGCGAAAATTGATTTTGAGAATGTGGCTTATCAGTCGCATCCGTTAGATAGACGCAAAGAGCAACCGATTGAACACATTTTTATTAAATAATCGGTTATTGCAAGAAACGCGGCTCGCTTGAAAGAAGTTCGGAAAGTCTTTTATATGATTGTCGAGTTGTTTGTTAGTTGGGAAAATAACCGAAACCGTAGCGAGCGAGTACTTTGTGGCGTATAGATTTGCAAAAAAAATTGATATTGACTACATTTGCAAAATATTGGGTGTTCGGGATGCATATTTATGAGCATCTGGCCCAATGTTAGTTGGTAAGTTAGTTAGGAAATAAATAAAAGTATATGTTAAGCAGAAAGGTTGCAGCGCAACTCAAGGAGTTGGAGACGCCGTTTTATCTTTACGATATAAATCTTTTGCGTCAGACGTTGGAGAGCGTATCATCGGAGTCAAAGAAGTATGGCTACAAGGTGCATTATGCCATCAAGGCCAATAATGATGACTACTTGTTGTCTATAATCAAGGAGTATGGTATCGGTATCGATTGTGCCAGCGGTAACGAGGTACGCAAGGCCATAGAATCAGGTTTTGCGGCTGATACGGTTGTGTATGCAGGTGTTGGTAAGCGCGATAAAGAGATTCGTTACGCCATTGAGCAGGGCATTTTGGCTATCAACTGTGAGTCTATTGAGGAGTTGCAGGTGGTAAACCAGATTGCAGGCGAGATGGGCAAGAAGGCAGATGTAGGTTTGCGTGTGAATCCAGATATCGACCCCAAGACAAACCGTTGTATCGACACAGGTCAGGCCGATAGTAAGTTTGGAATTTCGTATGACGAGATTTTGGAGGAGGCCGAGTTGATTAAGTCGCTGGAGAATATCAATATCATTGGAATCCATATCCATATCGGTTCGCAAATTCGCGAGTTGCACGTCTTTGAGAATATGTGTAACAAGGCAAATGCTATTGTCGAGAAGTTGGAGTCTTTGGGCTTCAAGTTCCGTATTGTTGACGTAGGTGGTGGCTTGGGAATTAATTATGACGTACCCGAGAATGAGCCTATTCCTAACTTTGCATCGTTGTTTGCTATTGTTCACGAGTACCTGAATGTTGGCGATAAGGAGGTGCATTTTGAGTTTGGACGTTCGATAGTAGGTGAGTGTGGTGAGTTGATTACCAGTGTGTTGTATAACAAAACTACGGCAACAGGCCGTCGCTTGCTTATCATCGATGCGAGTATGACCGAGTTGATTCGTCCTATGCTCTATGGCTCATATCACAACATTGAGAACATTACTTCGCAGGAGGAAGTTTGCAAGAAATATACTGTCGTAGGTACGGCTTGTGAATCGACAGACGTGTTTGACGAGAACGTAAGTTTGAAGAAGAGTAAGCGTGGCGATTTGTTGGCTATCAAGTCGGCGGGTGCTTATGGTCGTTCGATGGCATCGCAATATAATATGCACGATTTGCCTCGCGGTGTATATAGCGACCAACTTTGCGAGAAATAGAAAGTTTTGCTTTAAGTGGCAAGATAATGTAAAAGTGGCTTCGACAGAGGCCACTTTTTTGTTTTTAAGGCATTGATAATCGGCAAAAAATCATTATCTTTGAAAAATTTTATATTGCCGCATTATGAATATCGAATTTATTAAATCTGAAATAAAGCGTCTCTCGCTTATCGTTGAGTCTTGGAGTGAGGGCAATGTTATTCCCGCCGTTGAGCGTGATTTGGCATTGGATAAGATTAAATCACTTTACGATGTATTGCGTTTTGGCGAATCTCAGGGCGTTGTAGCCGAGCCGACAGCGACTGTTATCCCTCCTGTAGTGGAGAATAAATCGGAGGATACGACAGAGGCAGAAGAGCCCGAGGAGAAGGATGTAGAGGTTGAATTTATATTCGCCGAAGAGGATGAAGAGGATGAAACCAATCCCGTAGAGGAAGAGTCTGCAGAGGAGGAGTCTGTAGTTGAGCCTGCTACGGAGACGGTAATAAATATCGATATGGCGGAGACTGAGGTTGCAGAGAAGCCCGAGCCAGAAGAGCCTAAGGTTGAGCCGCAGCCCGTTAAGGAGGAGACTCCTGTCGTAGAGGAGGTTAAGGTTGAGAAGAAGGCTCCTGCAGCCGAGAAACCCAAACCTGTTGCCAGCCTTAATAGCCTTTTTGGAGCAGATGAGCCACGTCGTGAGCCACGTTCGAAGCATCAACGTATGATGTCGATATACAACAACGAGTCAAAGCCCGAGAAGGTGGTAGATATATCGAAGATTTTTGATATGGATGATGAGGATGATGTTGAGATTACGGCAGTACCAACTCCCAAGCCTCAGTCACGAGTAAGTAAGGTTGTAGAGTTGGATGATGAACCTATAGTGGCTACAAATACTCTTGCTGATGCGAAGACTGTGACATTGGCCGATGCTATGGCGCAGAACTCAACCACGTTGGCTGATACGATTGCAGCCCCTGCGGCATTGGGCGAGGAGATTAATAACTCGCATATAAAGTCTTTGCGTAAGGCTATAGGTATCAATGACAAGTTCTTGATGATTAGAGATTTGTTTGGTGGTGATGGCGATGTTTATGAGCGGACTTTGGATGCGCTGGATGAGTTTGATTCGTTTGACGATTGTCTGCTCTATATTGCTGAGAATCACCCCGAATGGAATCCCGATTCGGAGGGCGCAAAATTCTTGACTCAACTTTTGGAGCGTAAACTTTTGTAGAGCGGTATGTCGAAACTATATATTGTACCTACGCCGATTGGCAACCTGGATGATATCACGTTGCGCGCCATAAAGGTTTTGCAGCAGGTTGATTATATCCTTGCCGAAGATACGCGTACTTCGTCGTTTCTGCTTAAGCATCTTGGCATAGAGAAACGTCTTTACTCGCATCATAAATTCAACGAGCACGCTACGGTGGCATCGGTTGCAGAGGCTATTGGTGAAGGCCGTGAAGTTGCATTGATTTCAGATGCGGGAACTCCTGGTATCTCGGACCCAGGATTTTTGTTGGTGCGTACTTGTGTAGAGGCAGGCATCGAGGTGGAGACTTTGCCTGGTGCTACGGCTTTCGTGCCTGCGTTGGTGCAGAGTGGTTTCCCGTGTGATAGATTCTGCTTTGAGGGTTTCTTGCCGCAGAAGAAGGGCAGAATGAAACGTCTGGAGGAGTTGAAGTCGGAGACTCGTTCGATAATATTTTATGAATCGCCCTTCCGTGTTGTAAAATTGCTGGAGCAGTTAGCCGAAACATTTGGTGAAGAGCGTAAGGTGTCGGTATCTCGTGAATTGACCAAAAAGTTTGAGCAGACTGTGCGTGGTACAATGGCAGAGGTATTGGCACATTTCGTGGAAAATGAGCCGAAGGGTGAGTTTGTGGTTGTTGTTGCAGGTGCAGATAAGCCCGAGAAGGAGGGCCGCAAGAATCGTTATCCTAAGCAGGAAGAGGCAGAGGAGTAAGTAAAAAGAAATTTTATGGCACACGGAAATCAGAGACTTACATATGCGCAACGTGCAGCGGTGGCTGTTTTGTGGACTTTTTGTCGTGGCTTTGCTCTGTTGCCGCACTTTGTAAGGCACTATCTGTTTGGTTATCCGCTTTACGTGTTATTGTGCTATGTGTTGCGTTATCGCCGTCGAGTGATAATGACCAACCTTCGTAATTCATTTCCCGATAAGAGCGAAAATGATTTGCTGAAGATTTGTCGTGGGACATATCGTAATCTTGCAGAGCAGATTATCAATACGTTGAGCAAATCAGGCATAAGCAACGAGGAGTTGCAACGAAGAATGATTGTGCGTGCGCCAGAGCAGGTAAAGAATGACACGTTGGGGCAGAATATGATACTTGTGACAGCACATTACGGCCCCTGGGAGTTGGGTACTGTGGTTAGTTTGTCATTTACCGAGCATACGTGCGTGGGAGTATACCACGAATTGAACAATGTGGTATTTGATGAGTTGTTCAAGCGTATTCGTCAGCATACAAATGTCGAATTGGTGTCGATGACGCGATTGATGCGTCATTTTATAGATAACAAGGATGGACGTCCGATGATTTTAGGCCTTATATCGGACCAGAATCCTACAATCCGTCCTAACTTCCATTGGCATAAGTTCCTGCATCAGTGGACTGCATTCTATAACGGCGCAGAGTTGCTGGCAATGAAGTATGGTTTGCCTGTATATTATTTCTCACCGAGGAGAGTAAAGGCCGGACACTATGAGGCGCATTTGACCTGTATATATGACGGTAAGGAGCAGGTCGAAGTAAACGAGATTACGGAGCGTTATGTGCGTATATTGGAGCAGGAGGTTATTAGCGAGCCAGAGATGTGGATGTGGACACATCGTCGTTGGAAGCATACTCCGCCCGAAGAGTTAAGAAAACAGAAAATATGATAAATACAGCCATAGTTATACTTAATTGGAACGGACGTCAGCACCTGGAGCAATTCCTACCCAGCGTAGTTGAGCATACGCCACCGCAAGTCAATATAGTCGTTGCCGATAATGGCTCGACGGATGACTCGGTGGAGTTTCTGCGTAGAGAGTATCCCAACATCAAGTTGGTGCTGATGGATAGAAACTATGGCTTTGCAGATGGTTATAATCGTGCATTGCAACAGGTTGATGCCGAATGTTTTGTGTTGCTTAACTCTGATGTGGAGGTGACTGCAGGATGGTTGGAGCCGCTGGTCGCAACGCTTCAGAATAATAGTCAGGTGGCAGCCGTCGCTCCCAAATTATTGTCATATGTTGAGCGACGACAATTTGAGTATGCGGGTGCTGCGGGTGGATACATAGATTATTTGGGCTACCCGTTTTGCCGAGGTCGTATATTATCAACTATAGAGCAGGATGAGGGGCAATATGATGCTCCGCAGGAGGTCTTTTGGGCAAGTGGTGCTGCGTTCTGCTGCAGGGCAGATGTGTTTAGAGAGTTAGGTGGTTTTGACTCCGATTTCTTTGCCCATATGGAGGAGATTGACCTCTGTTGGCGTATGCAGTTGCAGGGTTATAAGGTGATGGTTGAGCCACGAAGTTTGGTCTATCATTTGGGTGGTGGAACGTTGCCTAATGAGTCTCCCCGAAAACTTTATCTGAATTACCGCAATAATTTGGCGATGTTGTATAAGTGTGCGCCTACGATGCAACGTATCGTAGTGGCAGTAATGCGTCCGTTGGCGGATTTACTTTCTGTTGTCTTGTATCTGCTTAAGAGACAGCCAAAATTGGCGATAGCGACATTGAAGGCTTATCGTGATTTCTTTGCTTGGCACTCTGTGTTAGCCGATAAACGTCGTAAGGTGCGCTTGCAGCGTAAGTCGGAATCAAATAAGATTTTTAAAGGTTCGATGGTAGTGAGATATATGCTAGGTGCAAAGCGATTCTCGCAGATGATAAAATAATTAGATGATGATTAAACAATTAGTAGAGAGATATAAGAGTCTGTCGGCCGATGGCGCAGTTGGTGTGTGGTTGGCCGTATGGTGGGTTGCCAATCTGCTTACTGCAGGTTGTAGTGAACTTGCCAACGATGAGGCTTATTACCATATCTTTGCGCAGGATTTGGCGTGGGGATATTATGACCATCCTCCTATGACTGCTTTGTTGGTGTGGTTGGGAGAGTTGTTCTTCGGAGGAGAGTTGGGTGTGAGATTCTTCTTTGTGTTGTTGCAGCCACTCTATCTATATGTGTTTTGGCGTGTAATACGTCCCAAAGATGCTAAACGAGGTGATGCAGAGTTGTATGTGATGATTTGCTCTGCAATGTTGGTGTTGCAACTCTATGGTTTGATAGCCGTACCCGATGGCCCGCTGTTGTTCTTTACGGCGATGTTTTTGCTGACATTCAAGCACTTTACCGAGTGCAGACGTTGGGCTTGGCTTACGATGGGACTCTCGCTCGGATTGTTGGCATTGAGTAAATATCACGGTGCTTTGGTGCTGTTGTTTGCATTGGCCGCGAACGTTGGGTGGTTTGTTCGTAATCCTCGCAAGATAGGGGAGTTGATGTTGAGCGGAGTGGTGGCACTTGCTGTTATTGTGCCCCATCTGTGGTGGCAGTATCAGCACGATTGGGTGTCGTTTATGTATCATCTGTCGGGGCGCAACGGATACTTCGAGATATCGAATATTACCGATTTTCTGGTCAATATGCTGGTGGTTTTCTCGCCATTTTATCTTCCGTTGTGGGTGCAGGCCTACCGTAAACAGGCGGCTACGACGCCCGTTGAGCGAGCCGTCAAGTTATATCCGCCTGCATTTATAATCTTCTTTACCATATCTTCATTCAGGGGATATGTGCAGCCACAGTGGGCTATCGTTGCAGTGTTTGGCTTGGTGTGGATACTGTTTATGTATGCCCGTCAGCATAATAGAACTCGACGCTATGTGATGCGTGCAGGCTGGTGGACAATGGGACTTATTGTTATAACTCGTCTGGTGCTGATTTTTAATCCTGTCGGTATAAATTTCGAGGTATTCAAGAACAAAGAGGCTTACCAGCAGATGGCAGATATAGCAGCGGGACGACCTGTGATATTTGACAGTCAGTATGCCATTGCATCGAAGTATGCATTCTATACGGGAGAGGAGGCCTTTAGTCAGCCAAATGTGAGTCATCGTACGTCGCAATGGCAGTATCGTAGCGACGATATGGGTTTTGTGGGACGTGATGTGATAATTGATGTGGACCCTGCACGTTACTCGGAGCAGGAGGCTCGGCAGCGTGTAAAGCGCGTAGAGTTGGCTAACGGGCGCTATGTTAATTATGTAGAGTTATCGGATTTTCATCCCACGCGATTGGTCGAGATTGAGAGTGATTTGGTCTTGCCCGAAGAGGTTAAGCGTGGTGAAAGATTGGATTTTGAGCTGACGATAAAGAATCCGTATCAGTATGATGTAGAGGTTGATGGCGAGCAGTATCTGTTGCAGATGGCTTGGGGTTGGCGTAAACAGCAGTATCGTTTCTATGATATTGGGCATAATGTTACGATACCCGCAGGTGGAGAGGCCAAAGTGAAGTGTAGTTTTATCGTACCAGAGGAGTTACCTTCTCAACCTTATAAAGTTGGATTCGTCCTGCATCATCGCGATATGTACACTTGGTTTAACAGCGAGTCTCAACAAACTGAAATTAAGTAGAGAGGATATACGCAGAGACGTGTGAGAAGATATAGAGAAGTATGATAAAAGAGATATTCTTAAATAAACTACTGTTAGAGCGATTTGTCAAGTTTTGTGTTGTAGGCGGTTCGGGCGTTGTTGTCGATTTCGGTATAACCTACATAGCGAAAGAGTGGTTGCGACTGAATAAGTATGTAGCTAATTCTTTGGGTTTTATCTGTGCTGCTACATCGAACTATGTGCTCAATCGTATGTGGACATTTTCGAGTACAGACCCTCATATAGCGCAACAGTATCTTCGTTTTATTGGGTTCTCGCTCATAGGCCTTGCGATTAATAACCTTGTGATATATCTGTTGCACGGACGAATCAAGTGTAATTTCTATATCGTCAAGTTGATTGCTACAGGAGTGGTTACATTCTGGAATTTCTTTATGAATTATATATTTACCTTCCAGTAGGCTCTCTGGTAGAGGACAAAACAATAATAGCAATAAGTTTACTGTCAGACTTATCGCTATTATTGTTAGTTAGCATTGATGCCTTACTTAAAGTCCTGGCAGGGCTTGGGAATTCTTGCAAATGTGGTGTAGCATATTCTTGTCCACATAGCCGTTATGAGCCACAGATTAATCGTAGCATCATAGAATAAACGCATTACCTTCGGAGGACACAAGACATCAACGGGCATAACTGCAACTACTACAAACAATATCCAGAATAACACCTTGTCAAACAATGTCACGGCTCCAACTCTGCGCATAGCCCAATACCACATCATATATCCTATGAGCGAGATAACATAGGTGTGACCTTCGCTCGAATTACTGAACATAATTACATATCCTACCAGAACTGCAAAAGCACCGATGCGGTAGTATGGCGTGTTGCGATAGTGTATATTGGAAAGCAGTCCAGCAAAGAGTGCTACTAAAACACCTATCTGGATATATATCTGGTATGGCATCAGGTCGAAAGGCTTCATATAGAAAACGGTCATCCAAGTACGTGTATCTTTGTGTGATGTCAATGCCGATATCCACTCCTGATAATAGGCTGGCATCTCCGACAAAGGTATGCTGGCTGCAGGTGCGAGCAGAATGATGGCAGCCACTGGAATGGCATACGCTATATATCGCCACCATTGCTTTTGGGGATAGCAGAAGAGTAGCCCAATAGCAAAAAATCCATATATCTTTGTAAATCCAGATATGAGAATCAATACTACAGCCCAAAAACTCTTTCCGCGTTCCAGCATATTGTATATGAGCAGGAACATTGCTCCTATGGCTACGTTATATTGAAATGAGAGTTGTGTGGTCGCCAACAAAAGAAAGGTAAACAGAAACGATTTACATTTCTCTTCTGTGGTAAAACGCGGCAAGGTGAATATTGCAGCAAACCACAATATGTAACTCGAGATGTTCCACAGCATAGGTCCCAACCATTTGGGTGCAAAAGCAAATGGCGCAAACAGTAGGTTGAAGAGTGGGCCATAGAGGAAGTAGTCCAGATTATCTTTGGCTGCATTCCAATTATCGCCATAGGGAGCCACTCCATCCCAGAACATCTGGGTAGCCAATGCGAAAATCTTAAAGTTAGAGTGGCGGTCACGAGTTACCTCCAGCAGGGTGAGTATAAAAATGATAATTCCTCCCAATATGAAAATATTGCGAGGATTCATCATAAATTTAACCACACGTTGCCAAAGGGTCGGTTTCAATGTAGGGGTTAGAATATTTTGTTCCATATCTAGTTTTTGCGGCGAATCTTACGAAGTGGTAATTGCATAACACCGAAGAAAGCCTCTCTAAAAATGCCTCCGCTCATCTTTGATGCGCCCTCCTGACGCTCTGTAAAGATGATTGATACCTCGCCAACCTTCAAGCCCAGTCGCCAAGCCGAATACTTCATCTCGACCTGGAATCCATATCCCTTCATCTTGACAGCGTCCAAATCCAATGTCTCCAATGCCTTGCGTGAGTAGCATACAAAACCAGCTGTTGCATCTCGCACGGGCATACGCGTAACGAGGCGTACATAAACCGATGCAAAATAGGACATCAGAAGTCGTGACATAGGCCAATTGACTACATTTACACCCTTGATATAACGAGAGCCGACAACCACGTCATAACCCTGTGTTGCCATCTGATGCAGGCGAATCAAATCGTCGGGGTTGTGTGAAAAGTCACAATCCATCTCGAAAATGTAATCGTAACCCTGCTCTAATGCCCATTTAAAACCAGTCAAGTAGGCTGTGCCGAGTCCCAATTTGCCCTTGCGCTCGATGATGTGAAGGCGGCCCGCAAACTCTGCCTGACGCTGCTTAACAACTGCGGCAGTACCATCGGGAGAGCCGTCGTCGATAATAAGCAAATCGAAAGGTTCTGCCAGAGAGAAGACCTTGTCAATCATCGGAGATATGTTTGCAATCTCGTTGTAGGTAGGGATTATGACTAACTTTTTCAATGTAGTAAGGTTTTATTGTGTTAATATTGCTCTTTCTCGTTGGGGAAATCCTGACTCTTTACGTCGCTGACGTAGTTTGAAATGGCGTCGCTCATAACAGAGTTGAGGTCTGCATATCTACGCAAGAAACGGGGTGAAAAATCGTTGGTGATACCCAGCATATCGTGTACAACCAATACCTGACCATCAACTCCGCCGCCTGCTCCGATTCCGATTGTCGGCATCTTCAACTCTTTGGATACACGCTCGGCAAGCGTAGCCGGAATCTTCTCTAACACAACGGCAAAGCAACCAGCCTCCTCTAAAAGGTGTGCGTCGCGTACCAACTTCTCGGCCTCGGCCTCCTCTTTGGCGCGAACACTATATGTGCCAAACTTGTGAATTGATTGTGGGGTAAGTCCCAGATGTCCCATAACGGGGATGCCAGCCGAGAGAATACGCTGAACTGATTCGAGAATCTCCTCGCCGCCTTCCAATTTTACGGCATCAGCCTCGGTCTCCTTCATAATGCGGATAGCCGAATCGAGAGCGACTTTTGAATTACCCTGATATGTACCAAAGGGTAGGTCCACTACAACCAATGCACGATTGACGCCTCGTACGACAGAACGTGCGTGATATATCATCATATCGAGAGTAATGGGCAATGTAGATTCGTAACCTGCCATAACGTTGGCTGCTGAATCACCTACCAAAATTACATCTACACCCGCTGCATCTACGATTTTGGCGGTAGAATAGTCGTATGATGTGAGCATAGCGATTTTCTCGCCACGCTGTTTCATCTCTGTTAAACGCAGAGTCGTAACGGCTCTGACACTTCCTGCTACTGACATAAAATTTCAGATTAAATTATGCTTTGTATATGGCGCAAATATAGGTAAGAAAAATGGGTATACCAAATTTTTATTTTATTCAAGTGTTGATTTCAGTTCTGCGAAAAATGGCCACAGCACTACGCCTCCGGCTACCGAT
The DNA here is from genome assembly GCA_017546725.1 of Alistipes sp. Classification (GTDB taxonomy): domain Bacteria; phylum Bacteroidota; class Bacteroidia; order Bacteroidales; family Rikenellaceae; genus Alistipes. Next base: position 5,519 of record JAFYRX010000020.1, on the reverse strand, counting down.
ACATTGATAGAGTGTTTGGTACCGACCTGCGGTATTTCAATGGCTCCGTCGCATAGGTCCACGACGGCCTGGTCTACACCAGCAACCTCGTTGCCGAATACCAAAGCATAACGCTTTGATGTGTCTACAGTAAGTTCGTCGAGCATAACGGCTCCCTCCACCTGCTCAATGGCAAGCAGGGTATATCCTTGTTGTTTTAACTCTTCGGCGCACTCTATGGTTGAAGGGTAGTGACTCCATTCGACGGTAAGTTCCGCTCCGAGTGCAGTCTTGTGTATGTCACGTGACGGAGGAGCCGGGGTAATGCCGCAGAGTGCAATGTGCTCTATGGCAAAGGCATCGCAAGTGCGGAAAAATGCACCTACATTTTGTGCCGAGCGAACATTATCGAGAACAACCCTTACGGGGATGCGATTCATTTGTGCGAATTGCTCTGCTGAGGGCCTGTGTAGTTCGAGATTCGTAATTTTTCTCATTTTAGTGTCGTTTTATCACAACAAAAATAATATAAATAACAAGAAAAACATTAACTTTGCGAATTATAATTTACGTTTTATGCAAATGAAGCAGAAAATAGTGACTCTTGTTGTGGCTTTGTGGGCAACCTTGTCGGCTGTCGGAGTGCAGGCACAGGAGGATTGGAAGATACTCGTTGGTGCGGATTACGATATGTATTTCGATAACAGAGAACTTGTCGATTGCCGTTTTGGTGAGTCTCAAACGATATTCTCGTCACGTTTTACACCCAAAGTCGGAGTGACTTGGGGTGATAAGAATAGCCTTGTAGCAGGAGTGGATTTGTGGTCGGATTTCGGCAACAATAACGTGATGTTTGCGAAAAAGCGTCCGCAGATATACTATCAGTTCAAGAGCCAAAAGGTGTCGGCCTATGCTGGTATCTTCCCACGCGAGAAGATGTTGGGTGAGTATTCGGAGGTCATAATGAGCGATTCGATGCGCTTCTTCGACAATCGAGTGCAGGGTGTTATGGGCCAGTATCACGCCGAGCGTGGTTTTGTCGAGATTTCGGCTGATTGGTGCGGTAAATTCTCCGAAGAGTCGCGTGAGAAGTTCCGTATTATGTCGGCAGGTAAGTTGTTTTTCGACAACTATCACAAGCGCTTCTATGGTGGTTATAACTTTATGATGTTCCATTTTGCTGGTAGCAAATTAATCGAGCATTGTGTGAATGACCAACTTACGATTAACCCCTATGTCGGAGCACGTTTCAATGCGTTTTTTGATTTTGACGTTAGGTTGAACTATGTGCAGATTTTCCAGCGTGACCGCGACAACGATGAGAAGTATCGCACCCCCAAAGGTGGTATGCTGCAGTTCAAGATGTCGAAGTGGGGTGTTTACTTAGATGAGTTGTTGTATGTGGGTGAGAATTTGCAACCATATTACCGCTCATACCGCAGTGACCGTTTTCCGTATGGTTACGGAGGCGAGTTGTATGCAGGAGAGTCGTTCTTCGGCACAACGGAGCATATTTACAGTAATACGAAAATCGGATATAACCGCTGGTTCTTTAACAATACAGTAGGAGTGAACTGCTATTTTGCCGTGCTCTACGATGGAACGGGCATAGGTAATAAGCAGGTAGTGCAGGTGTCAGTACGCCTGCTAAAGGATGTTCCATTGATTCAGAAATAATAAAATTAAGTGATATACTATGAGTAACATTAACAATGTCGAGAATGTTGAGAGCAAGGAGCGTCTCAACTTTGTGGAGGAGGTCATCGAGGAGGCCATTGCAAAGGGTGAAACACGTGTTCAAACCCGCTTCCCGCCCGAGCCCAACGGCTATCTTCATATAGGTCACGCCAAGGCTATCTGTCTGGATTTCGGTGTGGCAGCCAAATATGGTGGTGTATGTAACCTTCGTTTCGACGATACCAACCCTACAAAGGAGGATGTGGAGTACGTTGAGGCTATCAAGGAGGATATCCAGTGGCTCGGCTTCCAATGGGGTAACGAGTACTATGCTTCGGACTATTTCCAGCAGTTGTGGGATTTCGCTATCCGCCTCATTAAGGAGGGTAAGGCTTATATCGACGAGCAGACTTCGGAGGAGATTGCAGCGCAGAAGGGTACGCCTACACAGGCAGGTACCGACAGCCCTTATCGCAACCGCCCCATCGAGGAGAATCTCGATTTGTTTATGAAGATGACAAATGGCGAGATTGAGGAGGGTAAGATGGTACTCCGTGCAAAGATTGATATGGCAAGTTCAAATATGCACTTCCGCGACCCGATTATCTATCGTGTGGTGAATCATCCTCACCACCGCACGGGTGATAAGTGGAAGGTATATCCTATGTACGACTTTGCTCACGGCCAGAGCGACTATTTTGAGGGTGTGACACATTCGTTGTGTACTTTGGAGTTCGTGCCTCACCGTCCTTTGTACGATTTGTTTGTTGATTGGGTTAAGGATGGTGTTGATGCAAGCACCTACCGCCCACGTCAGTATGAGTTCAACAAGTTGAATCTTAACTATACGCTGATGAGTAAGCGTAACCTGCTTATCTTGGTTAAGGAGGGCTTGGTGAATGGTTGGGACGACCCCCGTATGCCGACTTTGTGCGGATTCCGTCGTCGTGGTTACTCGCCTGAGTCAATCCGTAATTTCGTAGATAAGATTGGTTATACAACATACGATGCACTGAACGACTTTGCTCTGTTGGAGAGTGCTGTGCGTGATGACCTCAATAAGCGTGCTACTCGTGTGAGCGCTGTTATTGACCCCGTAAAACTTGTGATTACCAACTACCCCGAGGGTCAGGTTGAGGCTATGGAGGCTGTAAACAACCCCGAAGACCCCGAGGCAGGTACACATACAATCGAGTTCAGCCGCGAGTTGTGGATGGAGCGTGATGACTTTATGGAGGATGCTCCGAAGAAGTATTTCCGTATGACACCCGGTCAGGAGGTACGTTTGAAGAATGCTTACATCGTTAAGTGTACTGGTTGCGAGAAGGACGAGAACGGTAATGTAACGACAGTTTACGCCGAGTACGACCCCGACACAAAGACAGGTATGCCGGGTAGCAACCGCAAGGTGAAGGGTACTTTGCATTGGGTAAGTTGCGACCACTGTATCAAGGCCGAAGTGCGCTTGTATGACCGTTTGTGGAAAGTGGAAAATCCTCGTGATGAGATGGCCGCTATCCGCAAGGAGCAGGGTTGCGAGGCACTTGACGCAATGAAGCAGATGATTAACGAGGATTCATTGAAGGTGCTTACGGAGTGCTACGTCGAGAAGTTCTTGGCCGACGCCAAGCCACTCGATTACTTGCAGTTCCAGCGCATCGGTTACTTCAATGTGGATAAGGACTCTACAGCCGACCACCTTGTATTCAATCGCACTGTAACCCTCAAGGATTCTTGGGCCAAGATGAATAAGTAAATATTCTAATTAGTATGAAAAATCCCCGCCTTGCGTAGTGCAAGATGGGGATTTATTTTTTTATTGATACTCATCAACATAAATGACTACGCCATTCTGATTAACATAAAATCGACTTACTTTTGTTACATATCCTCCAAACATATTTTTTGCTTTATATTTATGGAGAATACTATATTCCTCTCCATTGTTTGAGAAATTGGACCAAGATATACTTTTGTAACTATCCCAATCACTCAAATTATTTCTTAAATACATTCTAACACTTGCTTGCACCTCTGTTTGTCTCAGAGGTTTATCTGAATTACCATCACAATATGTTACACATAAACAAATGATAAACAATAGGAATATCAATAATTTACCCACAGGGAAAGATATCTCTTTGTTATTCTCGATATTGTTTGAACCATTACCATACCTATTATTTTGAATATTCTGAGATTGTAATGCGACTTGAATATCATACTCGATTCCTTGACAATGTCTATAAATATCATTTATAACACTTTTCTCAGCCCCATTGAGTTCTTTCCCTTTATAATGTGCTATCTGTTTCTTAAACTCTTTTTTTCAATATTACAAATTGCTAAAATATCATTAAGAAGTTCTGGCATATGAACTTTTAACAATGCTTCGATATTATCTAAGGCTCGCAATCGGATAGAAGGGTCTTTTAATTGACGGGATAAAAAATCATCTTCAATTAATGGTTTTAATTCATTCCAAGTCATAATCTCTCATTATTAAGTTAAACAATAAGTTTCTGCCAGCAGATGGCAACCGTTTAACTCAAAAAAAAGAAACGTGGGTACTGTCTAACGCAAAGAAGGGACGACCAAGTACCCAAACGAATATAGACACACCCACGCCAAACAGCGTGAGCATTTAATGTGCCTATTGTTATTCGTTTTATAAATTTGGTCGTTTTACTTTGCGAAACAATAGCCTAAATGCCACCAATACAAGATTGCCTATTCGACAATCTATACAAAGATAAGAAATATTTTCTATTGTAACACCTAGTTATCTATAAATCTTACTCATTTCACATTTTTACTCTGTCACAATAATATATAATACGTCATACCTTATAGGCCATCATTAGCCTTGCGGTGTCTTTTGACTCCTTTACGATTATTCTTTGTCGCAAAATAATTTTTTTATAATTATTATTCAACTCAAAATCACATACTCTCAAAGTAAATCATAAAATGGTCGTAATAGTAAAACCCAATTTTGAATAAAAAAAGGCTGCCAACCAAATGGTTAGCAACCTCTGTAAAATATCCTTATTGAGCATGTTCTATTACTTGCCCATATAACCCTTTACGTAGTGGTGGTGTGAACCGTAGCGCTCGAACGCTGCACGATCCAACTCCTCCTGAGCCGATGGGTGAGCAACTGAGATAAGCAAACGTGCACGCTCCTGCAAGCTCTTACCATAGAGATCAACAGCACCGTTCTCAGTTACAAACCAGTGAATGTGGTTACGTGTTGTTACAACACCTGCACCAGACATCAATGTATCACAAATCTTCGATACACCCTTGTTGGTGATTGAAGGCATAGCGATAATAGCCTTACCGCCCTTCGAGAGTGATGCACCATATACGAAATCAACCTGACCACCCACACCAGAGTAGAACTTACGACCGAGTGAGTCGGCGCAAACCTGACCTGTGAGATCCACCTGCAATGCAGAGTTGATAGCTGTAACCTTGTCGTTCTTAGCGATGATATATGGGTCGTTAGTGTAGCCAACGTCCTTCATAAGTACGCCTGGGTTGTCATCGATAAAGTTGTAAACCTCCTGTGAGCCCATCAAGAATGTAGATACCATCTGACCCTTGTCGATGTTCTTAGCCTCGCCGTTGATTACACCTGCGCGAACCAAAGGAAGTACGCCGTCAGCAAACATCTCAGTGTGGATACCCAAGTTTTTGTGACCACCGAGCTGTGAAAGCACAGCGTTGGGGATAGCACCGATACCCATCTGCAAAGTAGCGCCGTCCTCGATAAGAGCAGCACAGTGCTTACCGATAGCAATCTCTACCTCGTTAGGCTCTGTGAAGTGAGCCTCCTCCAATGGCTGGTCGTCCTCTAC
>JAFYRX010000019.1 GCA_017546725.1 Alistipes sp. | reverse complement strand
CGGATAGCACCGCCAAGACAGGTCGAAGCACCACCGAAGGGCTCGATCTCTGTGGGGTGATTGTGTGTCTCGTTCTTGAACTGCAACAACCACTTCTCCTCTACGCCGTCAACATCTACATTGACATAGATTGAGCAGGCGTTGTTCTCCTCCGACTGCTCCATATTGTCCAGCACGCCAGTCTTCTTCAAGTAACGTGCGCCGATTGTAGCAAGCTCCATCAAGCAGAGGCTCTTCTCTGAGCGACCCAACTCCTCACGAATCTTGTGCATAGACTCGATAGCCTCGCCCAACTCCTCTTTGAGGAATGACTCGTCGATGGTAATCTCGGTAATCTCTGTTGTAAATGTTGTGTGGCGGCAGTGGTCGCTCCAATATGTGTCGAGGATGCGAAGCTCAGTCTCTGACGGGTCGCGGCCCTCGATCTTGTAGTAGTTTACAACCTCGCGCAAGTCGTCAGCGTTCATTGCCAAACCGTACTGCTTGCAGTAGGGAGCCAACTCCTCGTCTGTCAATGCTGTGAGGCCGTGCAATACGGGAACAGGCTTAACCTCGGCATTCTCCATATCGGTAAGAACGCTCAAATCCTTCTTGCGAGACTCTACGGCGTTGATATAGTAACGCTCGATGCGAGCCATCTCCTCCTCGGTGATAGCGTCGTCGAAAATAATCAACTTAGATGACTTGATGTGTACATTGGCTGTGGGCTCAATAAGGCGAACGCAATCAACAGCTGATGATGCGCGCTGATCGAACTGGCCAGGAAGATACTCTACGGCCAAGAACTTCTTGCCCTCCAACTCACACTCGTCGCTTACGCAGTCGGTAACAATCTCGCCAAATACAGCGTAGCGGCTCTTCTCCAACAACTCCTCTGAGAAACCGAACAAGTCGTAGACATTGAGCAGACGCAATGACGCCAGCTGCAAGCCGAGGTTGTTGTTCAGCTCTTTGCGGAGTGTCTCAGCCTCGACTTGGAATCGAGGATATTTCTCTACAAAAATGCGATAGTTTTTCATTGTTTGGTATTTCGTTATTTTCAAAATTCAAGTTTGGTTTTCGTAGCGCCCGACTACAACTCGGCAGCCAAAACAGCCTCAGTCTGCTGCTTGCGGAACTCCACAAGGCGAGCCTCCAATTCGGGGTCTGTGAGGGCAAAGATTGAAGCGGCGATCAATGCGGCATTCTTAGCGCCGTTGATAGCTGTTGTCGATACGGGGATACCGCCGGGCATCTGCACGATTGAGAGCAATGAATCCAAACCGCCCAATGCCGATGTCTTGATGGGTACGCCGATTACAGGAACTGTTGTCAAAGCGGCTGTTACGCCTGCTACGTGAGCAGCGCCGCCAGCACCTGCGATGATGGCACCAATGCCACGCTCCTTAGCCGACTCGGCATACTCAACCATAAGGTGCGGAGTACGGTGTGCGCTGATAACTCTCTTCTCGTACTCGATTCCCAACTGCTCCAAAGTCTCGCAAGCGGCTGACATTACGCCCCAGTCGCTTGTTGAGCCCATAATAACTGCAACTTTCATATTGTCAATGTGTAATTTTAAAAACGCAGCCGCTGCAACGCAATGCAACGGCCACTATTATACTTAAATTCAACTATTTTTTACATTCTCATATCCGCACGACAGCCCATTCCATCTGGTGTTGACAGAACCTATACAGGTCTCTATTTGGTGTCTATTTTTGGGGCTTGTAGTCACGGTAAAAACTCTTTTATGAGGTTATCTTCGCAAAGATACATTAATTTATTTTAATGTGAAAGTTTTTCTCAGGGGAAATATTAACAATTTGTTATTTTGGTGTAAGACTTTTCTGTTGTTTGCGCCTAAAACAAAAAGGAGGGTCTAGCCCTCCCCTTTTCACGCAGTCAATTTCGCTATGTGAGTTTGCGAAAAAGACTATGTGTTGCCCCAGTATTTTAGGAGCTGCAAAGTACCCTATTTGGGGTAAATGCAAATATTCATAAAACAAACAAAATAAACTCAAATCCTATGGTTGCAAAGGTCGTTATATAGGACAAAATAGACAATACCGATAAATAGTTATTAATCACGGCTGTTTCACTATTTGTGGTGATTTGAAAATATCGTAAAAAATTGTATTTTTGCAAGCAAAAATAGTTAAGAATGTTATTGTCGGATTTAAATACCGGAGAGTCGGCCGTCATAGTCAAGGTGCTGGGACACGGAGGTTTCAGACGAAGAATACTTGAAATGGGATTCGTGCGTGGTCAGCGTGTCGAGGCTATTCTCAACGCCCCGTTGCGTGACCCGATAAAGTATCGTCTGATGGGTTACGAGGTGTCGCTCCGAAGAAGCGAGGCGGCGATGATCGAGATTATAACATTGGAGGAGGCACGCTCACAGCGTTTGCAGCAGGCAGATGGCGTGGCGACATTCTCTAATGACGAAGATATTGAACTTGTTATCAATCAGAAGATACGCGAGATAAACATTGCGCTTGTGGGTAATCCCAACAGCGGTAAGACATCGCTCTTCAACGCCTTGTCGGGTGGTCACGAGCACGTGGGAAATTACAGCGGCGTGACGGTAGATGCCAAGCGAGGAAGTTGCGAGTATAAGGGTTACAAAATCAATATCACAGACCTGCCCGGAACATACGCCCTGTCGGCATATACGCCCGAGGAGATTTATGTGCGTAACCATCTGATGAACGAGATGCCCGACCTTGTTATCAATGCCGTGGTAGCCTCGAATTTGGAGCGAAATCTATTCCTTACCACCGAGCTTATCGACCTTAACCCCAAGATGGTTGTGGCGTTGAATATGTACGACGAGTTGGAGCAGAGCGGTGCAAAGCTCGATTATGGCCAGCTAGGAAAGATGATTGGTGTGCCGATGGTCCCCGTTGTTGCGCGTTCGAGCAAGGGCTTGGAGGATCTGCTCGATGAGGTGATTCTTACATTTGAGAATGAGAACCCCAAGGTGCGCCATATTCATATTAAATACTCGTCGTCAATCGAGGCCGAGGTGAGTGCGCTGGCGGGTGTGATGAAGCGAAATATCGAGGAGTTGCCCAAGTGTTTCCCGCCTCGTTATTGGTCGGTGAAGATGCTCGAAAAGGATAGTAGTGTAGAGAAATTATTGGCTTCTGCTCCGCATTTTGATGAGTGGCGTGTGGCACGCGACAAGGCTGTGGTGCGTATCAAGATGGCGCTTGGCGAGGATGTTGAGAGTGCTGTGACCAACGAAAAATATGGATTTATCGAGGGCGCTTTGGCTGAGACTTACACGGCGAGCAACCGCGATAATAATAAAAATACATCGCTCATTGACCGCATCGTGACGCACAAATATTTCGGCATTCCGCTCTTTATGCTGGTTATGTTTGCGATGTTTTGGAGTACCTTTACGCTGGGTGCATATCCGCAGGAGTGGATCGAGGCTGGCTTTGTGTGGCTGGGTGATTTTGTTGGCGGATTGATGAGTGATGGGCCGTTGCGAGATCTTATCGTAGACGGTATAATCGGAGGTGTAGGATCGGTTGCGGTGTTCCTGCCTAATATCTTGATACTCTATCTGTTCATATCGCTTATGGAGGACTCGGGATATATGGCTCGCGCGGCATTTATTATGGATAAGTTGATGCACTTAGCGGGTCTGCACGGCAAGTCGTTCATACCTCTTGTGATGGGCTTTGGTTGTAATGTGCCGGCTATTATGGCTACGCGAACAATCGAGAGTCGAAGCAGTCGCCTGATAACGATTTTGATTAATCCTTTTATGTCGTGCAGTGCGCGTCTGCCGGTCTTTATCTTGCTTGCAGGAACATTCTTCCCACAGCACGCAGGTGTGGCGTTGTTCTGTATATATATCTTGGGTGCAGTGATGGCTGTGCTGACGGCTCGTATTTTGCGCCGATTTATGTTTGGCGCTGACGAGACGCCCTTTGTGATGGAGCTTCCGCCCTATCGTATTCCTACGCTTAATGCAACTTTGCGCCACGTGTGGGAGCGTAGCGAGCAGTATATGAAGAAAATTGGCGGTCTTATTCTCGTTGCGGCTGTTGTTATCTGGTTTTTGAGCTATTATCCGCAACCGTCAGCATCTGTTGAGAGTGTGCAGATGGAGAGTGTGGCGGCGGATACAAATGTAGCCTACCAGGAGAATTCGTACCTGAGTCGTATAGGCAAGTTCTGTGAGCCCGTGATGGAGCCTCTGGGCTTGGATTGGAGGGCAAGCGTAGCGTTGTTGTCGGGTGCGGCGGCCAAGGAGATTGTTGTCTCGACATTGGGCGTACTCTACTCTGTGGAGGATGCCGAGGAGAATGGAGCAACGCTCTCACAACACCTGCTTGCGTCGGGTAACTATTCGCGTGCGGCGGCGTTGGCGATGATGATATTCGTGCTGCTCTACTTCCCCTGTATTGCAACCGTGTCGGCCATAGCGCAAGAGACAGGTGGCTGGAAGTGGGCCTTGTTCTCGGTGGTGTATAATACGCTGCTGGCGTGGGTGGTGGCCTTTGGTGCGTTTCATATTGGTGAATTTCTAGGATTGTAAATTATGAATAGCTATAAGATAGATGGAAATAATCGTATTGTCTACTCGAAGGATATGAAACTTATCGAGTTGATTGATACCGATTATGAGTTGTTGTCGATATTGCTTAGACTCGATATTCAGTTGCCCTTTGGCGATGTGTCGGTGGAGGAGATGTGTAGAAGATATGATATGTCGCCTACCCTCTTTTTGATGATTTGCCAGGTCTATGCCAATGCCGATTTTGAACCCGATGTAGAGAGTCTGGATGTTGCCGATTTGCAGCATATCATTCGTTATCTGCGTGCTTCGCATCGCTACTATATGGAGTCGATGTTGCCTTCTATTGCAGCTGGTGTGGAGCGAGTGTTGGAGGGTTGCGATGCCAAGCAGAATGCAATTCTTCGCAAGTTTTATAACGACTACGCTGAGGAGGTTAAGGCGCATCTTAACTACGAGGAGACGGTAATATTTCCTTATGTAGAGCAACTTGCGGCGGGTGGAAAACGAGAGGTTGCGATGGCGGATTTTATGGCGGATCACACTGATATATGTGATAAGGTGGATGATATTAAGAGTATTATAATCAAATACTTGCCTGAGTCGTGTACGACACAGGTGCGCTGTGGACTTTTGTTCGATCTGTTCCGTATGCGTGACGATTTGTCGAAGCATACGCTTGTCGAACTCAAATTGTTAACCCCCGTAGCTATCGCTGCAGAAAGGAGATTACAGCGATGAGAAAGATGCGTGTGGCAATAGTTGAGTCTTCGACCATCATTGCCGAGGGAGTGGCTTCGCTTATTGGGCGAAGTGGTGAGTTTGAAGTGGTATACACGGGTGGTGATATGCGACAGTTCGCTGAACGCTTTGCTGTCGTTGAGCCAGATTTGGTTGTTGTTGGCTCGCAGGCCGTAGGTGGAGTGACGCTGCGCACGATGTATCCCGAGTTGCAGGATGCGGCACTTGTGGTGTTGTCAACTACGGTTTGTGATGAGGATGTTATGCGTCAGTTTGATGGCGTTGTGAATATCTACGACAATCAGGCGCAGGTGGTAAGAAAATTGCGTGCAGCCATCGAACAGAGTGATACCAATCCGTATAGTGATAGCCACGATCTCTCGGAGCGCGAGCGTGATGTGCTGATATTGGTGGCCAAGGGTATGGCAAATAAGGAGATTGCAGAGGCGCTGAATATCTCAATTCATACCGTTATGTCGCACCGTAAAAATATTACGCACAAGACGGGTATTAAGTCCGTGGCGGGTCTTACGGTGTATGCCCTGCTGAATAATTTGCTTGATCAGAATGATGTGAATTTATAAAAGAAATTGTTTAACAAGGCTCTTTTGGCATCTGGCTTGCCCTCGAAATGCTCATTTACGCTCGGTAAACTGCGCTTTCTCAGCCTGCGACCAGCTTCAAAATAGCTCTTGTTGTACAATTCCTAATAAAAAAGAGGATGCTAACTTTATTGTTAGACATCCTCTTTTTTTGTTGGTTATCGTGCATCAAATGGACCATAGATTGCCTGAACAATCATCTGCTCATCCTCGGCCGATACGCGGTAAATCTTGTACTTATTACCCTTGTCATAAGCCTTGACGATGATATGTCCATCATAGGGGCAAACGCCCTTGTCGTACCACTCCTTGCCAGTGTGCTCCTTGCGCGCCTTCTCTACAATATATTGTGTGTAGAACATACGCTCGCCCTCGTATACTTCGGGTGAAAGTATGCGGCTGATGATCTTCTCCTGAGTGTGGAACTGGTCCCAAACAGCGTCGATATAAGCCTTAGCCTTAACGCCTCGCAAGAAGTCGGGATGCATAGAGTCTAAGTATGCGTGGTGGCTACACTTACATACATCTACCTCACCACATACTTCACCTACTTTTGCCTCGATATTTACCGACTCGCCAGCTTCGTTTTTCAGGTAGCCAGCAACGTCACCACCCGTAAAGAATGAGAAGGGACCATAGTCAAGACGGAAGGCAAGACTCTTTGTATTTTCGTTGTTGTAACCTGTCATATTGGCTGGGTTAAGGTCGTAATAACGGATGGTCTTGTCGCCCTGTCCGGTCCACACTTCGGCATTTGCTGAGAGGTTGCGAATAGAGAATAGATCAGCATACTTCTCTGGCTTGTTCTTCATTGCAATCTGGTTCAGGGCGCCCACTTTGAAGGCCTCCTGTGTTGAGCCATACTGCTGCTTGTGATACTTGACAAATTTTAGGAAATTATCAGAGTCGATATCGTTAATTACAAATGGATAGTTATAGTTGGGATAGCCTCTGTCGAAGAACTGCTTGAAGTGAATCTTCTCGCCTACATCGGCAACGCCAACCAACTTATAATCATCGCCACGACCCTCGGTTGTGGGCACATTCAATGCAATCGAGCCCATATGGTCGTCGTGGAAGTGTGAAAGCATAAAGTAATCGACATCTGTTCCGTTGGGGTTTACTCTCTCGATGTAGCGTGCTACCCACTCGCCACCACGGCGTGAGAGGTCGGGCTTGGGGTCGGTCATAGGTACGCTTGCCTGATGGTCGCCAGCGTCAATTAGCATAGTTGTAGCATCGGGCAAAATGTAGAAGTTGGCCTCGCCACGACCCGTGTAGATGAAGTGGATATCCAACTCTCCGCTTTTCCATCCGCGGTATGGCTCGCCTACTTTGTCGGCTGGGCTACAAGCCATAAAGAGTAGGCCTAAAAGAAATGTAAGGTTTCTCATAATTAATATTCGTTAATTTGTTGTTGTAATTTTGTAACGAAGGTAGTAAAAATATTGCTCTTTTTTGCCGTTGGGAGAATAATAATGGAAAATATGTATTATATTTGCAGAAAGATAAAAGCAAACTATGACTAATCGTTGCAACATATCTATTTCGTTTGTTGAGCAGTATATGCCTATGCGCTATATGCGAATGTGCCGCTAGGCACTATCTCTATTTGGGCAATTATGTATTGCCGTGTGTCGAAGACACTAAATCCAGAAGAAAATAATTGAACTAAATATTCGGCAGATCTGTTGTGCCGAAATAAAATGATATTGATTTATGTCAGATAATAAATTGCGTTTTGAGACAAAGCAGATTCACGGTGGTTATCACGTAGACCATACAGGCTCGCGTGGTGTGGCCATCTACCCTACTGCGGCCTATCACTTCAAGAGCTGCGATTATGCAGCCCGCCTCTTCGAGTTGAGCGAGGGCGGTAATATCTATACCCGTTTGCATAACCCTACAACATCGGCATACGAGGAGCGTGTGGCGGCGTTGTACAATGGCGTTGGTGCGTTGGCTCTGGCATCTGGAATGTCAGCTATCTTGATTACCGTTACAGCGTTGGCGCAAGCGGGTGATAATATCGTAGCTTCGCCCTACCTTTATGGTGGTACATACAACCAGTTCCGTATCTCGTTGCGTAAGTTGGGCATCGACTGCCGTATCGCCAAGAGCGAGCGTGTAGAGGATTTCGAGGCTTTGATTGACGAGAATACCAAGATGATCTACGCTGAGAGTATGGGCAACCCCACTTGCCACGTGCCCGATTTGCAGGGCTTGGGCGAGTTGGCAAAGCGCAAGGATGTGCCTTTTGTGGTGGATAACACATTCGGTGCTGCAGGTTTTCTGTGCAACCCCTTCGATTGGGGCGCTAACATCGTGGTAGATTCGGCAACGAAGTGGATTAACGGTCACGGTACGGCTATGGGCGGTATTATCGTCGATGGCGGTAACTATAACTGGGCAAATGGCAAGTTCCCGCAGATTGATGGTCCCTCGGAGGGTTATCACGGCTTGAACCTCTATGAGGCCTTCGGTAATGCAGCTTTTGTTGTTAAGTGTCGTGTTGATGGTTTGCGTGACTTTGGCTGCTGCCCCTCGTCATTCGACTCATATCTGATGATGATTGGTTTGGAGACCCTCTCGTTGCGTGTTAAGCATCAGGTGGAGTCTACTTGGAAGCTTGCGGAGTATTGCCGTAACCACCCCAAGGTGGAGCGCGTGAGCTTCGTAGGTTTTGAGGATCACCCCGGTTGCGAGAATGCAAAGAAGTACTACCGCTACGGCTCGTCAGGTGTCTTTGCCATCGAGTTGAAGGGTTCGTTGGATAGCACCGTGCGTTTTGTTGAGTCGTTGAAGTTGGCTGCCAATATGACTATGATTGGCGACTCTATTACGGTTGTTACTCACCCTGCATCTACTACCCACAAGCAGCTTAGCGAGGCTGACTTGAAGGCGGCAGGTGTTACTCCTACCTTGTTGCGTATCTCGCTCGGATTGGAGAATGTGGAGGATATTATTGATGATTTTGAACAGGCTTTTGCAAAGGCTGAATAATGGCAAAATTTTATACATACGACAAACCCTTTGAGTTGGAGAGTGGCGTGGTGCTGCCCTCGTTGAATATCGCCTACGATACTTTTGGCGAGATGAACGAGCAGTGCGACAATGTCATCTGGGTATGTCACGCTTTGACGGCTAATTCCGATGTTGCCGATTGGTGGCCACATACGGTTGAAGAGGGTTGTTTCCTTGACCCTGCAAAATATTTTACCGTGTGTGCAAACTTCCTTGGCTCGCACTATGGTACAACAGGTCCGTTATCGGTAAACCCCGCTACGGGAGAGCCGTGGTATGGCGACTTCCCTATTGTTACGGTGCGCGATATGGTGCGCGCTCACCAGTTGCTGGCCGAGCATTTGGGTATTAAGCGCGTAAAGCTACTTATCGGTAGCTCTATCGGTGGTTTCCAGTGCTTGGAGTGGAGTATTATGCAGCCCGACTTTGCGGAGAAGGCGGCATTCATTGCAACAACACCTCGTACAAAACCGTGGGCGGCGGCATTTAACGAGTCGCAGCGTATGGCTATTGAGTGCGATCCCACTTTCGGCGAGCGTTCGGCAGAGGCTGGTCTTAAAGGTATGGCTACGGCGCGTAGTATTGCGCTTATGAGCTATCGTGGCGGTATGGCCTACGACAAGACGCAGAAGGATGAGAACTACAACGAGGCGGGTGTTGTGCGCCGTGTACACTCATACCAGCGTTATCAGGGCGAGAAGTTGTGCAAGCGTTTTAACGCCTACTCGTACTATCGTCTCTCGCAGGCTGTTGATTCGCACAACTTGGCTCGTGGCAGAGGTCGTGTGGAGGATGTTTTGCAGCAAATTAAGGCGACAAGTTTGGTCGTTGCTATTACATCTGATATTCTGTTCCCGCCCTCGGACCATATCGTTATGGTGAAGAATATTCCCGATGTGGAGTATCATATCATAGACTCAGATTTTGGTCACGACGGATTTTTGGTTGAGCATAAACAGTTGAATAATATTATATTGAGTTTCTTGGATAAGTAAGTAAAACAGATATATTATGAACGGAAAGAAATTAAACATCGGCCTTTTTGGCTTTGGTACAGTCGGAAGTGGCTTGTATGATGTGTTGAAGCGCATCGGCTCGAAGAATGTTGAGATTAAGCGCATCTGCGTGCGTGACTTGAACAAGCAACGCGGTATCGACGCAGAGTTTACAAACAATGCAGACGATATTTTCAATGATCCTGATATCAACTTCATCGTAGAGTTGATTGACGATGCAGATGCTGCATACGATATTGTTAAGCGTGCGTTGAAGATGGAGCTTCCCGTTGTGTCAGGTAACAAGAAGATGTTGGCACACCATATCGAGGAGCTTATCGAGTTGCAGGCTCGCTACAACGTTGCGTTGTTGTATGATGCGTCGGCTTGTGGTAGTATCCCCGTTATCCGTAACTTGGAGGAGTACTACGACAACGACCTTCTCACATCGGTTAAGGGTATCTTGAAT
>JAFYRX010000018.1 GCA_017546725.1 Alistipes sp. | reverse complement strand
TTCCAGTCGTTCAACCTTATCGACGAGCTGTCGGTAGCCGAGAATGTCGAGTTGCCACTTATCTATATGGGCGTGAAGGCCTCGGAGCGTAAGGAGCGTGTGCAGAAGATGCTCGACCGTATGAACATCTCGCACCGTGCGGGTCACTTCCCACAGCAGCTCTCTGGTGGTCAGCAGCAGCGTGTAGCTATCGCCCGCGCCCTTGTGTCGAATCCTAAACTTATCCTCGCCGATGAGCCTACGGGTAACCTCGACTCGAAGAACGGTCAGGAGGTTATGACACTCTTGCAGGAGCTCCACAAGGAGGGCACGACCATCATTATGGTAACCCACTCGCAGCACGACGCATCATATGCAAGCAGAACAATTTGCTTGTTCGACGGTAAGATTGTGACTGATGTGAAATCAAGATTGTAGAGAATTTAGTGAGTATAAGGAAATTAAGGAATTTAGCGATTGTCACTATCCTCCCTAAATTCCCTAAACTCACTAAACTCACTATAAAAACTTAACCATAAGCATTTTAGGCTTGGGCAGGTTTGACCGCCTCCCAAGCCACCACAAAACAAATTAAAAAACTCAAACAATATGAAAATCGCTTTTAAGAATTTCTTGATGACGCTCAAGCGTTACAAGGTCGCTTCATTGCTAAATGTGTTGGGCCTTACCCTCGCCTTTGTGGCATTTTACATCATCGCATCGCAGGTGTGGTACACCGTGACCTACAACCACTCGCTCAAAGATGCAGACCGCACCTATCTTATCTCGCCCAACTTTGGTGGCGATAATACCGAGATGAAGTGGAGTTCCAACTCTCCCGGCAACTTGGCTTATGTCGCTGCCGAGCAATTCCCCGATGCCGAGGAGGTGGCCTCGTATGCACCATACGCCGCCATCAGCCGCATTTGGGTAAAGAGGGGTGAGTACAACTTTGAATCTTTCAACGACCAGATATTTTACGCTACGCCCAACCTCCCTGCGTTCTTCGGTTTTGAGTGCTTGGCGGGCGATTTTGGCGAGCTCAAAAATCCAAACACGGTGATAATGTCACGCTCCGAAGCTGAGAAGTTGGGCATAGGTGTAGGCGATGTTATCTACCTTGAGGGTGGCCGTATGTTTGACGACGGCAAGCCAACCGTGCAGAAAACAATTGTGGCGATATATGAAGATATGCCGAAAAACTCCATCTTCGGACATTGGAGTATTGTGCAGGGCGACGAGCAGGTCCACACATCGGGAAACAATAATTGGAACTACACAAACTTTGTTCGTATGCGTGAGGGCGCCGACCTCAATGCTTACATCGAAATCTTCAAGAATCGCTATGCCGATTGGTTCCTCGGTATGGCTCAGGAGTGGATTGCCGAAGATCCCGAAGAGGAGGCTTTGATTAAGGAGGAGATTGAGAATGGCGCTCATATTCTCGCTACACGCCTTGTGCCTGTTGATGATATGTACTACACCGAGTTTGACGAAGCATACAACTTCCAGACAGGTAAGAAATCGACACCTATTATCCTCTCAAGCATTGCCTTTATCATCGTACTGATTGCTTTTATCAACTTCGTAAACTTCTTCTTCGCACTCGTTCCCGTGCGTATGCGTGCAGTGAATATCTGCAAGGTGTTCGGTGCAAGTCAGGGAACACTGCGTTGGAACTTCCTCTTTGAGGCTATCGGCCTGGTATTGCTCTCGATGGCTCTGACATTCTACCTGATGATTGTGATTCAAGATAGCTTTATCACCAACTATTCTATCTGCTCGCTGGCTCTTGGAGATAATATCGCAGTTATTATTATGATGGTCGCACTTATGGTGTTGTTAGCGGTTGTGGCAGCGTTGTATCCCGCATTCTACATCACTCGTTTCAACGCATCGTTGGGTGTTAAGGGAGGTTTTGCACAGTCGGCTACTGGCCGTCGTTTGCGCTCTGTGATGGTGGGCGCACAGTTTACCGTAGCAATGATTCTTATCATTGTAACCGCTGTCTTCTTCTTGCAGTATCGCTATATGATTAACTACGACTTGGGCTTTGACCGTGAAAATATTGTAACCTTCGCTTCGTGGGATTTGCGAGATCGTTCAGAGACGGTAATCGAGCGTCTGCAACAGCACCCAGACACTGAGGACGTAACCGCCTCTTGGGCAAACCTCTTCAGGAATAATCAGACTTGGGGGCGAGCCTATCAGGATAAGAATTATCAGCTTAAGTCTAATCCCGTGCGCTGGAACTTCCTCGACTTCTTTGGCTTTGAAGTAGTTGATGGCGTGGGATTCACCCCTTCGTCAGGCGAACGAGGAGAGATGATTATTATGAAGTCATTAAATCGTGAGATAGGCATTCCTGTCGGCTATCATTTCCAAGATGGCTTTGATGTCGTGGGAGTGATCAAAGATGTGCGCCTAACATCGTTAAGTGTTAATGATGATCACCACGCATTCTACTGCAACAACAAAAGTGATTTGTGTTATTACTACATCCGTCTGCGTGCGGGAGCTGATGTTGAAGCCTTTGCCGACTATGTGGCTAAACTCACAAATGAACTTGCACCTGCTGCGGATGCTGCCGAACTATACTACTTGGAGGAGTGGGTTGAGGGCCTATATCAGCAAACTAAAAAGGATATGGTATTGATAGGTATGTTCGCCGTGCTGGCTATCATCATCGCCCTGATGGGAGTCTTTGGTATTGTGATGTTCGAGACGCAGCACCGCCGCTCAGAGATAGCCGTGCGTAAGGTCTATGGCGCAACAACCTCGCAGATGATTGGTATGCTCAACCTGCGCTATGTGTGGATTGTGCTGGGCTGCTTCGTGGTCGCTGCACCCGTGGCGTGGTACATCACCTCGCGCTGGTTGGAGTCGTTTGCCAACCGCATCGCACAGCCTTGGTGGCTCTATATCGCCGCCCTCGCCGTTGTCCTTGCCGTTACGGTCGGCCTTGTAACCCTCCGCTCGTGGAAGGCTGCTACGGAAAATCCTGCCGATGTGGTGAAGAGTAACTAATTATCATCCCTCCACGACACTTTCTTGTTCGAAAATTTGGAAAATTCGTGGGGGGGGGTAAATTTGTAGGCAGGAAATTAAATGGTCTTTAAACCGCTAAAACAGCATATAAACAACTTAAAAAAAAATTAACAACTATGAAAAAACTTATTTTTAGCCTTATGGCGGCAATGGCCTTTGTATCGTGTGATAAGGATTGGAATGATATCAATCCTCGCAAGGTTATCATCTCGGATGTTAATATAGAGTGTATCAAGGAGATAGAGGGTGCGCACGACCCAATGTCAGGACGAGAATATACACATCATACCTATAAATGTACAGGCAGTCTCGATGGCTTTGCTGGTAGCTGTTATATCGTTATTTCAGAACCTATATTGGGTGAGTGTGCTAGAAGTCGTGAGATTATTGTAAATAAGAATAAAACAGACTTTGCATTTACATTTACTAATAAAGGCGACCACACAGACTTGGAACACTTCAACTATACGATTCAGGTGGTTGATAAGTTTGACTATGTGATCTGCCAAACAACTATTATAGCATCAAATCACCCCGATAACGAGTAGTGCGGTAATTGAGGGATAAAAACTCCGCTATTGTTATACGGATTTTTGCCAAATAAGCCTGAATTTTGCCCTAAGCAAATATGCGGGTAGGTTTTTGCCTACCCGCATATTTGTTGTGTGTAGGCTCGATGCCGTATAGGCGAGTTGGTGCGTTCTCGGTGAGGTAAATGGGTTATCGCTGTTTTTTAAGACCGATATGATTTTTTTTACGACCGTTAGGACTTTAGGACCTTATGAGTCGTTACGCGCAAGCGCGAGGATGGCTACCACGAGCTCGAAACCGTAATGCTCCCCGTAAAGGGGCTTTACGACATAGTGGATGTTGAGCGCATCGATGGCGAGAACATCCGCACAATATTAAGGCGAAGTCTCTTGTAGTCAGTGAAAAATATACAAGCCAATGGCGACTGCTCAATACACCAAGTAGTCGCCATTGATTATATATTACCTCCAATCCCACGATGGGTGTGCAGGATCTTCGGCCGTGAGTGCCTCAGCAAGCGACAGTCCCAATGCCTTGGCAACGCCCTCGCCATACGATGGGTCGGCACGGTGGCAGTTGCGGATATGTCGCTGTTTGATAAATAGTTCCGCATCGCCCATTGCACGTGCCGTATTATCGCAAGTCGCTTGCTTATCCTCCTCGCTCATTAGTCGCCACAATTTGCCTGGCTGTGTATAGTAGTCGCTATCGTATTCTCGCTCATCGTAGTTATAGACCTCACCCGTAACCGACAATGGCGGCTCTTTAAGGTGTGGTTGGTCGAGCCACTCGCCATAGCTATTCGGTTCGTAGCCTATCGTACGGCCTGAGTTGTCGTCGGTGCGCATCTGGCCGTCACGGTGATAAGAGTGGAATGGACAACGAGGCCTATTTACTGGTATCAGGTGGTGGTTTACACCCAAGCGGTAGCGCTGCGCATCGCCATACGAAAACAATCGCCCTTGCAGCATCTTATCGGGGGAGAAACCAATGCCGTCGATAATGTTCATCGGGTTGAATGCCGCCTGCTCGGTCTCGGCAAAGAAGTTCTCGGGGTTGCGGTTAAGCTCCAAGATGCCGACATCGAGCAGCGGGAAATCGCCGTGATACCACACCTTCGTAAGGTCGAACGGATTTATGTGGTACTCCTTCGCCTCCTCTTCGGTCATTAGTTGAACCTGCATCAGCCAACGAGGGTAATCGCCACGCTCGATGGCCTCGAACAAATCACGTTGGTGCGACTCTCTATCCTTTGCAATCACAGCCTCCGCCTCCTCGTCGGTCATATTCTTAATGCCCTGCAAGGTACGTAGGTGGAACTTCACCCAAGTGCGACGATTGTTGGCATCGATTAAGCTATATGTGTGACTACCAAAGCCGTGCATATGGCGGAAGGAGTAGGGAATGCCTCGTGGAGACATAGTAATTGTCACCTGATGCAACGCCTCAGGGAGCAGCGTCCAGAAGTCCCAATTGCTGTTTGCCGAGCGCATACCTGTTCGAGGGTCGCGCTTAATGGCGTGGTTGAGATCGGGGAACTTCAGCGGGTCACGCAGGAAGAATACGGGTGTATTGTTTCCCACCAAATCCCAGTTGCCCGTGTCGG
>JAFYRX010000017.1 GCA_017546725.1 Alistipes sp. | reverse complement strand
CTTACAGAGCACCTCAAGCAGAACAAGCACGACTATGGTACACAGCGCTCATTGTTGCGCTTGGTAGGTAAGCGTCGTAAGTTGCTTATGTACTTGAAGGAGGTTGATATCGAGCGTTACCGCGCTATCATCAAGACTCTTAACCTCCGTAAGTAATACTTCTCGGAGAGGTGACAACGGGCTGTTGGGGGCTTATGGCCAGCAGCCCTTGTTTATGACAAAATTTATTTGACGATTATATTTTATGGAAGAAAAGAAGTTGTACAACGCTGTACAAAAGACGATTACGCTGGCTGACGGCCGCGAAATCACAATCGAGACTGGTAAGTTGGCAAAGCAGGCCGACGGTTCGGTTGTAGTGAAGATGGGTGACACTATGTTGCTCGGAACGGTTGTTGCCGCAAAGGATGCAAAGGAAGGTACTGATTTTATGCCGTTGCAGGTGGAGTATAAGGAGAAGTTCGCATCGTGCGGACGCTTCCCTGGCGGTTTTATGAAGCGTGAGGGTAAGGCCAGCGATGCTGAGGTATTGGTGGCTCGTTTGATTGACCGCGCATTGCGCCCCTTGTTCCCCTCAGATTATCACGCTGATGTTTTCGTTACAGTAAACCTCATCTCGGCTGATAAGGATATCCAGCCCGATGCATTGGCAGGTTTGGCTGCTTCGGCTGCTTTGGCCGTATCGGACATCCCCTTCGGAGGTCCTATCTCTGAGGTTCGCGTGGCTCGTATCAATGGTGAGTATGTCATCAACCCCAACTTCTCACAGATGAACGACGTAGACCTCGACATTATGGTCGGCGGTACTATCGACAACATCTTGATGGTAGAGGGTGAGATGAAGGAGGTATCAGAGGAGGTTATGCTCGGCGCCATCAAGTTCGCTCACGAGGAGATTAAGAAGCACTGTGCTGTACAGATTGAACTCTCGAAGGAGTTGGGCAAGGACGTTAAGCGTACTTACTGCCACGAGAACAACGACGAGGAGTTGCGTCAGCAGATTATTTCAGAACTTTACGATAAGGCTTATGCTATCGCTACAAGCGGTACTGCAAAGCACGAGCGTTCAGAGGCATTCGAGGCTTTGGAGGCCGAGTTCGCTGCACGCTTTACAGAGGAGGAGTTGGAGGAGAAGGCTCCCCTTATCCACAAATATTTCCACGACGACGTACAGAAGAAGGCTATGCGCAATATGATTCTCGACGAGGGTAAGCGCTTGGATGGCCGTCGTACTGACGAGATTCGCCCCATCTGGTGTGAGGTAGGTTACTTGCCCGCAGCACACGGTTCGGCTATCTTTACTCGTGGTGAGACACAGTCACTCACAACTGTTACATTGGGTACTAAACTCGATGAGAAGATGATTGACGAGGTATTGGTACAGGGTAGCGAGAAGTTTACCTTGCACTACAACTTCCCTCCCTTCTCAACAGGTGAGGCTCGTCCCGCACGCGGTGTAAGCCGTCGTGAGATTGGTCACGGTCACTTGGCTTGGCGTGCATTGAAGCCTATGATTCCTGCTGGTGAGGAGATGCCTTACGCATTGCGTGTTGTATCTGACATCTTGGAGTCTAACGGTTCATCATCTATGGCTACTGTTTGCGCTGGTACTTTGGCGTTGATGGATGCTGGTGTTAAGATTAAGAAGCCCGTATCAGGTATCGCAATGGGTCTTATCTCAGATTCAGCAACAGGTCGTTGGGCTGTGTTGTCTGACATCTTGGGTGACGAGGACCACTTGGGTGATATGGACTTCAAGGTTACAGGTACTAAGGATGGTATCACTGCTACTCAGATGGATATCAAGGTGGACGGTCTTTCATACGAGGTTTTGGCCAAGGCTTTGGAGCAGGCTCGTGTAGGTCGTATGCACATCTTGGGTAAGATTACTGACTGCATCGCCGAGCCCCGCGAGGACTATCGTCCCTTCGTACCCCGTATCGTACAGATTCAGATACCTAAGGATTTCATTGGTGCTGTTATCGGTCCTGGTGGTAAGGTTATCCAGGAGATTCAGAAGACTACAGGTACTACAATCACTATCACCGAGAATGAGGAGTGTGGCGTAGTAGATATCTTCGGCGTAGATAAGGAGGCGTTGGATGGCGCACTCGCTCGCATCAAGGGTATCGTTGCCGTTCCCGAGGTTGGTGAGGTTTACGATGGTACTATCAAGAGCATCGTAGCATTTGGTGCATTTGTTGAGATTTTGCCTGGCAAGGAGGCTCTGTTGCACATCTCGGAGATTGACTACAAGCGTTTCGAGACTATGGATGAGACAGGTCTTAAGGAGGGCGACAAGATTGAGGTTAAACTCATCGGCGTAGACCCCAAGACCAACAAGTACAAACTCTCTCACAAGGCTCTTATGCCCAAGCCCGAGGGTTGGGTAGAGCGTGAGCGCAAGCCTCGTGGTGAGGGCCGTCCCCGTCCCGAGAAGGGCGAGCGCAAGGAGCGTCACGACAACAAGAAATAAAACGTAGAATAATTAATAAAAAAAAGACTTACAAACTATGAAAAACTTTTTGAAGTTATTTATCGTAGCAGCAGTATCAGTTGTAGCATTGACAGGCTGTAACTGCTTCGGTAAGATGTCAAAGCAGCAGGATGCAGTATCTATCGCTTGCACTCCCGATGTATTGGCATTGAACAACGGTAAGGTAGAGGCTGACATCACTGTTACCTTCCCTGCAAAGTACTACAACAAGAAGGCCGTTTTGAAGGTTACTCCCGTTATGGTATTTGCTGGTGGCGAGGTTGAGGGCGCTACAAAGTATTTCCAGGGTAGCAAGGTGCAGGACAACTACACTGTAGTAAACACTATGGGTGGTCAGTTCACTCAGCACGTTGAGTTCCCCTACGATGCTCGTATGGCTCAGAGCGAGTTGCAGTTGCGCGTTGAGGTTAAGTGCCCGGGTGGCAAGTGCAAGACTTTCACTTTGGTTAATGCCAACACAGGTGCACTTCCTACAAAGGCACAGGCTGCGGCTTTGGCTGCAGGTGGCGAGCAGGCTACTGCTATCAAGCGTGAGTTCGGCTTGGTTGTAGCAAAGGGTGTTAACACTTTGCAGAGCGATTTGGACTATGCTGCCGCAATGACCAACACAGCAAACAACTACAAGAACGTAACAACTGTTGTTACAAAGGCTGACATTATGTACGCTATCAACTCTTCAACAGTTTCAAAGAAGGCTGCCAACAGCGAGGATTTGAAGGCATTCAAGCAGAATGTTGTTGACAACCAGGGCAACGAGCGTGCTACTCAGAAACTCTACGTTCACGGTTACGCTTCACCCGATGGTCCCGAGCGTATGAACGACAAGCTCTCTGCTGCTCGTTCTAAGTCAGGTCACAAGGCTGCCGAGAAGTTGTTGAAGGATACAGGTATGGACCTCGACGTAGCATCATACGGTGAGGACTGGGAGGGCTTCCAGGAGTTGGTTGCTGCTTCAGACATCGAGGATAAGGATATCATCCTTCAGGTATTGCGCCGCTACGACTCATCTACACAGCGTGAGTCAGAGATTAAGAATATGTCTGCTGTATTTACAGAACTCAAGAAGGAGATTTTGCCTAAGTTGCGTCGTGCACAGTTGGTAAACAGCACAGACATCAAGGGTAAGACTGATGCTGAGATGGCTGACCTTATCAACTCTGGCCGTTTGGATGAGCTCACAGACGAGGAGTTGCTCTATATGGCTGAGAGCGTATTGGAGGAGCCTAAGGCTAAGGTTGCAGTTTTGGAGTATGCTGCCAAGAAGTTCAACGATGCTCGCGCATACAACAATATGGGTGTTGTTTTGGCTCAGTTGGGTGACAAGGCAAAGGCTTTGACTGCATTCGAGAAGGCTGCACAGTTGGGTCTCAACAACAACGAGATTAACAGCAACCTCGCACTTGCTAACCTCGCTAACGGTAACACAGTAAAGGCTCAGCAGTACGCTGCTGCTGCAGACGCTAAGACTAAGTCTTTGATTTCTGCTGCACAGGGTAACTACAGCACTGCAGCCGCTACATTGAAGGGTTACAATGCTGCTATCGCCAACACTATGAACAACGATTTGACTGCTGCAAAGAACGCTATCGCATCAGATACATCAGCAAAGGCTGACTACTTGCGTGCTGTTATCGCTTCAAAGCAGGGTGATATCGACACTGCAAAGGCTCAGTTGAAGAGCGCCGTTGCTAAGGATGCATCTTTGGCAAAGAAGGCTGCTACAGATGTTAACCTTGCAAAGGTGTTTGAGGGCGGTTTCAAACTCTAATCAATAGAGATTAACCAACATATAAGTCCGATGCCTAATCGTAGGTATCGGACTTTTTTTATTCCATCATGTTCGTTTTTTGGCTCAAAATTTATACCTATATAATAATATTACTATATTTGCATAAATCAAAATCGAAATTATGGAGTACGCAAACCATCTTAACGAGTACGCAGCAGCCCCTACAGCAGAGGAGGTTGCTCAAGCAGTTGATGCTGCACAAAAGGGTGTCGAGGCCAATATGAATCCCGAGGTATGGAAGTCTTGCCTCGCGGCCATAGACCTCACCTCGCTCTCGTGCAACGATAACGAGGAGTCTATCAGGGAGTTTGCTCGTCGTGCTGCCGAGTTCGGACCACGTTATCCACATCTGAATAACGTAGCATCAATATGCGTATATCCACCATTTGTCGAGACCGTAGGCTTGGAGATTGATGCCACACCACTGCGCATCACAAGCGTTGCGGGTGGATTCCCATCATCGCAGACCTTCTTGGAGGTTAAGATGCTGGAGGTGGCTATGGCAATAGAGAATGGCGCCGACGAGGTGGATGTAGTACTCAACGTAGGAAAGATTTTGAGCGAGGCCTATGACGAGGCTGCCAACGAGATTGAGGTTCTGCGCGAGGAGGCAGAGGAGGCTACGCTGAAGGTTATTATCGAGAGCGGAGCACTCTCTACTTGCGAGAATATTTACAAGGCATCGTTGTTGGCTATGGCTGCGGGCGCCGATTTCGTCAAGACTTCGACGGGTAAGATTGACATCGCCGCAACTCCCGAGGCAGCAGTTGTGATGTGTCGTGCTATACGCGCATACTACGAAAAGACAGGCCGCAAGGTCGGTTTCAAGGCCGCTGGCGGTATCCGTTCGACAGAAGATGCCGTACTCTACTACACCATCGTAGAGCAGATGTTAGGCACAGAGTGGCTCACGCCCGAACTCTTCCGCATCGGAGCATCAGCGTTGGCAAACAACATACTCTCGGCTATCGAGGGCAAGGAGATTAAATATTTCTAGGAGCAGATTTCACAGCAGATACAATAAAGGCCGCAAACTTAATCCGTTCGCGGCCTTTGTAATTTATTAGCAGTCATTACTCTACCTTGAATTTCAAGTCGTGAGTAATCTTACCAAGTGCATCGACAACCTTTACTGCAATCTCCTTCTCGTTAGCAACGACATCCAATCGGCTGTTATTGTCGTTTGACAAGATAGGGAATTCGTTGCCGTCGCAAGTACCCTTCTCGCGGATACCATAACGGTGAGTATGAGCGCTCAGCATCAAGTCCACACCCGCCTCATTCAAAATCGGAACAAACAAGCGCTTGAGTTCGTTGCTGCCATACCAGCCCTTACCCTTCTCGAAGGGGACGTGCAACAGAGCAATCTTTACGGGAGCCGTACGAATATCATCACTCTGGATAGCCTGCTTGAGCCACTGAGCCAACTGCTCACGGTAGGCATCATAGGCTGCAGTGCCACCATACTCCAAATCGCTATCGGGTTTATCCTCACCACTATCCAATACGATAAAGGCCACAGGGCCCTGACGGAATGTAAAACAAGCCGTACCCGTATTCGTCGGGAACAAGTTGAGATACTCGCTGAATCCAGGGCCGCGAGTCTCGTGGTTACCACGAACATATACCAACGGAATATCGGTTGCAAACAACTCCGATGAGCGCTTCAAGAACTTCTCCTCCAAGTCCGCCTGCGAACCCATAAAATCGACCATATCGCCGTTGAAAACCATAAAATCGGGGCGGTCGGTCTTGATATTTTTAGTAAGGGCAATAAGCATCGAATCACGTCCGTGAATATCGTTCACTACAGAGAAACGACACTCCTTGGCCGATTTATCCATAGTCTTTATGGCATAAGGCTTTGCCGAATATACGTTGCTCGCTGTGATGCGGCCCGCTACGGGGTTATGGCCACTATCATCAATACCCTGCTGGAAGATACGATAACGGTATGTAGTACCAGCCTGAAGGCCAGCGACACGCACTTTATGAACTTTGGTTACGGTGTGACGGCCCAAATAATCCTCATAATAACGAGGACGCTCCTCGGCATAGAACGAAGTACCATCATTGGGAGCCAACTCCACCCAACCCATCGAACGCTCGGTGGTAATCCACATAATAGTCATCTCGTTCTCGGTAACACCCACCACCCAAGGACCACACTGAATCTTGGGAACAGGGATTTCGGCTGCATACGACGCAACAGCGACAACAGCAAGCGCAAGGCTCAATAAAAATCTCTTCATATGAAAGTTGGTAGTTTATGGTTATTATCTCTCCTGGTTTTACTCCTACTCGGCACTCTCCTCGGCCGCTTCGGATGCGTTATCCGCTGGCGCTACATCCGCAGTCTCGGCCGCAGGAGCAGCCTCAACGCTCTGCGCAGAGAACAGGTCTGCAGGCAACAGGCTCTTGTAATTGCCAAAATTTAT
The DNA here is from genome assembly GCA_017546725.1 of Alistipes sp. Taxonomy (GTDB): domain Bacteria; phylum Bacteroidota; class Bacteroidia; order Bacteroidales; family Rikenellaceae; genus Alistipes. The sequence goes on along the minus strand of JAFYRX010000017.1, from coordinate 20,113 downwards.
GGCCACAAGCACTATAACGGCAATCGTAATAAATGCAAACAAAGCACCTATAATCCTCTTTATCATAATCTTATTAAATATATCCTATCTCTAAATTACCTTTTACAATTATTGCTCCGACTGTGTGGCTACAACTTCCGTAGGAGTTTCTACCGCTACGCCCGAAGGCTCACTTACACCCGAAGGCTCCGAAGCGATAACCTCCAATGCCTTATGCACGACATTATCAATCGGGAATATATTGTAATAGAAGGCATCGTCGGACAAAGCGGTATTGCGACCAATATAGGCCTTGAGTTGTGCCTCGATAACCTTACGCGACTTTGCCAACTCCTTTGACGTAGGTCGTGCAACACCCTGCTTTGCAGCATAACGGATAAAATCATCGAAGAAGGTCTTGTCGGCTGCAAACAAGGAGTCGAGCGCAGTAATAGTTGTCACCTTATTTAACTTCTCACGGTGCTTATCGGCATAGTCAATCGTATAACGATAGAGAATATTACGGCCCGAAACCTCAACGTAAAACTTCGTAACGTGAGTCGTATCGAGTGGCACAAAGACATCGGGCATAATACCGCCACCTCCATACACCGTTTTACCCTTAGGTGTAGTGAACTTCAACGAATCGGCAAAATGGATGCTGTCGGCCGAGAAGAACTCATTATTCTGGTAGCGACGCACGATATCCATATTGTAATCCATACCAGCGCCATTCTTATACGGCTTTTGAATCGAGCGTCCTGTCGGAGTATAGTAACGAGCAATGGTCAGTCGCAAGGCCGAACCGTCGCTATAGGGAATTTGACTCTGCACCAAACCCTTACCAAATGAACGGCGACCTATAATCGTACCTCGGTCGTTATCCTGAACGGCTCCCGCCAAAATCTCGCTCGACGATGCACTATCTTCGTCAATCAACACAACCAGAGCAATATCTGTAGATTCTCCCTTACCGTCGGTGAATTGCTTTACCTGCTTACCATTGCGGTCCTCGGTATATACTATGAGTTGGCCTGCGCTTAGGAATTCGTTAGCAATAAGGATTGCCTGGTCCATAAAACCACCTGAATTGCCACGCAAATCGAATATGAGTCGCTTCATACCCTGCTGACGCAACGAGAACAACGCGCGAAGAATCTCCTCGTACGATGTGCGAGCGAATTGCGAGAGACGGATAAAACCTGTATCGTCATTCACCATAAATGCAGACTCAACGCTCTTGATAGGGATTGCATCACGCACAACCTTTATATCGACCAACTCGTCGATACCCTGACGCTGGAGCGAGAGTTTCACTTCAGTTCCACGACGACCACGCAGACGCTTTACGATGTCATTCTGCGGCATCTTAACGCCCGCAACCACAGTATCATTCACCTCGATGATACGGTCACCAGCCACAATACCCGCCTTGGCACTTGGGCCATTGGGGATAACGCTCAGCACTATGACCGTATCGGTCAGGGCATTAAACGTCACGCCTATACCATCGAACTCGCCCTCCAGCGGTTCGTTCACCTCCTGCAACTCTCGTGCAGGGATATAGACAGAGTGAGGGTCCAACTCCTTCATCATTAGCGGAATAACCAACTCCGACAATGAATCAATCGAGATGGAATCGACAAACTGATGCTCGACGAGCATACAGGTCTGCATAATCTTATTATTAAGTTGCAGGTTACTGCGATTTACAATATTACGAATCTGCGACTCGGCACGATTACGTCCAACCAACTGACCGAGCATCACGCCCAACACAATACCCGCAGCCAACAACAACGGGAAGAGAATGGTATGCTTTGAATTTTTATACATAACTAACCTTTGCTGATATTACCACCTGCTCACGCAAGAGATATACCAGAATACTATCTTATTATGTGCTGCCCTATTGTTTACGACAGCACTATCTTCTCGAAAACTTATTTTTTCTTATTATTCCAACTATATGCCAGACCGACAGTCCACTGCGACTGTGTACGCACTGCAGTATTGGCAGCCTTATCGTAAACCAACTGATAGAAGAACTCGGTCGATAGGAAGTTCGACACCTTGACTGTCAAGCGGTGCTGGCTATTGACTGTCGGGTGCAAGCGTGCTGCATAGGGTACAGCCGCAGGAGCATCACCCTGCTGACCACCTGCCTCCCAAGCAGCCTTCTGAGCCTGATAACGCTCATAGTCGCGAATCTTCGGAGCCTTCATCACATTGGTAATCCAACCATAGTATGAAACGGTATTCATCCAATATGTGAGCCAACCCTTCTTACCCCACGTCTTGCTGAACGACAACTGCACCTGCGAACCACCAGAGAAAGTGGCGTGTTTGTCAATCTCGACACCGAAATAGTTGTCAGCACCTCTGTCCTGATAGAGTTTCTTCAACTCATCACAATAGACCAATGTTCCACTTGCCGAGAAAACTGACATAGTAATACTCAACGGGAACTTCTTCATACTATAGGTCATACCCAAAGATGCAGAGACAGTAGCTGGAGCCAAGAACGACCTCTGCAAATCGGTATCCTCCTGCCTTACGCGCGAAGCATAACTATTGGTCAACTGACTATCCATACGGCCCGTAAAGGTATATGCCCAACGCTCATTGATACTCAATGCAGGCTGTGTTTGCACCCAGAATGCATCGGTATTCTTAAACCAGATACCCTTGCGCTCGGTAACATCCTCGCCTTCTGCATTCTTAACAGTAATGTCGGCACGAGCACGGTTATAACCATAGCGAACATCAGCCTGATTGGTCATACGGAATCTATCCTTGGCATAAGAGTGCGTAAGATGGAACGTACCCAACACCGAAGTCGAGTTCTCGCCACCCCACGCATCGTTGTAGGCGAACATCTGACCTTGGAGGTTGAAAGTCATCGTAAGATTATTACGCTCGTTGCGAATACGCTTACGCTCGGCCTTTGCTTTTGCCTCGTTATAGTAATCGGTCTTGACAGTCATACCCTTGAACGAATCACGAAAACGGATATCCTGTTCCTCATTATTGGCGGTCTTGCTCTTCTCGACATTGAACTGTGCAAAGCCCTCATTCACGCCAAACAGAGCCATCAGGCTAATCAATAAAAAAATCTTCTTCATAGCAGTATTTTTTAATTTTACCATTTATGGTAAAACATTCCACGCTACAAAGATAAGAAAATAAAAGAAATTTATTACATTTGTCTTCAGAGATTTAAACATTTTACGACTATGAAGTACATCGGCGCACACGTCAGCGCATCGGGAGGTGTAGAAAACGCTCCCCGCAATGCCGCAGCAATAGGAGCGACAGCATTTGCTCTGTTTACAAAGAATCAACGCCAATGGGCCGCACCACCACTCACCCCACAGCAGATTGAGGCCTTTCGTGCGGAGTGCGAACGTAACGGATATACGGCAGCGCAGATTCTGCCACACGATAGTTACCTGATTAACCTCGGCCACCCCGAGGAGGAGCCATTGGAGAAGTCGCGCGCCTCATTTCTGCACGAGATGCAACGCTGTGAGCAGTTGGGGTTAGACCGCTTGAACTTCCACCCTGGTAGCCACCTAAAGAAGATTTCGGAGGAGGAGAGCCTTCGCTTGGTAGCCGAATCAATAAACATCGCTCTGGACAAGACATCGGGCGTAACGGCTGTCATCGAAAACACTGCAGGACAAGGCTCTAATCTGGGTTATGCGTTTTGGCATTTGGCCTACATCATCGACCGTGTGGAGGATAAATCTCGAGTAGGCGTATGCCTCGATACCTGCCACTCATTCGCAGCAGGTTACGACCTCTCGACCGAGCAGGGTTGCGACGAGGTATTTGCCGAATTTGAGAGAGAGGTAGGCTTTGAATATCTGCGAGGAATGCACCTCAACGATGCTATGAAACCGCTGGGTAGTCGCGTGGACCGTCACTCTCCACTTGGAGAGGGCCACTTGGGCATTACGCCATTCCGCTACATTATGCAGGATAGCCGATTTGACAACATCCCGCTAATTTTGGAGACTCCCGATGAGGAGCGTTGGCCCGAGGAGATAGCCCTGCTAAAGAGTTTCGCAGTGGAGAAATAACACAACCGATAAGTTATAGCATAAAACTCCACCCGATGAGGTGGAGTTTTATGCTATAACTTATCGAGGCAACGACGAATAATCTTCACACTATCACGGATTTCGCTATCCGATATCACAAGCGGTGGCGAGATACGGAATGCCGTATCGCAGAACAAGAACCAATCACTCAAAATACCCTCCTCGATAAACAAGTCCATAATCTTATAGAGTTTTGCGCTTTCGCCCAACTCGACAGCCATCAGCAGACCGCTGCGGCGAATCTCCTGTACGGCGGGGTGGTCAGCAAGTAGTTCCTCGTAAAGTGCACCTTTGCGCTCTACGTCCTGAATAATATTGTTACTCTGCAGGTACTTCATCGCAGCCAAGCCTGCGGCGCAACATACGGGGTGGCCACCGAAGGTTGTGATATGGCCCAGAACGGGGTTGTGCGTCAAAGTGCTCATAATCTCTTGGCTCGACACAAATGCTCCGAGAGGCATACCGCCACCCAACGCTTTGGCCAGGCAGACTATATCGGGTGTAACGCCATATTTCTGCATCGCGAACATCTCGCCCGAACGGCCCATACCTACTTGAATTTCGTCGAAGATAAGCAGCGCACCAACCTCACTACAACGCTCGCGCAGAGCCTGCAAATAACCCTCCTCGGGCAGACGTACACCCACCTCACCCTGCACAGGCTCACACAACACACAAGCCGTACGCTCGGTAATCTGCGCCAAATCCTCAAACGAATTATAGCGTATCGCCTTTGTATCGGGCAACAACGGACGGAAGGCCGACTTCCACTCCTCGCCTTCGGGTACACCCATCATACTCATTGCTCCGTGCGTAGAACCGTGATAGGCCTTGCGCATAGATATCATCTCGGTGCGGGCTGTATAGCGTTTAGCCAACTTCAAAGCACCCTCCACAGCCTCGGCTCCCGAATTGAGGAAATAGACACTATCAAGTGGCTCGGGCAGAGCCTCGGCCAGACGACGGGCAAACTCCACCTGCGGGCGCTCGACCATCTCGCCATACACCATAACGTGCATATAGTCGGCGGCCTGACGTTGCACAGCCTCGACTACTACGGGATTGGCGTGACCTACATTGCTCACCGACACTCCCGAAATCAAATCGTAATAGGGTTTACCCTCGGGGGTATAGAAAAAAACTCCCTCTGCACGGGCAACCTCTATGAGTTGCGGTGCAGGGGATGTTTGCGCAACGTGGCGCAGGAACTGTTTACGCAATATCTCGCTCATAACTATTTGCCAAATTGACGTTCCAAAATACGCTCAGAATCCTTAACCGATGACATAACCCAGCGGAACAACATCTCGCGAGCATCATCCTCCTTCAAAGCCCAATCAATCGAGGGCGTAAGGCGCATACGTTGCGAGAGCATATAGATTAGGATTGCAGCCGATGCCGAAACATTAAGGCTCTCGACCATACCGCACATAGGGATACGCAAATACTCATCGGCGGCCTCTATAATCTCGTCGCTCACACCAGCGTGCTCCGTACCGAAGACCAGGCAGAAGGGGCCCTTGGCCACATCGAAGGTCTCGGGCGTGCAACTCTCGCGGTGAGGAGTTGTCGCTACCAAACGATATCCCGCCGACTTAAGCGTTGAGATAGCCTCCTCGGTAGATTCGTGGCGCGTAATATCAACCCATTTATCGGTTCCACGAACGATATTAACGTTGGGATTAAACTTGCAACGAGTCTCCACCGTATGCAAATCCTGCAAACCAAAAGCCTCGCAGTGGCGCACCAAAGCCGATGCATTCTGCGGATGGAAGGTATTTTCTGTCAGGATTGTCATATAGCGCGTACGCGAGGCCAGCGTGCGGCGCAACACCTCAACACGCTCCTCTGTGAGGAATTGGCACATATAGGCCGTACGCTCGTCGTACCACTCGGCCGAGTGGTCAGCGCAATAGGCCTTGAGTCTATTTGCGATACTTGTCATCTTCGTCCATTATTTTAAGGTAACTCTCATAGCGCGAGTAGGCTATTTCACCCTGCTCGACAGCCTCCACAACGGCACAATGCGGCTCGTGGGTATGAGAACAATTATAGAAACGACAATCGGGCAGATAGCGCATCATCTCTGGAAAGTAGTGCGCCAACTCATTCTCCTCGATGTCGATTAATCCGAATCCTTTGATTCCTGGGGTGTCGATTATGTAACCACCCTCCGAGAGCAGATACATAGTCGAGAACGTAGTGGTATGCTTGCCCTTATGGTGGCTCTGCGAAATCTCGCCTGTACGGATATCCAATCCTGGCTCAACGGCAGCAACCAAAGTCGATTTGCCGACGCCTGAATTACCAGACAAAAGGGTTGTCTTGCCACGCAGCAACTCCCTTACCTGCTCGACGCCTTCACCCTCGAGGGCTGACACCTCGATTATGGGATAGCCTGCACGTTCATATATGTCGTGAAAAGCCGCCAACTCATCGGGCTTTTGACGAGCAAGGTCAACCTTGGCCAAAAGGATTGTAACGGGTACTTTATACGCTTCGCACGTCACCAGGAAACGGTCGATAAACTCGGTAGCCGTCTCAGGCGAAAAGAGCGTAACGACCAGCAAGGCCATATCGATATTAGCAGCAATAATATGCGACTCCTTCGAAAGATTGGATGCACGACGTATGATATAGTTGCGACGTGGCTCTATGGCCGATATGACATAGCCACCCTGCTCATCCTCCTCGACACGCACAACATCGCCAACGACTACGGGATTGGTCGAACGGATACCCTTCAGACGCAACTTACCTCTGATGCGGCATTGGTAGCGTTCGCCTTCGTACAAGACCTCGTACCAACTACCTGTCGAGCGCATTACTGTTCCAAGAAAACTCTCCATAGGCCGCTATTTATTCAAAATCTCACCCTTCATCTCCTCGAAATAGGGAGTAAGTTTATTTACAACACCCGATATAGGGGTAAACCAGCGTGACTCCTCGATTGTCTGCTTCGAGGCCCAATCGTAATTCTTGTTAATAGTGGCAAACCACGCAAACAATACGCTTACGACAACACCAATTTTAAGCACCGAGAATAATATACCGAGCAGGACATCGACCATACCCAACCCTGCAAAACGGAACACCTTGCGAAGAAGGTAGCCGAAGACGGTAAGCAAAATCAACGTCACAGCAAAAATCACGATAAAGCCGACGACCTTGTGTATTGAGCCATCCACGCCCAAGAAGGTTCCCACTTCAGCACAATATTTTACCGAAAGAAACAACGCTGCGATGACCGCCACGAGCGACATCATCTGCAACAAAAATCCACGACGCCAGCCATTGAAAACAGCCCACGCCAATGCTATATAAACGATTATATCAAATACATTCATTGTCAAAAAAGTTTGAATTAATAGACTTTAAGGTCTAATATAAGCACAAATATCGCACGAAGTTAGCATATTTTTTTGATTATTCGTATCTTTGCAGTGAGTAATTTTTGCGGCAATGGCAATAGAAAGCGTATTAAAACCGTTATAGATTAAAGAAAATAGTGTCTGCCGCACTGTAAAACATATTTTTATGAAACAATACATTATTGCATTATTGATGATTTTGGGTGTAGCGAGTTCTGAGGCCCGCACCGTATATTCGCTAAATGACGGATGGCAGTTCTTCTTCAAATTGGAGACAAGCAGCGACTATGCGCGCCACATCTCGTTACCTCATACCTGGAACCTTGACGCATTGGCTGGCAAGGGCGAATATCTGCAAACAATAGCAAACTATACACGCGAAATATTCGTACCCAACGAGTGGTCAAACAAACGCTTGTTTGTGAAGTTTTATGGCGTGCAGAGCATTGCCGATGTGTTTGTAAACGGTCACCACGCGGGAGAGCATCGCGGTGGCTGGACTGCCTTTACGTTCGAGATTACACCCTTCTTGAAATATGGCGAGAACAACTCGCTGGTTGTCGTGGTGAACAACTCCTACCAAAACGATATCCTGCCCACATCTTCGGAGATAAATCTCTATGGCGGAATTTATCGCGATGTGGAACTTATCGTAACGGAGCGCACTACCGTATCACCGCTTTATTACGGCTCTGATGGAATCCTCATTCATCAGAACAACATCACCGACACATCGGTAGATGCTACGGCTGCGGTATATGTAACGGCCAAAGAGGACAAGTCGTGCGATATGACTATTACGGTGCAGGCACCTTCGGGCGAGACGGTTTTTTCTCGTTTTATGAAGGTCCGCATCGAGCCCAACACCCCCATCAACATACCATTTAGAATCGATGAGCCTCTGCTGTGGAGCCCTGAGGAGCCGAATCTATACACTGTTAATATTGGCATCGGCCCACGTCAGGAGGATGTAGTATCGGTGGTGACGGGATTCCGCAAGATTGAATACACACCCAATGCACTGAAGATTAACGGCAAGGTTACTCCCGTAAACGGCGTTACACTCTACCACGACCGTGCCGCCATAGGTAGTGCATTGCGTACACGCCACTACGACGAGGACTTGGCACAGATACGCGACATCGGCGCCAATGCCATTCGCTCGGTAACGGCTCCGCACGCACAATATCTCTATGATTGTTGCGACCAGAACGGTACGCTGGTATGGATTGACACGCCATTTACACGTGCTCCCTACTTGAGTGACGTTTTCTACTACTCAACTGAGAAGTTCAAGCAGAACGGTTTGCAGCAGATGCGCGAGGTAATTATACAGAACTACAACCACCCATCGGTAGTGATGTGGGGTATCTACTCGTTGGTATGGCTGCGTGGTGATAATATTTTGGACTACGTAAAGAAACTTAACTCTACAGCCAAGCAGTTGGACGCAACTCGTCCTACCGTTGCCTGCAGTAATCAGGATGGCGACATCAACTTCGTATCGGACCTTATCGTATGGCAGCAGGATTTGGGCTGGGAGCGTGGTACATTTGACGACCTAAAGGTATGGCGCGAGAGCCTGAGTAAGGATTGGTCTAACCTGCGTTCATCGGTAGCATACGGCGAGAGTGGCTCGATAGACCAGCAGACCGACGTAGCGATGAAGCCTGCCACAATCGACGAGCGTTGGTTACCCGAGCGCTGGCATACAGAGTTCCACGAGCAGTACGCTCAACGCCTTGCACAAGATTCGTTGTTCTGGGGTGTATGGATTAACAATATGTTTGAGTTCGGCTCGGTACGCCACAACGACGGCATATCACGCAAGGGTATGGTATCGTTTGACCGCAAGGACCAGAAGGATGCATACTATCTCTATCGTGCATTGTGGAACAAGAAGAGTCCTACGCTCTACATTTCGGAGAAGCGCCGCAACATACGTCAGGACTCTGTACAGACTATCAAGATTTACTCTTCGGCAAAGGATGCTCCCGTGCTGACTGTAAACAAAGAGGCGGTAAAGGTGAATCAGACAGCCCCCTGCCAATACGTTTCAGACCCCGTGATTATGCACGGCAAGAATGTAGTGGAGGTCAAGGCGGGCGAACTTACCGACCAGCAGATTATTACAATCCGCAACGCATTAAAACAGCGCTAACGGCCTGAGGGCCCTCGCACATCAAAAGGTCAATTACTGACAGGTTGGGCGCAAAGGGCATACGGTCGGAAAATACCTGAAAATAGGGCTCGGCTACAAAAGTCGAGCCTTCATTATGTTTGGGGCGGAGGTCCAAATCACCCTCCTTGGCTACAACATATTTTTCCGAAACATTTATTCTATTATCGATGCCCAATATGCCGAGCAACGTGCGGGTATATTCCATATTATAATCCGCCAAATAACGCCATTCGCGCTTGTAATATGGCTCCAGCAAGTGGGCATAGTGGTCGAAATATGGCGATGACTTATAGGCCGAGAGTATCGACACCCAATGCTGGTGTTGCCAGCGCTTTGAATAATCTATTTTAACATCTCGTATGCTCTGGCGCGGGCGGTTGGCATTTTCCACGTTTACCGTAAGCGACATCACGCCGTTGGCCGAGAGTATCTGGGCGCGATTGCGTTGTGAACGCTTGATGTAATGTTCGCCCAAGTCGATTACGCACTCTTCGCGCAGCAGGCGAGCCACATACTCCACCGAGGGCATATATGCAACAGGAAGGATAGTCATACTACGGAGATTAATGTTTTACACAATACATCACAGCCCAGCCGTCACGCTCCTGACAAGCCGCAACCTCGAAACCATACTCCGCAGCCGCAGCCTCAATCGCAGGGGCATCATCTATAAAGAAACCACTCATAAGTAGTTTACCGCCTTTTGACAAGGCCTCGGCAAACGAGGGCATCATACCAAGCAATATGTTGCGATTGATGTTGGCCAATATAAAATCATACTTCTCACCTGCAACAACATCAATCGAGCCACAACGCACATCCACCTTGTCGGCTACACCGCTCAAAGCGATACTGTCACGGCAACTATCGCACGCCCAATCATCGATATCGACAGCCGTCATCTTTTCGGCACCGCACTTCAATGCGGCAATGGCCAGGACTCCCGTTCCGCAACCCATATCCAAGCCACACAAGCCCTCAACGCCAATGTTTGTAATATGTGCGGTCATAAGTGCTGTAGTGGTATGGTGGCCCGTACCGAACGACATACGCGGAGCAATCACTACGTCTATCACACCAGCAACAGGTGCCTGGTGATGCGGCGCACGGATGCGGATAGGGGGGATGCTCTTAACCTCTACAGGCTCGAAAGACTCCTCCCACTCGGCATTCCAATTCTGCTGTTCTACCTTCGAGAGACTGAACTCTGCGCCACACTCTCGCAACATAGCCTCTACCTCTTCGGCACAGGCACTATACTCGTCACAAAGGGCATAGGCCAGCAATGCACCCTCCTCGTAGGTGAATGAATCGAATGGGAAATCAGAGAGAAAGGCTGTAAAAATCTCGGCCTGCTCGTCCGACTTTGCAGATATTTTTAGTTCAACGTATTCCATATTATGTAAAATTTTCGTATCTTCGCCAACGACAAAGATATAAAGAATATGGCAGACAATACGAAAAAATGGTCAGAAATTTCTCGCAGATACCGCACATATATGCGATTGGAGAAACATTTATCGGCTAACACCATTGAGTCGTATATGCGCGATTTGGCTCAATTTGCCCATTTCGTGCTTCGACGATACGATGTTGCGCCCAAGAATGTGGAGCGTGAGATGATTGAGAACTATATGGCGTGGCTATATGAGCGAGGCCGCGAAAAGAGTTCGCAAGCGAGAAATCTAAGTGGCATCAAGAGTTTTTTCAATTTTCTGCTACTCAACGAGATAATAGAAGCATCGCCAGCGGAACTCATAGAGCCACCCAAAGCGGGACGCCCCCTACCCGACACACTATCGGTCGAGGAGATTGACCTGTTGCTAAGTTCGATTGATACATCTACACCAAAAGGTCTGCGCGATTGTGCCATATTGGAGGTGTTGTATTCGTGTGGATTGCGAGTCTCGGAGTTATGCGATTTGAGAATTGCCGACCTATTCTTTGGCGAGGGTTATATTCGCATTACGGGTAAGGGCGACAAACAGCGTCTGGTCCCCGTAAGTGGTATTGCACGCGACAGAATACAACTCTATATGGAGCACCGTAAACCCGAAAAAGCGAATGATGATACACTCTTTTTGAACAATCGGGGCAAGAAACTAACGCGCGTGATGATATTTACCATCATCAAACAGGCGGCGCAACGTGTCGGCATTACCAAAAACATCAGCCCCCACACCTTCCGTCACTCGTTTGCCACCCATCTGCTAAAGGGCGGTGCTAACATCCGCCAGGTACAGGAGTTGCTCGGCCACGAAAACATACTTACAACCGAGATTTATACACACCTCGATTCATCGCATCTGCGCCAAACGATGGAGACGCATATGCAGATTCCATAATGGAGCATATTTCGCCGCCTAAAACAATTCGCGGAGAATACGAATAGATTGTACAGAGTGGATAGTATCGAGATGATAGCCGTAGTACGAAAGCAGAGCCTCCAGAAAATCGACTCTTTGGTGGCGATTTAATCCTATCTCGGCCAAAAACCTAACGTCACATTCCAGCATATCGCGCAGGATGAGGGCGTTCTCCTGCGACATAGCATATTCGCGCGGAGGACGTTCATCGGTAAACAAGCCTTCGGCTATATTAAACCAGCAATCGGGACGATATTCGTTTCCTGGCGAGAAACCCAGGAAACGGCACAGGTGCGACAAGAACCATAGATGGAAATTGGCGACACCCTCCTGCGCAGAGTCCAGCGCCTCGACCGAACCCCACACAAAATCGAAGAGCAGTTGATTGGGCTCACTCTCCTTGACCAGACGGCACAACACCTCGGCCATAAATAGAGAGATAGTCGATTTTCGTACGTCAAACGGAATGGATTGCAACACAAGCCCACTATGCACTTCGCCAAAGCGATGGAGTTGCTGACGCGAGGACTCCACCCCCTCAAACTCCAACGCAAACATCGGCTGAAAAAGCGCCCTCTTTGATGAACGGCCACGCGAAGAGCCTACCCCCTGCACCATATAACTCTGGCGGCCAAAGGCAGATGTGAGCATCTGCACCACCATACCATTTTCGCCATACTTCAAGGTGTTAAGCACCACCCCGCGTGAGGTATATCTCTTCAGCGTTCCTATTCCCATCCTCTCTGCTTATGCGGGCTCCTGCCAATCGCCATTGGCCTTAATCAACTCTATCAAGCGGTCAATAGCCTCCTCTTGAGGTATGTTGCGCTCAACAATCTCACGACCTTTATATAACGTAATGCGACCTGCCGCTGCACCCACATAACCATAATCGGCATCGGCCATCTCGCCAGGGCCATTCACGATGCAGCCCATAATACCTATCTTGAGGTTTTTAAGGTGCGATGTGCGAGATTTGATGTCGGCCAAAGTCTTTTCAATATCATACAACGTGCGACCACAACTCGGGCAAGCGATATATTCGGTATGCGAGAAGCGCACACGCGCCGCTTGCAAAATCATAAGTTCTATTTCGCGCACCTCATCCTCACTCAACGCAGGAGCATCAACCCATATACCATCGGCCAAACCGTCTAGGAACAATACACCCAAATCGGCCGCGGCCTTAACGGCTACAGTCTCGGCATCTGCATCCTCATAACGGCACTTTACGGCAACGGGCTCCGCATCCTCCATATTGAGTATAGCGGCACGCAACTCGGCTGTCGGATTCTTACTTGTGGCCTCCACGATGCGCATATCTGCTGCAAATTCGGAGTGAATCAGAGGCGTAGTCACAGCACTGCGGCGAACGTACTCTGTAGGATGATATTTTTCGGGATGATTAACCTCAAACTCGCCACTGCGCTCGGTGTAATAATCCACCAACATTTTCGCAACGGGCACCTCATTTTCGGGGGCTTCGGTGAGCGAAACACGAATAGTGTCGCCTATACCATCGGCCAACAATGCACCTATGCCGACAGCACTCTTGATACGGCCCTCTATGCCATTACCCGCCTCCGTTACGCCCAGGTGGATTGGATAGGTCATACCCTCCTTGCACATAGCCTCAACCAGCAGACGATAGGCGTGGACCATAACTCGCGTATTGCTCGACTTCATCGAGACAACCACCTGGTCGAACTCCTCACGGCGACATACTCTCAAAAACTCCATCGCCGACACGACCATACCCTCAGGAGTGTCGCCCCACTCATCAAAGATGCGTTTGGCCAGTGAGCCGTGATTTACACCTATACGCAAAGCGACACCTCGCTCACGACACTGCGCAATCAAGGCCTCCAACTCACCATTAGAAGTACGGTAGTTACCAGGATTGATACGCACCTTATCGACATAGCGGGCTGCAATCGACGCAACTTCAGGCACAAAGTGTATATCAGCAACGATAGCCGTCGGATAACCCTCCTCGCGCAAGCGAGCCACGATGTTTTCAAGATTTTCACCCTCCTTGCGACCTTGAGCCGTCAAGCGAACGATAGGAGCGCCAGCATCGGCAATACGTTTTACCTGCTCGACACTGCTTGCGGTATCGGCCGTCGGGGTATTGGTCATAGATTGTACCTGAATCGGGTGAGACGAGCCTATTTTGACTCCGCCCACATTTACTTCGTGCGCCACACGACGCGAATAGGTTTTCAAATTCATAATTTTCAGTTTCAGTGCCTAACGGTGCAAATACTGCACATCGAGGCTTATAATTTATGCAAATATACGAATTACACGCAGAATTTTACCACCTTACGTCCGAAATATTTACTTTTAAGTCGTTCCATTTACAAAAAAGGTGTACCTTTGTCGCAGAATATGTTAACTAACACCAATATTTGACTATGAAAAATATTATTAAACTTTTGATGGCGATTGCCATTGTTGCTTTTGTTGCAGCGTGCGACAACGCATCTTCGACACAGACTTGTGCTGAGGAGACTTTGACAGACTATTCGGCATTGCAGCCCGCCGAGGCACCTATGCAGGATGGCAAGTTCGTTTGCCAGCGTCCCGCTGTTGAGGAGCGTTTGTTTACATCAGAGGCTATCGAGGCCGAGATTAAGAAGGTATGCTCAATGCTTACCAACGAGCGTTTGGCTTGGATGTTCTCAAACTGTTTCCCCAACACTTTGGACACAACAGTTCACTATCGTGAGAAGGATGGCAAGGATGATACATTTGTTTACACAGGTGACATCCACGCTATGTGGTTGCGTGACTCAGGTGCACAGGTATGGCCTTATGTTCAGTTTGCTAATCAGGATGAGAAGTTGAAGGCTATGTTGGCTGGTGTTATCAACCGCCAGTTCCTCTCTATCAACATCGACCCCTATGCAAACGCATTCAACGATGGCCCCACAGGTGGTCGCTGGCAGTCAGACTACACCGATATGAAGTTGGATTTGCACGAGCGTAAGTATGAGATTGACTCATTGTGCTACCCCATCCGCTTGGCTTACTACTATTGGTTGGTAACAGGCGACGCTTCTATCTTCGGTGACGAGTGGTTGCAGGCTATCACCAACGTACTCAAGACTTTCAAGGAGCAGCAGCGCAAGGATGGCGTAGGTCCTTACAAGTTCCGTCGTAAGACTGACCGTCAGTTCGATACTCTTTCAAACGACGGTTTGGGAGCTCCCGTAAATCCCGTAGGTTTGATTGTTTCAAGTTTCCGTCCCTCTGACGATGCTACTGTATTGCAGTTCCTTATCCCCTCAAACTTCTTCGCTGTATCAGTTTTGCGCAAGGCTGCTGACGTGTTGACTAAGGTTAACAAGAACGACGCTTTGGCTAAGGAGTGCTTGGATTTGGCCGCTGAGGTAGAGGAGGCTCTTAAGGAGTATGCTACATACAACCACCCCAAGTATGGCGAGATTTACGCATTCGAGGTTGATGGTTTCGGCAACCAGTATATGATGGATGACGCTAACGTTCCCAGCCTCTTGGCTATGAAGTACCTCAACCCCGAGGTTATCGACGAGCAGATTTACCAGAACACTCGTCGCTATGTATGGAGCGAGGATAACCCCTACTTCTTCCGTGGTAAGGCTGGTGAGGGTATCGGTGGCCCCCACATTGGCTACGATATGGCTTGGCCTATGAGTATTATGATGAAGGCCTTTACAAGCGACAACGAGGAGGAGATTAAGTGGTGTATCGAGCTTTTGATGAAGACCGACGCAGGTACAGGCTTTATGCACGAGTCATTCAACGTAGAGGATGCTTCAAACTTTACTCGCAAGTGGTTCGCTTGGCAGAACACACTTTTCGGTGAACTTATCGTAAAGCAGATTAACGATGGCCGCATCGATATGCTTAACTCTATCGACCTGAAATAATAAATTACATAGATAGTTAGTAAAACGGCACGCCAATTTTGGTTTGTGCCGTTTTATTTTTATCTTTGTATTATGGGAAATGTGCTCAATAATAGTGTAAAGTATATTGCAGGAGTCGGTGAGGCTCGCGCAAAACTCCTCGAAAAGGAGTTGGGCATCATTACCATTGGTGACCTTCTGCGCCACTATCCCTTCCGATATATTGACCGTACAAAGATTTACCGCATAGCCGACGTGAACGAACAGATGACATCATCGCTCGTACAGATTCGTGCTCGTGTGACGGGTGTCGCTTACGCAGGTACGGGCCGCAAGCAACGCTTTACGGCTTATGTGTCAGATGCATCAGGCTCGGCCGAACTCACTTGGTTTCAGGGCATAAAGTGGATTGAGAAGAGTGTGGAAGTTGGGCGCGAATACATTATTTTCGGACGACCAGCCTTCTATCGCGGAGAGTTGCGTATGGCCCACCCCGAATTGGACCTCGTAGAGAAGGCTGCAAACAGCAAATTCCATAGCGGTATGCAGGGCATATACCCCTCTACCGAGAAGATTGGCTCGGCACTTGGTGCAAAGGGTTTCTATAAGATTATATGCAATGCGTGGAGTGCGGCGGAGGAGTATATAGCAGAGTATATGCCTCAATGGCTTCGCACAGCCTACGACCTTATGCCACTGCGCGAAGCCGTCTACAACATACACTTTCCGCAATCCCCCGAAAAGTTGCACGCCGCAGAACGCCGACTGAAATTTGATGAGTTTCTGGGCGTTCAACTCGCCATACAGTCACGCCGTACGGAGCGAATGACTCGCCACGACGGATTTATCTTTACGAAGGTGGGCGATTTGTTTAACTCATTCTTTAATGAACGACTTCCGTTCGCCCTTACGTCTGCACAGAAACGAGTAATAAAGGAGATTCGTCAGGATACCGTTTCGGGTTTCCAGATGAACCGTCTGTTGCAGGGCGATGTGGGCAGTGGTAAGACTATGGTCGCACTAATGTCGATGCTGTTGGCTGTAGATAACGGCTTTCAGGCTTGCATGATGGCTCCGACAGAGATTCTTGCTCGTCAGCACTTTGCCACCATAAGTCGCCAGACCGAAGGTATGAATCTGCGAGTAGCGATACTTACAGGAGCATCAAAGGCTGCCGAGCGCCGCAAGGCTTTGGAGGGCATTGCCTCGGGCGAGGTGGATATTCTAATCGGAACACACGCATTGATTGAGGATAGCGTACAATTTGCAAATCTTGGTTTTGTCGTAATAGATGAGCAGCACCGCTTTGGTGTCGAGCAACGTGCAAGGCTATGGACCAAGAACCAGCAGCCCCCCCACATACTCGTAATGACGGCCACACCCATCCCCCGTACGTTGGCTATGACCTTGTACGGTGATTTGGAGGTGTCGGTCATCGATGAATTGCCCCCGGGCCGTCAGCCCATTCGCACATATCACTACACCGATGCTGCACGATTAAAATTATGGGGATTCCTGCGCCAGCAGATTGCTCTCGGGCGACAGGTCTATGTGGTATATCCGCTAATCAAGGAGTCGGAGACGATGGACTACAAGGATTTGGAGGATGGCTTCGAGTCAATCACACGCGACTTCCCGTTGCCCGACTATCGTGTATCGGTATGTCACGGCAAGATGAAGCCGCAGGACAAGGAGGAGTCGATGCGACAATTCAAGGAGCACGAAGCCGATATATTGGTAGCCACGTCGGTTATCGAGGTGGGTGTCGATGTGCCTAACGCGACGGTTATGGTAATCGAGTCTGCCGAGCGTTTCGGCCTTTCACAACTGCACCAGTTGCGTGGACGTGTAGGTCGAGGAGGTGGAGAGTCATTCTGCATATTGATGTCGGGCGAGAAACTTTCGCGCGAAGCACGTCAGCGCCTGCAGGCGATGTGCCAGACCACAGACGGTTTCCGTTTGGCAGAGTTGGATATGAAACTGCGCGGTGCAGGCGATATAAACGGCACACAGCAGAGTGGTATGGCATTCGATTTGAAGATTGCCAACCCGACATTGGACTCTACACTCCTACAAAGTGCGCGTGAGGCCGTCATCACAATTTTGGAGCAGGATGCAAAATTGGAGAAACCCGAAAACTACGCCCTGCGCCTTTTACGTGCCCGCCACGCAGGAGGTCAGAAGTTCGATTTTTCGATGATTTCATAACCTCAAACCCCTTTACGCAATTCAGCACAAACATCAGCGAGATAATAAACTAAAAGGAATTTACGTTTTAAGTTTAGGTCAAGCATAAAACCGAAAACGAAAGATACAATGAGACGATTTCTACTTACAATCATAGCCTTTGCTTTTGCAGCAATTTCGGCCAACGCACAATTATACGTTCCCGGAGAGACTCTGAACTATCGTATGAGTTACCGTGCAAAACTCTTCCCCAACACCGAGGTAGCAAAGGTTACGATGCGCACCACAGAGACCACACTTGACGGCGAACCTGCATATCAGGTCTATGGACACGGCGAGACGGCCAAGGCTTTCAGTTGGATTCTGCCCGTCAATGATACTTATAAGGTATGGGTGGACCCCGAAACACTGCGTACGAAACGCTTTGAGGCCGACCTGCACGAAGGCGACTACACATTCAAGAGCACGTTTCTGTTCGATTGGAAGAATCAGAAGGTACACACCCGCTGGTCGAGCCGCAACCGCCCCGAGAAAAAGAAGACAATGAAGATTTCGCCCAACGGAATGGATGCCGTATCGCTATACTACAATCTGCGCACCGTTCCCGACTCAATCATCAAAGAGGGTTTTGCCCGCGACCTGGAGATGGTGCTGGAGGATACAGTCCGTTACCTCAGTTTTCGATACGACGGACGTGAAGTCAAGAAAGTCAGAGGCTTAGGCAAGTTCAACACCATAAAATTCCGTTGCAAGATAGCCACCTCGGACGGCTTTGCATTTACCGACGGCACGGAGTTTATGGTTTGGATTTCGGACGACAGGAACAAAATTCCACTATACATCGAAACTCCGATTAAGGTCGGCAGCGTATGCGCTTATTTGTCAAGTTATGAAGGTTTACGCTATCCAATGGATTGTTTTATAAAAAAATAACTTATATTTGCAGTGCGAAATAAAAACTCGCTACGACAATAACATTTTTTAGTAACGCAAATTAATAAAACCCTCACTTGTTATGAGAGAAGAATATAATGATTATGACGATACTCGTTACGACGACGAGTATGGCTATGAAGAGCAGGTCGATAATAAGGCCGTACGCGGTTACCGTATTGTAATCATCATCCTGGCAGTAATCTTGGTTGCGCTGTCAGTTGTTTACTTCAATATGCACCGCCAGCAACAGGCCGAGTATGCACTTTTGGAGGAGGATAAGACAAAGATTCAGGGCGATTTGGATAGTTTGATTGTTTCGTTTGACGACCTTCAAATCCAGAACGACTCTATCACTGCTAACCTCGAGGAGGCAAACAAGATTATGGAGCAACTCAAGAACGAGCGTCGTTTGAACTACGCCAAGATTCGTGCATACGAGAAGGAGGTAGGTACGCTTAAGACCGTTATGCAGGGTTACTTGCGTCAGATTGACTCTTTGAATAATATTAACCAGAAACTTACCAAAGAGAATATTACATACCGTAAGGAGATTTCATCAGCCAAACTGCGTGCCGAGATGGCCGAGGAGCGTGCCGAGGAACTCAACAACAAGGTACGTGTAGGTTCTGTTATCCGTGCTCGTGCTATCGGTATCACACCGCTTAACGCCAAGAGTAAGGAGGTTACTCGTGTGAAGGGTGCAGCGCGTCTGCGTATTGAGTGCTATTTGGCTGGTAACGAGTTGGCAGAGCCAGGAGCAAAGGCAGTTTACGTTTGCGTTAAGTCGCCCGAGGGTTACGTTCTCTCACGTCCCGATGCTGCAACATTCGAGTTCGAGGGCGAGCAGAAGGTATTCTCTAACGTGCGTGAGGTTGAGTACAAGGGTGATGACCTGCCTGTACACATCTTCGTTGACGGTAGCGGCTTCACTGCAGGTACTTACCACGTAGAGATTTACACCGACGGCAAACTCATCGGCGAGGCTGATGTAGCATTGCGATAAAGAATATATCACAACCAATAATAGTGGTCGGAGCAGTTTTTAACTCTCCGACCATCTTTTTTCGCTCAAAATCAACAATTTTGAATTTTG
>JAFYRX010000016.1 GCA_017546725.1 Alistipes sp. | reverse complement strand
CATAAGCAACTTACGACGCTTACCTACCAAGCGCAAAAGTGAACGCTGGGTACCGAAGTCGTGCTTGTTGCTCTTGAGGTGCTCTGTAAGGTGGCTGATACGGTACGAAAACAATGCAATCTGGCTCTCGGGAGAACCTGTGTCAGTGTTAGACTTGCCGTACTTACCAAAAAGCTCTTGCTTTTTCTCTGCTGTTAAATAAGCCATAAAAAATTAAGATTTTATGGGCTGTGCCTTCCCTTTGACAAAAAGGTCGCAACCCTGGTTCCACTCTACGACGCATTCCCCTTACCGTGAATAACGCCAGAGCGTGGCGCAAAATTACTCCGAATTTAGTTAAGAGACAAATATTTTAGCCTTAAAAACGTTATTTTTTGTCGCTATTTTGCCGATTTTAAGTGTAATATGTAAAATTTTGCTAAATTTGCATATAATTGCACGCAATTAGGGGGCTACGGCCCGAAAAATTCGTGCATATTTCTTAAGGCAGAAAGGTTATGTTGCATCGTACTGTTAATCTGTTTTTCCGAGGGGTAAGTCTATTTCTCATAATGTGTTGCATTGTGAGTTGTGGTACTGCATCCAGGAGCGAATATGTTACCGTCGACGGGCAGATGTTAGGGACCATTCTGCATATAGTGGCCGAGACCGATGTCGAGACTTCGGAAATCTATTCGAGGATGATGAGTTTGGATAGTGTTGCCAAGCGTTCAATGTCCATCTTCGATGAAAACTCATTGCTGAGCCGAATCAATCGCGGTGAGACCGATAGTCTCGATTCGCATATCGCCTACAATATCGAGTTGGCACGTAGAGTCAATATCGAGAGTGATGGTGTTTATGATGTGACAATCAAGCCGTTGACTTCAGCCTATGGCTTTGCTCGCGAGAATCGTGAACATAAAGTAAATGTCGATTCTTTGCTGGAGTTTGTCGGTATGGAGAAGATTCGTGTGGAGGATGGCCGACTCATCAAGGCCGATGAGCGAGTGCAGTTGGATTTTAACTCTATAGCCAAAGGTTATACTGTCGATTTAGCGGCACAGGAATTGGAGAAGATGGGCATAGAGAACTACATTGTCGATATAGGCGGAGAGGTGCGTTGCAAGGGTGTCAACAAGAAAGGTTTGGCCTGGCGTGTAGGCGTAGAGACTCCGTTTGAGGGTAATCAGAGCAATGGCGACTACATACAGCAGGTCATCTCGTTGAGCAACTACTCGATGGCTACATCTGGCAACTATCGCCGTTATTATGTCAACGATGATGGTAAGAAGGTGGCTCACACGATAGACCCGCGTACGGGGCAAAGTGTCATCAGCGATTTGTTGTCAGCAACGGTTGTAGCACCGACTTGTGCCGAGGCTGATGCCTATGGTACGATGTTTATGGCTTTAGGCAAGGAACGGGCTATTGTGTTGGCTCGCCGAATGGCCGAACGAGGCGTTTATGTCTATTTTATTACGGCGGGCGAGGGTGATGAGTATGAGATATATTATTCGTCGCAACTCGAATCGGCATTGAGCCATAGCAAGGGTTTTAATGCGTTGTAGATTATTGTGTTACGCGCTGTAATGTGTATGATTTAGTGTTATGAAACGAGCAATTTTACTATATAATGAAAAGGCTGGCCGAGGCAAAATCGCAGGCAAGGTAGAGCGTATCGTCAAGATGTTCTCCGATGTTGATTGCGAGTTGCGTCCGCAGTTATTGTCGTTTGATAAAAACCCGTTTGATAGTGTCGGAATGTGCGATTTCGTCATTATTGCGGGCGGCGATGGTACGATTAATTATGTAGTAAATGCAATGATGCACCGAGGCCTCGATATCCCGTTGGCGGTGATTCCTACAGGTACGGCCAATGATTTTGCGGGTGCGTTGGGTATGTCGGCCGATGTGATTAGAGCATCACGCCAAATTATTGATGGTGAGATTGATAATATCGACTGCGGCCTTGTTGAGCAGATTGACCAGGAGGGAAATAAAAAGTACTTTATCAATATATTCAGTTTCGGAATTTTCACCACAACATCGCAACATACGCCACAACACCTTAAGAAAAAAGTGGGCCGTTTTGCCTATCTAATGGAGGGCCTGAAGGAGTTGCGTACGATGCACGGCATACCGTTGACCATCACCACCGACAAGGAGACCTTTTATTTTCCGACGTTGATGGGTTTGGTGCTTAATGGCGAGACTGCGGGCCGAGTGCCATTGATGCGTAAGTCGAGCCTTAAGGATGGTGTTTTTGATTGTTTGTTCTTGCGTAAACGCCATTTGATAGGTTTTTCGGCAATCGATATGTTGTTGTATGTATTTGGTGTCAGGACCAATGCTGTAAAGTACATACAGTCGGGTAATATTATGTTTGTCACGCCTTCGAGCGAGGCTACCGACATAGATGGCCAAAGTGGCGTGAGGTTCCCGTTAAAGGTTACCTGCCTTTCGGGGGCACTGCGGGTAGTATGCCCCAAAACGTCGTAATACGACGGGTGAGACTGAGTGAGAGAGAAGAGAGTTAGATTTTTTGGAGAGCGAGAATTAATAAAATTGTGAGAAAGATGAGAGAAGAGTGTGGAAGAGACCGCAGAATTTCGGTTCAGCGAATCAGCAAGTATTTTACTGAAGCCCATTTTAAGTCTGAAGATTTCGGAATGTTGTCGTTGGTGCGTTTTCAAACTCCCGAAGAGGGGACGCATAATTGTGCAATCGACGGCATCTGTATTGCTGTTGTGTGCAGCGGTTCCGTCAAGACAGTTGTAAATGGCATTGCGTGTGAAGTGCGTAATAACTCTATATTAATCGTAAATGAGGATTCTGTTATTACGTCGATGAAGTGCAGCAAGGCCTGTATGGGTTATCTTATATCGTTTTCGCATCCCTTTATCAATAAGTCGGCTCTTGATGTGGCCGATTCAATGAAATTGCGTTTGATGTGTAATCAGAGCCCTTGCATAACGGTAGGTGATGATGATATCGAGCATCTGCATCGTCTAGCAGGCACGCTGTCGGATATGGTAAGTGTGTCGGACCATTATCCCTATGCCGATAAGATGATTATGTCGCTCTTTACGTCGGTATTCTATATGTTTATGTCTATGATAAACGACAAGGCTGAGTTGGGAATACCTCATAAACGTGTTATGCGTTCGGATAACGTGATGCAGCAGTTTGTGTCGCTGTTGAGCGAGAAGTGCGAGAGCGAGCGAAGTGTCGAGTATTATGCCAATTCTCTGGGCATTTCGCCAAAGTATCTGTCTCTTATATGCAAGAATACTTTGGGCCGCAATGCTTCGACTGTAATTGATGAGGCTGTTATCCGTAAGGCTAAAGAGTTGTTGATGCTTCAGGGTTTGAGCATACAAGAGATATCCGAGCGATTGAATTTCGTGTCGCAATCCTTCTTCGGAAAATACTTTAAGCAGCGAGTAGGTATTTCGCCTTCGCGTTACAGGTCGCAGGGTATGTAACGGCCGTAAGAGTCGAGCACGAAACATAATAAAATAGGCTGTCGCAACCGATGTTGGACAGCCTATTTTGTATATTGCTATGTAGTGTTACTCGATTACACCGCAGAAACCACCGTTGCGTACCATCTTGATTGTAAGTTTTGTATCCTTATTAACCTTCGATGTGCGCTTCTTGTAGTCCATAGCCTGACGGTCGGCGTTGATGCCATCCTCGAACGATGTGAATGAGTGCTCGCCATCCTTCAAGAAGTCGAGGTTAACCTCAAGTGTACGGCCATCGTTGTTGGTGATTGCACCGATAAACCACTTGTCACCCTTGCGACGTGCAGTGACTACGTACTCACCTACCTTGGCATCCAAAACCTTTGTCTCGTCCCAGATTACAGGAACAGATGCGATGTACTCTGTACACTCTGCCTCCTGTAGGTAACGTGTCGGAGTATCGGCCAACATCTGGATACCGCTCTCCAATACTACATAAAGAGCCATCTGGTAGGCACGAGTACCTGAACCCATAGCGTTAGAGAATGAAGATCGGTTGTCCTGTGGCTGTGCCGAGAACATTGAGCCTGGTGTAAAGTCAGCCGGACCTACGGCATTACGGATGAATGGAATGAAGATAGTGTTCTCGGGTCTGCAGTTACCACCCTGCTCCAAGCCGCGAATACCCTCATAAGAGATGATGTTGGGGTAGCGGCGCTCCAAACCTGCAGGCTTGAATGAGCCGTGGAAGTCTACGAACAATTTGTGCTTTGCAGCCTCTTTTGCTACACGCTCGTAGAAGTTAACCATCCACTGGTCGCTACGGTCCATAAAGTCAATCTTCACACCTGCAATTCCCCACTCTGCAAACTTCTCAAAGAGTGAGAAGTTCTTCTCTGTTGTGAGCCAAGTAAGCCACAAAACGATGTCAACGTTTTTGCTCTTACCGTACTTAATCAACTCAGGCAAGTTGATGTCGGGGTTGCTGTTGAACGGGTCACGAGTGTTGCGAGCCCAGCCCTCGTCCATAATGATATACTCGATGCCATACTTCGATGCGAAATCAATGTAATACTTGTAGGTCTCGAAGTTGATTCCCGCGCGGAAGTCAACACCCCATACCTGCCAGTGGTTCCACCAATCCCAAGCAACCTTACCTGTGCGAACCCAGCTTGTATCGCCAATCTCGTTGGGGTCAGAGAGGTTGTAAACCATCTCCTGCTCCAAAAGGTCCTTATCCTGCTTTGAGATAACAAACATACGCCAGGGGAGGTCGCGTGAGCCTGAAGTCTTGGCGATGTAGTTAGCCTCCTTCAAGATTTTCTGGCTGCGGTCGCCATCATCCTCTACCTCCAACGGATATTTGGGGAAGAGCGATGTCAAACCATTGTTGCCTGTGCTGCGGAAGAACATTGCGGGATAATCTTTGAGGTTAGCCTCTGAGATAAGGATTTTCTCACCTGTGGGAGCCTCCAACAATACGGGCAAATAAATCATCTCATCACGGTAGCCGTACTCTTGTGTTGTTGTGTGAGAGTAGGGTACCTCGTAAGATGTCTTGAAACTGCCAGTCTTTGAGATGTGAGCCTTGTAGTTCTCGGGGAAGTTAAGACCTACCTCCTCGTTCACAACCTCAATCTCGCCACCCTTGTCGAGGATGAAACGGTAAGCAAAACCGCAGTCATATACGCGGAACTCGACAGTGTAGTTGTCTGCCATTGTAAGCGACAATACGTTGCAGTGGTTGCGAACCTCGGCATTCTTCATCGGAATCTCGCGCTTTACAGTCTCGTCAATAACCGATGTCTTAGCCTTCTTAACTTTGGGGTTGAAACCAACCTCTCCGTCAGCGAGTTGCAACGACAAGTCGCAATCCTTCAACATCAAGTTGTTGTTAGAATAAACCGAGTAAGAAATCTTGTGGTTCAACTTTACATCAACCGTAATTCTGCCATCGGGTGATGTAACCTTGTAAGATTTGTTTGCGGGTGCTGCTACGCTGATGGCGATAGAGCCGATAAGCATAGCGACCAAAAGTAAGAAAAATCTCTTCATTTTAATTAGTATTATGTTATTTATGTTGTTTCAATGCTGCAAAAGTAGTAATTATAAAGCAAATAATATCGATTTTTTATTTGAATCTTTTTGTAGAAACATTAATTTTGTAGAAAGAAATATAATGATTTATAAATATATGTATGGTATGAAAAGAGTATTTATGATTTTGACGGCAGTCGCTATGGCGGTGACAATGCTGTCGTGTACGAACGAAAATGGTGGGGTTAGCGGCGTAAAACACGTTGTGATGATTGGTCTTGACGGTCTTGCTGGTAATACGGTTGAGGCGGCCGATATGCCTACCGTTAAGCAGATGATGGCCGAGGGTGCGTGGACTTTGCAGGCTCGTAGTATTCTCCCCTCGTCGAGTGCGTGTAATTGGGCATCGATGTATATGGGTGTAGGTCCCGAGATGCACGGTTACAATACCTGGGGTAGCCGTACTCCCGACTTCCCTTCTATCGAGTTGGGTAAGAATGGTATCTTCCCGACAATCCTCACCGTGTTGCGTGAGCATAATCCCGAGATGAACATCTGTGCTATGTATGAGTGGGATGTACAGGGCGATTTGATTGACAATAAGGCGGCAACTTTCTATAAGCATATTCCGATGGGCGAGAGCCGTAGTGCCGACATTACCAATGCCTTCATATCATATCTTAAGGAGCATAAGCCCGAGTTTTCGATGTGTATATATGACTCTCCCGATGCCGAAGGTCACAGACACGGCTGGGGCTCGGAGCCTTATATGAATCGTTTGCCCGAGGTTGATGCCTATATCGCCAAGATTGTAGAGGCCACCAAGGAGGCAGGAATGTATGATAATACTATATTTATGATTGTATCGGACCACGGCGGTATTGGTACAGGCCACGGTAGCACCTCAATGTCCGAGATGGAGGCACCGTTGGTATTCTTTGGTCCTGGCGTAAAGAAGGGACATCAGATTGAGGCCTCTGTTGTACGTTACGACACAGCACCTACCATTGCTTACATCTTCGGCGCAAAGACTCCTGCTGTATGGCGAGGTCGTCCTATTGTCGAGATATTTGAGTAAGACATACATATATTATATATAAAGTGTGTCTTGAATTTGACGATAAATAGAAAGTCCCGAATCATTGCGATTCGGGACTTCTCGTTATAGGGAATGAACTTCTATTACTTGTTCTTCTCCATTGCAGCCTTCAACTCTGCCAAGCCTGCGATGTCACCCAAAGTAGTCTTCTCGATAGAAGCGTTAATCTTCTTTACAGATGACTTAGTTGCATCAGCAGCAGCCTTCTTCTCAGCCTTCTCAGCAGCAATCTCAGCACGCTTTGCCTCCTCGTAGATACGAGAGTGTGACAAAGTGATACGCTTTGTAGCCTTTGAGAACTCGATTACCTTGAACTCAGCAGTCTCGCCAGCCTTCAAAGTTGTACCGTCCTCCTTAACCAACTGCTTAGCAGGAACGAAGCCAGTGATGTTCTCACCCAAAACTACAACAGCACCCTTGTCTGTGAGCTCGCTGATAGCAGCAGTGTGAACTGTGTCAACAGCAAACTTGCTCTCAATCTCGTTCCAAGGATTCTCCTCCAACTGCTTGTGGCCAAGGCTCAAGCGGCGGTTCTCCTTGTCAATCTCAAGAACTACAACCTCAATCTCAGCGCCAATCTGAGTGAACTCGCTGGGGTGCTTAACCTTCTTAGTCCAACTCAAGTCAGAGATGTGGATAAGGCCATCGATGCCCTCCTCAATCTCAACGAATACGCCGAAGTTAGTGAAGTTGCGAACCTTAGCAGTGCACTTTGTGCCTACAGGGTACTTAGCGTCGATACCCTCCCAGGGGTCGGGAGTAAGCTGCTTGATACCGAGTGACATCTTGCGCTCCTCGCGGTCCAATGTAAGGATAACAGCCTCTACGTCGTCACCAACCTTCAAGAACTCCTGAGCAGAACGCAAGTGCTGGCTCCAAGACATCTCTGAAACGTGGATAAGACCCTCTACGCCTGTTGCAATCTCAACGAATGCACCGTAGTCAGCCATAACAACAACCTTACCAGTAACCTTGTCACCAACCTTCAACTCTGAATCCAAAGCCTCCCAGGGGTGTGCAGTAAGCTGCTTCAAGCCCAAAGCGATACGCTTCTTCTGCTCGTCGAAGTCGATGATAACAACGTTCAACTTCTGGTCCAACTCAACAATCTCCTCGGGGTGGTTAACACGGCCCCAAGAGAGGTCTGTGATGTGGATAAGACCATCTACACCGCCCAAGTCGATGAATACACCGTAGTTAGTGATATTCTTAACGGTACCCTCAAGAATCTGGCCCTTCTCCAACTTAGACATAATAACCTGCTTCTGAGCCTCCAACTCGGCCTCGATAAGAGCCTTGTGAGATACCACTACGTTGCGGAACTCCTGATTAATCTTAACGACCTTGAACTCCATTGTCTTGTCAACATAGATATCGTAGTCGCGGATAGGCTTAACGTCAATCTGTGAACCGGGCAAGAATGCCTCGATGCCGAATACGTCGACAATCATACCACCCTTTGTACGGCACTTAACGTAACCCTTAATAATCTCGTCATTGTTAAGAGCCTCGTTAACACGGTCCCAACTCTTCAACTGACGTGCCTTCTTGTGAGAGAGTACCAAAGCACCGCCCTTGTCCTCTACAGACTCAACGTAAACCTCAACCTTGTCACCAACGGTGAGTTCGGGGTTGTAACGGAACTCGGTTGCCTGAATCATACCCTCGCTCTTGTAGCCGATGTTAACTGTAACCTCGCGCTTGTTGATTTCGCTAACAGTACCCTCTACTACCTCGCCAACAGCGATGTTAGACAAAGTCTGGCCATAAGCCTCTGATACCTGCTCCTTTGACTGACCACCATAAAGGTCCAAATCGTTCTCAAACGCGTTCCAGTCAAAATTCTCTACATTGTTCAATACTTCCATCTTGGAAAATTTTTGCGATACAATCGCTCGTTAAATTGTTAATAATAAATGTTTTATACCTGCGCCCGCATAATACGCGCGCGAAAGCGACTGCAAAGATACGCTAAAATGCATAAATTTCAATGTTTTAGCACACATTTTTTTCAAAAAATATTTTTTTGATATTATCTTTGTGGGTGCAGAGTCCTTGTCGGGCGGCTGTATGTTGTAAGGAAAATCGTAAAATATTGAAAATATGAGAAAAATAATCTTTGTAATTGCTATGTGCGTAGGATTGTTTATGGCTGGTTGTGCCGAGCAGTCGGAAGCAAAAAAAGGTTTCGATGGCTCCAAAGGCGAGGTGTCGTTGATGACTCTCGACCCTGGTCATTTTCACGCTGCATTGGTGCAGATGTATATGTACGACCAGGTATCGCCCGAAGTTTATGTCTATGCTCCCGAGGGTGATGATGTGAAGATGCATCTCGACCGCGTAAATATCTACAACGAGCGTGAGGAGAATCCTACACAGTGGAACGAAAACCTCTATACGGGCGACGATTTCCTTGAAAAGATGATTCAGGAGAAAAAGGGCAATGTGGTCGTTCTGGCTGGTAACAACGGCAAGAAGACTGCATACGTCAAGGCGGCCGTTGATGCTGGTATTAATGTGTTGTCGGACAAGCCTATGGCTATCGATGCTGAGCGTTTTGCAATATTGGAGCAGACTTTGGATGAGGCTGCTGCAAAGGGCGTTATGGTATATGATATTATGACCGAGCGTGGCGAAATCAACAACGAGTTGCAGCGTGTTCTGGTCGGTATGCCCGAACTCTTTGGTCAGATGGAGAAGGGTACGCCCGAAGAGCCTGCTATCACCAAGGAGAGTGTCCATCACTTCTTCAAGTATGTATCTGGTCAGCCCTTGCGTCGCCCCGAGTGGTACTTCGACGTGGAGCAGCAGGGTGAGGGTATTGTTGATGTGACTACCCACCTTGTAGATTTGGTGCAGTGTACCGTGATGCCCGAGCAGGAGATTGATTATAAGAAGGATATTGAGTTCTCATCCGCCAAGCGTTGGGCTACGAAGATTCCTTTGGATAAGTATCAGTTGGTGTCGGGCAAGGAGTCGTATCCCGACTTCTTGAAGAAGGATATCGTGAACGATACGCTTAATGTCTATTCAAATGGCGAACTTAACTATAGGTTGAACGGTGTAAACTGCAAGGTGAGTGTAATCTGGAACTTTATGGCCGAGGTGGGTACCGAGGGTACAGGCGACACGCACTACTCTGTTGTCAAGGGCTCAAAGGCCGATGTTATGATTCGTCAGGGTGCCGAGCAGGGTTACAAGCCTATGTTGTATGTAGCCTGCAAGGGTGACGACGTTGCGGCTTTTGAGAAGACTTTGCGTGAGTCGCTCAAATCAATCGCCGACAAATACCCTGGTTTGGATATCAAACCCTCGGGCGACAAGGAGTGGCAGGTGATTATTCCAGCCGCAATAGCCAAGAGTCACGAGCAGCGATTCAGTTCTGTTATGGAGGTCTATCTCAACCACTTGATTAGCGGTGAGATACCGGCGTGGGAGCGTTCACAGATGAAGTCTAAATACTACACTACGACAAAGGCTGTAGAGTTGGCTCGCCAGACTGCAGAGTAAGGTCTATAGTGAAGCGATTATAACGAAAAACAGGTTGTTCAACTTTTATGCTGGACAACCTGTTTTGTTATTTTATTCCGCCCTTTTTAATCAGCGCACACATCCTCTCTCTCGCTCTATGAATCTGAGTCTTGACTGTGCCCATAGGCAAGCGCAAAGCCTCCGAAATCTCATCGTAGGAGTAGTCTTCCAGAAAACGCATCGTGAAGAGTTGTCTGTACTGTTCGGGCAGACACTCTATATAGTGCTCAATCTGCGAGCGTTGTTGCTGGTTGATTAAGTTCTCTTCGGGTGAAGGCGTGCTGGCGGCAGGCGATGAAAACTTTTCATCAATCGAAATGTCCTCCTGGCGGCGACGCTCGAAATCGACGTGTGTGTTGCGTGCTATGGTGTAAACCCACTGGCCGAATGTAAATTCCGATGAGTAGCGATGTAGATTTATATAGACTTTGATGAATGTCTCCTGCAACAAATCCTCAGTATCCTCTGCCGATGTGTAGCGTTGTAGAAACAAGCGACGTATAGCATCCCCGTAGCGATTGAACAGATATTCGAATGCTATCTGGTCGCCAGCGAGTGACAACTCTACCAAATGTTTGTCATCGGATACTATGTAGTCGGCTATCTCCATACCGTGCTATCTTTGCGAATCATTGCCGTGCGTACGCACAACATAAGCCAGGGGTTGAATAGGTCGAAAATCCAATAACGCAACATCACCTTCTCTTCGCCTACGCGCTTTGCTATCGAGCGCACACGTAACATAGCAACGATATAACGTGTAAGCAGGAATATAAAAGCGGCCAACTTAAACTCCAATGGCATAAATATCAACGCAGTAAGAATCGTCAGGAAGAACAGAATCTGGCTACCCAAATCCCACTCTACGGTATTGCGAATCTCTACAGGGTAGAGTTTGTATGCCTCGCCATAGTGACGCAACTCCGCAATCCACCAACGCCATCCGCCCCAGGGGTGCTCGAGCATCGTGGCTTTGGGAATTAATACAGTACTTACATTATTGCGCTTTGCAATCTTCTGGATGAAGAGGTCCTCCTCGCCAATATTCATACTCAAATGCGAGAATCCCTTATTGGCAAAATATATACTCTTTGTAAATCCGAAGTTGTGGCGTGAGCCGCGATATGTGTTGTGATTTACCGACTGCGCCATCCAATACATCGACATCTGCAGGCGCGACATACGCATCAAATAATTCTTTAATCCTGTTGCAGGCTCTATAGCCGTATAACCCAGCACGATATTACCTCGCGTAAAGGCCTTTCCCATCATCGCCAACCACTGCTCCGTAGCGGGTTGTGCACTTGTTGTAGAGATTATGATATGCTCGTTGTGCGCCGACTTGATACCTACGTTAAGAGCCATCTTTACCGAAATAGGGAAGCGGGGAT
Organism: Alistipes sp.; assembly: GCA_017546725.1. Taxonomy (GTDB): domain Bacteria; phylum Bacteroidota; class Bacteroidia; order Bacteroidales; family Rikenellaceae; genus Alistipes. The sequence continues at coordinate 25,255 of JAFYRX010000016.1, read as the reverse complement.
TGTACTCGATTTTTGTGATTGAAAGATTGGGGTAAACCAGTCGCATACGAGTAAGTTCCTCATAGAAATCGCTGTTGGCACCAACATACACCAAAACCACCTCAAATGTGGCTCCGTATTGCTGTCCCATAATTAGTGGCAGAGATTCTTCTAAATATCTGTAATCCTCTGAAAATAATGGAACTACGACAGAGATTGGAGGGTCCGATTCGAGTATCTTTTTGCGTCGTGAATTGCGGAAACGGCTGATGCGTCCATATACTCCAATCTGGTAGTATAATTGCACAAAAAACAGCACCAAAATGCACGAAGCCAGGGCGATGCCCTGCCAGCCGTAATTAGAAATTATATAGTCGAAAAATTGCATAAATTATCGTTGTAAAATAATTATGCAAATATACTCTTTTCGTAGCAAACCGCATAGCAAAATTTCAAAAATTTTATTTTTATAGAGGCCCTTGCTCTCGTTGGGTAAATAAAATGGTTAAAATTGTCTGCGCAGGAGTAGTTTTACGCAATTTGAGAATGTTTTTTCGCCGAAAAATTGTAACTTTGTCCGATTTATGTGCCTGCCGATTTATGCGCAGGATAAAAATTATAAATTTTTATGAAATTTACGCTTCAACATACCGATTCGCAGTCAAAGGCCCGTGCTGGTTTAATCCAAACCGACCACGGCCCTATTCAAACTCCCATTTTTATGCCCGTAGGTACGGCAGCCGCAATGAAAGGTATATTCCATCGTGATTTGCGCGATGATGCCAAGGCACAGATAATATTGGCAAATACCTATCATCTCTATCTGCGTCCAGGTATGGATATCATCGAGAAGGCGGGTGGTGTACACCGTTTCTCGACGTGGGATGGCCCGATGCTGACCGATAGTGGCGGTTTTCAGGTCTTTTCGTTGTCGGGATGTCGTAAACTCAAGGAGGAGGGTTGCCACTTCCGTTCGCATATCGATGGCTCGAAGCACCTCTTTACCCCCGAAAGTGTCATCGATACCGAGCGTACGATAGGTGCCGACATTATGATGGCCTTCGATGAGTGTCCCCCGGGTGATGCGCCTTACGATTATGCCGCCAAGTCATTGGCTTTGACCGAGCGTTGGCTGGAGCGTTGTTTTAATCGTTACGAGCAAACTCAACCCAAATATGGCCATTATCAGTCGTTGTTTCCCATCGTGCAGGGCTGTGCTTACCCTGAGTTGAGAGCCAAGGCGGCAGAGAATGTTCAGCAGTACAATGCCGACGGTTATGCTATCGGAGGTTTGGCTGTAGGTGAGCCGACGGAGGTTATGTATGCTATGATTGAGGTGGTGAATGCCGTATTGCCCACCGATAAACCCCGTTACCTGATGGGTGTGGGTACGCCTATCAACATCTTGGAGGGTATCGATAGAGGTGTCGATATGTTCGACTGTGTTATGCCGACACGTAATGGCCGCAATGCCCAAATCTTTACGAGCGAGGGTACAATCAATCTTCGTAACAAGAAGTGGGAGGATGATTTCTCTCCGCTGGACCCCAATGGGGTAAGTTTTGTCGATACACTCTACACCAAAGCCTACGTTCACCACTTGGTGACGTGCAAGGAGATGTTGGCAGCGCAGATTGCATCGTTGCATAATATTGCCTTCTATCTATGGTTGGTTGGTGAGGCTCGCCGTCACATCTTGGCAGGTGATTGGTCAACGTGGAAAGCCGAGATGGTGCAGAAGTTGGGCCGCCGATTGTAGAAGAATTAAACGATAAGAGTTTTTTGCAGCGAGATGCGTCGCTGAAGTAAGATAGAAAAGAGTAAAATGAAAAACCGAATAAATTTGTCGTTCCCCGGATTCAAGATTCTTGACCGCTATATCCTGGCCAAGTTCTTGGGTACATATATCTTCGCCATTGCGATGATTACCGTCATCTTGGTGGTCTTCGACTATGCCGAGCGTGTGGACGACTTTACCGAGACCAAAGCCCCCTTGTCGGCTATCATATTTGATTACTACATCAATTTCGTTCCGTTCTTTATCAATCAGTTCAGCGGACTATTTACCTTTATCGCCGTTATCTTCTTTACTTCGAAGATGGCCTACCAGACCGAGATTATCGCAATGTTGTCTGGCGGTATGAGTTTCCGTCGCTTGATGTGGCCCTATTTCTTGGGAGCGTTGGCCATTGCCGTATTGTCGCTTGCGCTTAATCTGTGGGTTATTCCTCAGTCACAAGTGGCGCAGGTCGATTTCCAGCAACAATATTTCCGTAAGAACAAGAATGTGCAGTATGACCGTCACATATATCGTCAGTTGGAGCCTGGTCAGTTTGTATATGTGAGGGGTTATAGTCGCTCTAATCGTGCTGCTTATCTTGTTTTGGAACGTTATGATGGTACAGTCATAGCCGAATCGCTGGAGGCTTCGGACGTAACGGTAGAGCCTGTTGAGGGCCGTTGGACCGCTGAGCGTTATATCGTGCGCCGTATGGATTCGGAGGGCAACGAGACCTTTGAGCAGCGTCGTGACCTGGATACGGTGCTCAATCTCGATGTGCGAGAGTTGGGTAAGGTAGATGATATTGTCTCGACGATGAAGATTGGCGAGTTGAATGACTTTCTTCGCCAGCAACGCTCAAAGGGAGCCGATTCAATCAATATAATCGAGGTTGAGCAGCATCGCCGTTATGCATATCCTATGGCGACATTTATCCTGACACTTATCGGAGTGTCGCTCTCATCACGCAAGGTGCGTGGAGGTACAGGTTTGCATATCGGTATCGGTATTACGCTCTGCTTCTCGTATATTATGTGTAACCGAGTGTTCGAGGAGTTTGCCAAGAGTGGTGGCCTGCCCGTAGGTTTGGCGGTTTGGTTGCCTAACATAATTTTTGCGATTATAGCCATATATCTCTATCAAAAAGCACCGAAATAATGCGAAAGTGGGAAGAAATAACAACCTCTGTTGCGGCTGGGGAGCGACTCTCTGCCGAGGATGCACTTACTCTGTGGCGTGAGGCACCTCTGTGGCGATTGGGCGAGTTGGCCGTTGAGCGCAAGAGAGCCGTCAGTGGCGATAAGGTTTTTTATAACAAGAATTTTCATCTCGAGCCTACCAATCTGTGTGTCTTCAACTGCAAGTTCTGTTCGTTCCGTCGTACGCCAGGCAGCCCCGAGGCGTGGGATATGTCGATGGAGGAGGTCGAGCAGATGGTGCACCGATATGAGGGAAGTGGCGTCACGGAGGTGCATATCGTAGGAGGAGTTCATCCTCGTCACGATATATATTACTACTGCGATATGATTCGCCGTGTGAAGGCTATCCTGCCTACGGTAGCGGTCAAGGCCTTTACGGCTATCGAACTCTCGTATATGATTCGTCAGGCGGGACTTACTACCGAGGATGGTTTGCGTCTGCTCATCGATGCGGGTATGGAGGCCATTCCTGGAGGTGGTGCCGAGATTTTCGATGAGATGGTACGCCAGCAGATATGCCCCGACAAGGGCTCTACAGCCGAGTGGTTTGATGTACATCGTACGGCTCACGGATTGGGGATAAAGAGTAATGCTACGATGCTGTATGGTCACATCGAGGAGTTGCATCACCGTGTGGACCATCTGTTGCGCCTGCGTGACTTGCAGGATGCGACGGGAGGTATCAATGCCTTCATTCCGCTAAAGTATCGCAACTTCGGCAATTCGATGTCGGAGATAGGTGAGGTGTCGGTAGTCGAGGATTTGCGTACATTGGCAATGAGCCGTCTAATATTAGATAATGTGCCTCATATCAAAGCCTATTGGGTGATGTATGGCAAGCAGACCACCGAGATGGCTTTGGCCTTTGGTGCTGATGATATTGATGGAACGATTGATGATTCGACCAAGATATATTCGATGGCGGGTGCCGATGATAAGCGCCCCTCGATGAGTGTCGATGAGATGCGTGATATGGTAGCAAGGGCAGGATTCCGTGCCGTTGAACGCGATACACATTATAACGAAATAGGATAAAACAGAAAGACAAATTTATATTATGGAAAACAGACCTCGCAGACCAAGACGAAAGAAACAAAACAATAGCGTGCAAAACGTGTTAAGCCGTTTGAAGCAGTCGCCCATAGCCTATAATGCTGTGCTGATTGTGGCGGTTATAGCAGTGATACTCATCGTGTCGAGTATCGCTATGAGCGTTATTACACGTCACGGAACACATCGTGCTGTGCCCGATTTTACGGGTTTGAAACTCTCCGACGTGGAGTACAAGGCCAAGAAGGGCGGTTTCAAGATTATCATCAACGACTCGTTGTTCGTGCCTGCTTATGAGGGCGGTATCGTGCTCGACCAACTCCCCAAGAGTGGAGCCGAGGTTAAGGCGGGCCGTAAGGTCTATGTAACGATTAACTCGTTCCGTCAGAAGATGGTCAAGGTGCCCTATGTTGCGGGCCGTTCTCTGCGTCAGGCAAAGAATATGTTGGAGGTGGCTGGTTTGGGTATCACCGAGTTGGTATATGAGGAGGATATCGCTACCAACTATGTGTTGGCGCAGGTTGTCGAGGGTAAGGAGATGACCGACAAGAGTGATGTCGAACTCGAGATGGGCTCGGGCGTAGTGCTTAAGGTTGGTGTAGAGCCCGATAACAATACGACAATCGTTCCGAAGGCCATCGGCCAGAGCCTGCAGTCGGCTAAGAGCCGTTTGTGGGAGCAGGGACTCAATGTCGGCAAGATTAATTTCGATGAGGGTATCAACCTGCTCAATCAAAAGGATGCCAGAGTATATCGTCAGTCAATCAGTCACAACGCTACGGCTACGCTCGGTGCAGTGGTCGATTTGTGGCTTACGCTCGATAACGATGCTGTCGATAAGAGCAGCAAGGCTTCGGATAAGCAGGCCCGTGAGTTGGAGGAGGAGCGTTTGAAGGCTGAGCAGGAGTTGCGTGATTCGTTGGAGCAGGCCGAGGCGGCTGGTCGTAATGTGGTGCTTGATGCATTGCAGGAGAGCAGCCAGAGCAATGAGACTATAACAGAGACCGATGAGGATGAATTTTTCTAATGTCGTATGGTAGCAGGTAGAGATTTTATTTTATCGGAGCAGGAGGCAGAGCAAAATCCTGTTGTACAAGACGAGCCTATGGCTACCCGTCAGGCGAGCGAGGAGTCTCTCTCCGATGACGATGTCGATGAGGATGGTGCCGATGAGTTGTTCGAACACTTTGCCATCACGGTTGATAAGGGGCAGAAGTTACTGCGCCTGGATAAATATCTGGTTGACCGTATGGAGCACTGTTCGCGTAATCGCATTCAAACGGCGGCCGACAATGGTAACATCCTGGTGAACGGCGTAGCGGCCAAGTCGAGTTATAAGGTTAAGCCGCTGGACCGCATTACGCTCGTTATGCCCTATCCGAAGCGAGAGATTGAGATAATTGCGGAGGATATTCCGCTGGAGATTGTCTATGAGGATGACGATATAATCATCGTGAATAAGCAGGCAGGTATGGTTGTCCATCCTGGTTGTGGCAATTATAGCGGTACGCTTGTGAATGCCCTGACCTATCATCTGCGCGATTTGCCACTCTTCCAGGAGGGTGATATGCGTGCGGGATTGGTGCATCGTATTGATAAGGATACTTCGGGTCTGCTGGTTGTGGCTAAGAACGAGAGAGCGCATACACGTTTGGCCAAGCAGTTCTTCGACCACACAATTCATCGCCGCTATGTGGCCCTCGTGTGGGGTAATCTCGAGGAGGATGAGGGAACCATCACGGGTAACATCGGCCGAAGCCCGAAGGATAGATTGCAGATGTATGTCTTTGCCGACGGCAGCGATGGTAAGCACGCCGTTACGCACTACAAGGTGTTGCAGCGTTTTGGCTATGTGACGTTGGTGGAGTGTCGTTTGGAGACGGGCCGTACTCACCAGATTCGTGTACATATGTCGTGGCAGGGACACCCCTTGTTCAACGACAGCCGTTATGGTGGCGACCGCATCTTGAAGGGTACAACCTTCTCGAAGTATAAGCAGTTTATCGAGAATTGCTTCTCGCTCCTGCCGCGTCAGGCATTGCACGCCCGTTCGCTCGGATTCGTTCATCCTACGACAGGCAAGGAGGTATATTTCGAGAGTGAGTTGCCCGAGGATTTGAAGTCGGTAATCGCCAAGTGGGAGGGTTATGTTGCCGCCCGCAAGTTGGAGGAGGAGTAACCGAAGAGAGATTCAAAATTGGGGTGGGAATTAGTGTCGAAAGAGGGATTGCTACCCAATAGGAATAACAGATACTTAAACAGCCTTTGGCCCTGCACCCTACGGAGCGTAGCGACCAAAGTCCCCTGCCTGAGGCGGGGGATTTAGGGGGTGGGTCAGAATTGTAAATGCGGCCAGCGGCCGCAAGGTAGGCAGTAGAAAGCAAGATATCTTAAAAAAGAGTGTAAATAGTATAGGAAGCGAATAATACCTATGTTTTTGCCAACTACCATAAAGGAGGTGCGAGCCTTGGGTTGGGATTACATCGACGTAATCCTCTTTACGGCTGATGCCTATATCGACCATCCGTCATTTGGTGCGGCTGTGGTGGGACGTCTGCTCGAGGCCGAGGGTTATCGTGTTGCTATCGTGCCACAACCTAATTGGCGCGACGACCTGCGTGATTTCACCAAGTTGGGCGTGCCTCGCCTATTCTTTGGCGTGTCGGGTGGCTCTATGGACTCTATGGTCAATCACTATACGGCCAATAAGCGTCTGCGTAGCAACGATGCCTACACAGCAGGTGGCAAGGCGGGTTTCCGTCCCGACTATGCAGTGACGGTCTATAGCCGTATCCTCAAGAAGTTGTATCCCCACGTTCCCGTCGTAATAGGTGGTATCGAGGCCTCGCTTCGTCGCCTTACGCATTACGACTATTGGAGCGACAGCCTGAAACCCTCGGTTTTGGTTGAGAGTGGAGCCGACTTATTAATATATGGTATGGGCGAGAGGGTAGTACAGCAGGTTGCTCGTGCTATGCACAATGGCTACAACGCCAATCTGTTGCGTAAGATTCGTCAGGTTGCCTATCTTGCTGATAAGAGTTGCATTGAGAAGTTGAATCCCTCGACCACACGCCATTTGGCCTCGTATGAGGAGTGTCAAAGTGATAAGCGTGCTTTCGGTCGCAACTTCGTTGAGGTTGAGACGTTGAGTAATATGATGGAGTCGGATGTGACTTTGGTTGAGGCTGTTGGGGGTAAATATGTCGTTGTGACACCGCCTAACGCTACGCTCTCGACCGAGGAGTTGGACCACTCGTTTGACCTGCCCTATGAACGTGCACCCCATCCCCGCTATCGAGGTAAGGGCGATATCCCTGCGTGGGAGATGATTAAGCACTCGATAAACATACATCGTGGTTGTTTCGGAGGATGCTCGTTCTGTACCATCTCGGCGCATCAGGGTAAGTTTATCAATTCGCGTAGCGAGAAATCTATTCTCCGCGAGGTGGAGCGTGTTGTGCAGATGCCCGACTTCAAGGGTTATCTCTCGGATATAGGTGCTCCGTCGGCCAATATGTATGGTATGGGTGGCCGTAACAAGGATGCCTGCCGTAAGTGTCGCCGTCCATCGTGTCTGCACCCCAAGATGTGCCCTAATCTCGATAACGACCATTCGCGTCTGCTCGCTCTGTATGAGAAGGTGCGCAGCGTGAAGGGTATCAAGAAGGCCTTCATCGGTAGCGGAATACGTTACGACTTGTTCGATAACTCGGCCTACTTGGAGACTGTCATCAAGCACCACACCTCGGGTCGATTGAAGGTTGCCCCCGAGCATACTGAGAAGCACGTTTTGGATGTTATGCGCAAGCCCTCGTTCGAGATGTTCGAGCAACTGAATCGTGATTTCCGCAAGATTTGCTCCGATAATGGACTTCCGTATCAACTTATACCTTATTTTATATCGTCGCACCCCGCGTGTCGTGAGTGCGATATGCAGGCTTTGGCCGATAAGGTGTTGGGGCGTCTGCATTTCGACTTGGAGCAGGTGCAGGACCTTACGCCCACGCCGATGACTCTTTCTTCGGTGATGTTCTATACAGGCGAGAATCCCTATACGGGCGAGAGTGTGTACGTTGCTCGCTCGCAGGACGACAAGCGTCGCCAAAAGGCCTATTTCTTTAAGGATAAACCATCACATCGCACCCCGAAAAGTGCTCCTCGCTCCTCGCAACCGCGAGCAAAAACCGAGGGTCGCCGAGAGTTCGCCACTAAGTCAAAATTCCGCAAACGATAAGGTCATTATATGCAAAATCTCCCTCTAACTAAAGAGGGAGATTTTGTTGTAAAGGGATATGTGGAGTCAAAGCGAGGCTTTACTCCTCCTGATTCTCTATTTTATCTACAAGGTAATCTTTCTGTTCGATGTGTGAGTAGTAACTTTGAATCATAGCCTTTAGTTCGCGCTCGATGGTGGCGACATCGACCTTGCCGACGAGATTATTCTCGTGTGCCGTATCATCCAATGCGTAGATAGCCGTTATGCTCTTCTCGTCGAAGCGAATCAAGTACTCCTGCGTGATGGCTTGGAAGAGGTTGTTGTCGTAATTTACCGCCATCGGGGTACGTCCGTACTCGCCAAATATGTCACGTCCGAAGGCGAAGTATGGCTCCGAGTGCCCCATAAGTCCCAACAGCGTGGGCATAATATCAATTTGCGACACCACCTGATGATGCTCGCCAAAGAGTGCGCTGTCGGGGGCATACATAAATCCGAAAATCTGATAGTCGGAGGGCGAACGACGGAACTCCTCCGAGAACTTCTCGCTCGAGACGTGGTCGGCTACAAATACGAAAATCGTGTTGCGGAACCACTCCTCGTTTTCATAGCGGGCAAAGAACTTGCGGAAGGCATCATCGACATACTGCACACAGCGGTGGTTGGCCGTAAGACCGTCGCTGAACTTGCCTTCGTATTTCTCGGGAATTACAAACGGATGGTGCGACGAGAGTGTAAACATTGTCGAGAAGAATGGTTGCTTCTGCTTGCTCAAAACTTCGCCCATATAGTTCAGGAAATCCTCGTCCCAAATGCCCCAATAACCGTCGAAATCCTCTTTGCCGTGCACCTTTTCGTAGTCCTCGCGACTGTAGAGATTGTCGATGCCGACTGAACGTGCGTATGCGCCAAAACCCATCGAGCCGTTGTCGGAGCCGCAGAAGAACATAGTTTCGTAGCCCTTGTTGCGCAAGATGCGGGGCAGAGCCTCGGTCTCGGCCATAGCCTGAGGCATAAGCACGAAGGGTGATTTGAACGAAGGGATGGAACTCCACACCGCTGGCAGAGCCTGAATCGAGCGCTTGCCGTTGGAGTACATATTATAAAAGGTGTAACTCTGTCGCATCAACGAGTCGAGGAACGGGGTGTAACCCTTCTGCTCCTTGTCAGCATAGAGGTCGGGACGAAGCAGAGCCGAATGCTCGGCTGAGAAACTTTCCAATATAATCATCACCACGTTGCGACCTGTAAGTTCTGTTTCAGATGTACCCTCGGCAGGGTAGTGGTCGGGCGTGTAGAGCGAGCGTAAGGTCTCTTCGTCGAAGTATTTGTCGTAGTGAATCTTGCCGCTTGAGCCTATGGTGCGCAGTATGCAGAACGGATTGCTCAAAATCATCGTCGCCCGCATATTGTCAGCCGTATAGAGCGTAGCGTTTGATAGAGTAATCGGGCGAGTCATCTTGGTGAAGCCGCCTCGGATACCACCTATAGCCAATCCTACGGACACAAGCAGAATGGCTGTCGAGCCAGCATAGTATCGCCACCCTGTCAGAGGAGATTGGGGCTTTGCCTTGCGGGCATAACTCAACGCCAAAACTCCCCACAGTACAAAACCTATCAATACGATAAGCCAATTTTCGGCAGCAAACTTGAAGAAGAGTTGCAACGAATTATCGTTGTCTGCAAAGAATATCTCGTCTGCCGAAAATCGTTTTTGCGTGTAGCGGAAATATATGGCATCGGCAATATTGAAGCCGATGACGAGTATACCGTTTACGATGACGTAGTACCAATACATCACACTCTGCCACCAGCCTCGCTCTCTAATCCTTAGCGGCACCAACGACAGCAGGATAAATATGGCATTGGCGTAGAGCAACGATACGGTGTCGAACTGCAATGCTCCACGCAACATACTACCCATCTCGGCAGATGGCAATGGCCCGATAAGCGCACTATTATACAAATAGAATAGCGCACGCAGAGCCATAAGTATGATGTATAGCAACACGATGCGCCAGACGAGCAATGCGGTATGTGTCTTTAGGATTTTCATCGCTATTCGTGATGATAAGGTTCGTTGTTAAGGATTGTAAAGGCTCTGTAGAGTTGCTCGGCAAATATGGCACGTACGATTTGGTGCGAGAATGTCATCTTTGAGAGTGAAATCTTCTGGTTGGCACGGGCATACACCTCCTCCGAGAATCCGTAGGGGCCTCCGATTACCAGCGCAAGTCGTTTCACGCCACTCAGCATACGCTTTTGCAACCATTGTGCATACTCCATTGATGTGTATTGCTGGCCACGCTCATCCATCAACACCACGTAATCTCCCTCTGTGATTAACTTCATTATAGCCTCTCCCTCCAACTGCTTTTGGCGTGAGGCGGCCATATTGCGGGTGTTACGCACGTCGGCGATTGTAGTAATAGAGAATTTGCAATAATGATTTACGCGTTTGGCGTACATCTCGACCAAAGCCTCCACCTCGCGGGAGTCGGTCTTGCCGACAACTATAAGTTCTATGTTCATCCCTCTACAAATCGGTGTTCCATTCGCCCTCGGCGCCGTCATAGAATACGGGGCGACGCTTCTCGACAGACTTTATCCACTCGTAGACCTTGTACATATTGTATCCGTTACCCGAGTTCTCGCCACCCAAGCGATATGCAATAATGCAAGAGTGGTTACGTGAACGGTAATATGCCGCCTTAACGCGAGTCATATACTCCTCGTAGAGTGCGGGGTCGTTGGCAGGTGTTCCTCCAATGGTGCGGATGTTATAGTTCGTGGGCGAGTTGATGTTGATGCGCTCGATAACGAACATACCCGCCTTGTCGCACATATCGTAGAACCACTTGGGCTGCGGATAGTCGGGGCAGAGGGTGTTGTAACCACGCAGTTTCAACTGTTCAATCTCGACGAAAGTCTTGTGACGGTCACCTATGGCGTTGAAATGCTCCTTCTTCTGTATGTGAAGCACCTGGTCGAAGCGGAAATACTTCTTGTCTTTATATACCGTCTTACCGAAACCTATCTTCAGGGGGATGTACTCCCACAACATACCATTGCGCTTGACGTAAATCATCACATCGTAGAGGGGCTTCTGTCCATCTCCCCACTTGAAGTTGTAACTATGATAAACATCGGGGTTAAAGTGTAGAGTGTCAATCGAACGGCCCTCAATCTCCAACTCGTTTACACTATACTCCTTGAGTTTGCCCTTGGGGTCGTAGATGTCGAATCCAACCTGAATCTTCTCCTTGAAATTAAAGTCGTTGGCAACGATTACGTCCAACTTCAATTTGGCGTATTGACGAGTGGTGTCGGGCTCAAGTACAATCTCGAAGTCACGAACAGCCAAGCGGCGTTGCGCAAAGAAGTAACTATTTTCGAACTGCTCAAACTCGGGCTGGATGATATTCTCCTGCAACTGCGGAGTGCGGCTCTGGCGAACACCAATCATCACCTCGTTCACACCCTGACGCATATATGGCGAGAGCATAAAATCGGCTGGAGTGATGGGGTCATCGACCTCTGCTACGACCTCGTTGTTGATGAAAAGCGTATATGCCATACCTACATTCTCCAAGTGGAAGAATAGGTTGTAGTCGTTCATCGTAGCATCAATAGTTATCTTCTGCACATAGCGAGCCTCACCTCCCGCTATCGAAACGGGTTGTGGCTTGAAGTCGGTATATCGTGCTGTCTCGCTGCGTTTGTCGGCCGTAGCATCCTCGCGTTTGTCGTAGGTGATGAACTCCGAACGATAGACGCGCGGACCTTGTGCAAAGGCATTTATCATACTTATAAGGGCTGCGCCCAACAGGATAAATCTTCTCATATAAACTCTACAAATTAATTGTATTTTGGTCGATTCGTGATTTATGGTACAAAGTACCAAATGCAAAGGTACTTTTTTTTTGACAAATATCAAATTATTGCGTATCTTTGTGGATTGATAAACCTATCATAGAGAGTTTTGGATAGGTGAAATGCAATATCGGAATTGAAAAATTAGAAAAAGTAAATAAATACAGAAAACTATGAAGAGTCAAAGAATTGCAGAGATTCTCAAATCGGGTGTCGTAGGTAGCGACATCACGGTAAAAGGTTGGGTGCGTACAAAGCGCGGTAACAAGAATGTTGCATTTATCGCATTGAACGATGGTTCTTGCGTGGCAAATATACAGATTGTAGTCGATTTGGCCTCTTTCGATGAGGAGAAACTTAAGTTGGTGACTACAGGTGCTTGCTTGCGTGTAGATGGTAAGTTGGTTGAGTCTCCCGCATCGGGACAGGGTGTTGAGGTGCAGGCTGCCGACATCGAGATTTACGGTACTGCCGACCCCGAGACATATCCTTTGCAGAAAAAGGGCCACTCGTTGGAGTTCTTGCGTGATATCGCTTATTTGCGCCCTCGTACAAATACTTTCGGCGCGGTGTTGCGTATTCGTCACGCTATGGCATTTGCTATCCATAAGTATTTCAACGACAATGGTTTCTATTATCTCCACACTCCGCTTATCACAGGTTCTGACTGCGAGGGTGCAGGTGCTATGTTCAATGTGACTACTCTCGATATCGCTAATCCTCCCCGCACAGAGGATGGTAAGGTAGATTACTCACAGGACTTCTTCGGTAAGCCTTGTAATTTGACCGTGTCAGGTCAGTTGGAGGGTGAGTTGGGTGCATTGTCACTCGGTCGCATTTACACTTTCGGCCCGACATTCCGTGCCGAGAACTCTAACACTCCCCGTCACTTGGCCGAGTTCTGGATGATTGAGCCCGAGATGGCCTTCTATGAGTTGGAGGACAATATGGAGTTGGCTGAGGATTTCCTCAAGTATCTCATCCGCTATGCGTTGGAGAACTGCCGCGAGGATTTGGAGTTTATGAACAAGATGTGGGATAAGGAACTTATCAAGCGTCTGGAGTTTGTCTTGGCTAACGACTTCGTACGTTTGGACTACACCGAGGGTATCAACATCTTGAAGGCTTCTGGCCGCAAGTTCGAGTTCCCCTGCGAGTGGGGTTGTGACCTTCAGTCAGAGCACGAGCGCTACCTCGTTGAGGAGCATTTCAAGCGTCCTGTTATCTTGATTAACTATCCCAAGGAGATTAAGGCATTCTATATGAAGCAGAACGAGGATGGCAAGACCGTTCGTGCTATGGACGTATTGTTCCCAAAAATCGGCGAGATTATAGGTGGTTCGGAGCGTGAGGCCGATTATGGCAAACTTTCTGCACGAGTGAAGGAACTCGGAATGAACGAGGCCGATATCTGGTGGTATTTGGATACTCGTCGTTGGGGTTCTGCTCCTCACTCTGGATTCGGATTGGGCTTCGAGCGTTTGCTCTTGTTTGTAACGGGTATGGGTAACATCCGCGATGTGATTCCGTTCCCGCGTACTCCGAACAATGCCGAGTTCTAAACTTAAACAAACATAGCAATGAAACGATTGTTGTTGGTGCTGATGTTGCTTGCTTTGGCAAGTAACGGCGTAGAGGCCAAGAAGCCTCAAAGTGATACATATAACGTGGTGTTTATCGGTAATAGTATTACCCACGGTGCACTGCACAAGGAGCGAGAGAAGACTGCTCCTCCTGTGTTTGCCGCAGAGCGAATCGAGAAGAAACTGAATGTCGATGTCGAGATGTATAACTGCGGTCGCTCAGGCGCTACGACTGTCGATTTTCTGCCCGAGAGAAACCGCGATTTCAAACGTGTAGAAAATGCAGTCGAGAAGTGCAAGGCGTCGAACAATGCTCCGTTTGTATTCTCGATTATGCTTGGTACCAACGATTCGGCATCGGTAGGCCCGACAGGCTCACCCGTGAGCAACGCGGATTACAAGAAGAACCTTTTGGTTATGATTAACCGCTTGCGCGAGATGTGCCCCGATGCTATATTTGTTTTGCAACGCCCCATATGGTATAGCCCCAACACCTATAACGGTGCTCGTTATCTGGTGGCGGGCTTGAACCGTATGACTGATTATATTACGATTTTGGTGGAACTTGCCAATGAGAACTCGGATATCTATCTGGGTGATTGCGATAGTTACGACCTCTTCAAGCACGAATATAAAAAGTTGATGTTTGCCGAGGACGGTAAGGCTGGTACATTCTATCTGCATCCCAATGTTGAGGGTGCTGAGGAGTTGGCCAATAATTGGGCAAAGGCGATTATGAGCGCCATCAGGGCTTCGCGCCGATAATGATGCTATTAAGGTCGCTTGCAACCACTTGATGAAGGAACCTGTCGAAGTGGATATTTAATGCTAAAAATTTAGAGAATGGCTATTTCACAACGTCAGATTCAAACACAAACACAGACGCTATCTCCGCAGCAGATTCAGATGATAAAACTGCTGGAGTTGCCTACCATAATGCTTGAGCAACGAGTCAAGCAGGAAATTGAGGAGAATATAGTCCTTGAGGAGGATGACCGCCCGTCGGAGGATGATGAGCGCGAGGAGTCAATCTCCGTAGATGATTATCTGCGCGATGATGACACACCGAGTTATAAGAGTCATATAAACAACTTCTCGAAGGACGATAAGCAACGCCCCGTAAATATCAGCGAGGGCCGCTCTCTGCAGGAGTACCTGATGGAGCAGTTGGGTTATCGTAATCTCTCGGAGCAGGATAGGCTGGTGGCCGAATTCCTGGTCGGTAGCATTGACGAGGATGGCTATCTGCGCCGCGATTTGGAGTCGGTAGGTGATGATATAGCATTCTCGCTGGGTATTGAGGTCTCTGTCGAGGAGTTGGAGCGTCTGTTGGCAATCATTCATCAGTTGGAACCAGCGGGTATCGGAGCCCGTTCGTTGCAGGAGTGCCTTTTGTTGCAGATGGCGCAACGTAAGATGGATTCTCCGACCAAACGTCTGGCTCACAAGATTATCGCATCATATTTCGATGAGTTCGTAAAGAAGCATTACGAGAAACTTATGTCTCGTCTTGGTGTTGATGAAGATACCTTCCGTGATGCCATCGACGAGATTAAGCACCTCTCGCCCAAGCCGGGGAATCTCTATTCCGAGGGAGGGATTGATACTACGCCATATATCATTCCCGATTTTAGGTTGGATTATCACGATGGTCATTTCGACCTGTCGCTCAATTCGTACAATATTCCCGATGTGAAGATTAATCGCCGCTATGTCGATATGATTCGTAATATGGTATCGGCTGATGGTGTTGTGTCGGAGAGTAATCGTGAGGCTATACAATTTGTCAAGGGTAAGATAGATTCCGCCAAGTGGTTTATATCGGCCATCAAGCAGCGTCACGACACGCTTATGCGTACGATGCAGGAGATTTTGTCGTTTCAGCAGGAGTATTTCAAGGATGGCGACAAGAGCAAGTTGCGTCCGATGATTTTGAAGGATATTGCCGACCGTACCGGGTTGGATGTCTCTACTATCTCGCGTGTGGTAAATAGTAAATATGTCCAAACACATTTTGGTATTATATTATTGAAATCCCTCTTCTCGGAGGCTATGCAGACCGAGAGTGGCGAGATTGTTTCGAGTTATGAGATTAAGAATCTGTTGCAGAAGTGCATCGACGAGGAGGATAAACGCCATCCTTTGACCGATGAGATGCTGATGAATATCCTGAACGATAAGGGCTACTGCATTGCACGCCGTACCGTTGCCAAGTATCGTGAGATGATGGATATCCCCGTAGCGCGCCTGCGAAAACAGATTTAACAGAATATCAATAAGATATAGCAAGTAATGCTGAGAAACCTTTGTAAAATATATACCTATCTGCTACACCCTTACCTGGTGCCTCTGTATATCGTGACCGTAATGTTGTTTGGTGCCACGACCTATGCAGTGTTGCCTTTGCGCCTGAAGTTTTATCTGCTTTGGGTGTTTGGTTTGTATGCACTTATTCTGCCCGTTGTTGTTACGGCTGCTGTGCGCCGTTTGGGAAATAATAAGTTCAAGCAGTGGTTTCGAGGCCGCCGTCGCAGGATTCTGCCACTTATGGTCGGAGCGTGCTGCTATGTCTTGTGCGCTATAACGCTTGTCAAAGCCCCTTCGCTGCTTTTCTTCCGTAAGATGGCTATCGCGGCTATGATGTGTGAGGTGTTTTGCCTGTTGATGTTGCCTTGGTGGCGTGTGAGTCTGCATATGACGGCTATGGGAGCCGCTGTGGCAATCTTGATTGTGCTTAATGTAGTCGGAGTGTTATCACTCTTTTGGGCTATGCTACTGTCGATAGTTCTTGCAGGTTTACTGGCTTCGGCACGCTTGTATGTAGGTCGAAATAATGGGTTGCAGGTGCTGGTCGGATTTTGTGGCGGATTCATTATCTCGGTTATTGCTCTGTTGCAAATATAAGCGACTTTCGAACTCTATTTTTCATCATCATTACCTCTTCTCAAAGTGAGTTATAAAAAAGTGTATGGATAAATGCCATATACCGATAAATTATTTCCCCGATGCTGATGTTTTGTCACATAAAAACATTAACTTTGGGGAAAAATTGCGCATATAATAACTTAAAACAGATAAAACTATGTATCGTAATGACCAAAGAACTGTCATAACGCTCGACGCTGGCGGAACAAATTTCGTTTTCGGCGCAATGCGTGCTAACAAATTCATTGTAGACCCTATCACTTTGCCTGCAAATGCTACAGACCTCGACGTCTGCTTGGCTACGCTTGTTGATGGCTTTGAGCAGGTGATTGCTAAACTCGATTGCAAGCCTGTTGCCATCAGTTTCGCATTCCCTGGCCCTGCTGACTATGCAAACGGCATTGTGGGTGGTTTCTATCTTCCCAACTTCCCGTCGTTCCGTGATGGTGTGGCTCTCGGCCCATTCTTGGAGGAGAAGTTCGGTATCCCCGTATATATCAACAACGATGCTGACCTCTATGCCTATGGTGAGGCTTTGGCTGGTGCCATTCCCGAAATCAACGACCGCTTGGAGCAGATGGGTAGCGCAAAGCGTTGCAAGACTCTGCTCGGTTACACATTCGGTACAGGCTTCGGCTTTGGTTTCGTAAGCAATGGTGAGTTGCATACGGGTGATAACTCTTGTATCGAGACCTTCTGCTTGCGTCATAAGTTTATGCCCAACGTGATGGTTGAGGATGGTGTGGCAGTAAGAGCCGTAAAGCGTGTTTATGCCGAGGAGTCAGGTATCAATGATGAGACTCTTCAGCCTAAGGATATTTTTGATATTGCCGAGGGTACTCGCGAGGGTAATCAGGAGGCTGCCCGTAAGGCATTTGCTACAATGGGTGAGGTTGCTGGTGACGCTATGGCTACAGCCGTTACACTTATCGACGGTGTAATCGTAATCGGTGGCGGTATCACAGCAGCGAAGAAGTATATTATGCCTGCATTGCTCAATGAGTTGCGTGGCAAGATGCACTCTATCGGTGGCGACGAGTTCGACCGTGTGCAGATGAAGGTCTTTGATTTGGACAATGAGGCCGAGTTCGAGCAGTTTGCTCGTGGTGCATCACGCGACCTGAAGGTATATGGAACGGATAAGGTTGTAACCTATGACCCGATGAAGCGTATCGGTGTTATGGTTTCGCACATCGGTGCAAGCACAGCTATCTCGCTCGGTGCTTATGCTTATGCACTCAACGAGGTTGATAAGAAGGCAAATATGTAATTAACAAAACAATAAGTAGTATGAAAAAATATCTTTTGTTGTTGGTGGCTGTAGCGACAGTATTCAGCGTGTCTGCTCAAGACCTTGTTGTCGGTTCGTACAACATTCGTAACAGCAATGACGGCGATGCCAAGAAGGGTAATGGTTGGGTACGTCGTTGCCCCGTTATCTGCGACCAGGTAGAGTGGGTTGGTTTCGACGTATTTGGTATGCAGGAGGTTAAGCATAATCAGTTGGAGGATATGTTGGCAGGCCTGCCCGACTACGACTATGAGGGCGTAGGCCGTGACGACGGTAAGCAGGAGGGTGAGTACTCTCCTATCTTCTACAAGAAGGCGCGTTTCAAGAAACTCGAGGGTGGTACTTTCTGGATTTCAGAGACTCCCGAGAAGGTTGGCGTAAAGGGCTGGGATGCCGCTTTGCCTCGTATCTGCTCTTATGTACATCTTCAGGATAAGGTTACGAAGAAGCGTTTCTGGTTCTTCAACCTCCATATGGACCACGTAGGAGTTGAGGCTCGCCGTGAGGGTGCCAAACTTATTGCAAAGAAAATCACCGAGATGTGTGGTAAGGAGCCCGCATTCGTTACAGGCGACTTCAATGTAGACCAGCACAACGAGGCTTACCGTACAATTATCAATACAGGCGTTTTGGAGGACTCTTACGAACTTGCCGAGAAGAAGTTTGCTACAACAGGTACTTTCAACAGTTTCGATTCAAACCTCTTTACAGAGAGCCGTATCGACCATATCTTTGTTACCGAGCACGTTACAGTAAACAATTATGCTGTTTTGACAGATGGTTATTGGACTCCCAACGAGAAGAGCGCAAAGACTCGCAAGGGTGAGGCTGCACCGCAGGAGATTAACTTCAGCGAGCACCAGCATCGTTGCCCGTCGGACCACTATCCCATCGCGGCAAAGATTACATTCAAGAAGAGATAATATCTAAAACTTAATTTATAATGAAGAAAATCTTTTTATTAACATTGGCTGTTGCTGCCACTATTGGCGTGAAGGCCCAGACTTTCACCGAATGGCACGATGCTGGAGTGAACGAGATTAATCGCGCTCCTATGTACTCGACATTCAAAATCTTCGACAATGCCGAGAAGGCTGCTGGTAAGTATTGCGATGCTGACTACTCTTATCGCTTGTCACTCAATGGTACTTGGAAATTTAATTGGGTAGAGAATGCCGACCAGCGTCCTACTGATTTCTTTGCAGTGGGCTACAACGATGCAGCGTGGGCTCCTATGGAGGTACCTGCAATGTGGGAGTTGAACGGTTATGGTGACCCCGTATATGTAAATGTGGGTTATGCGTGGCGTAGCAACTTCCGTCCCAACCCGCCGATGGTACCCATCGAGCAGAATCACGTCGGCTCATATCGCCGTACGGTGAATGTTCCCGCAGAGTGGAAGGGCCGCGATATCTTCCTTAATATCGGTGCTGCCGTATCTAACGTATATGTTTGGGTAAATGGTAAGTTCGTTGGTTACTCAGAGGATAGCCACCTCGGTGCAGCCTTCGATTTGACTAAATATTTGGTTCCTGGTCAGGAGAACCTTATCGCATTGCAGATTTTCCGTTGGTGCGATGGCTCATACCTCGAGGACCAGGACTTGTGGCGTTTGAGCGGTATCTCACGCGACGTGGATTTGATTGCACGTCCCAAGGCTCGTATGCAGGATGTGATGATTACTCCTTCGCTTGTAAACGATTATAAGGATGGTGTGCTTGATATCAAGATGCAGACTTCTGCTGGTGTAAAGAGTGCCGATGTAAAGTTGGTTGATGCCACAGGTAAGGTTGTTGCCGAGCAGAGCGTAACTCTCACCAAGGGCGAGGCCGCTTTGAAGTTCGAGGTTGAGAATCCCGCCAAGTGGTCAGCCGAGGAGCCTAATCTCTATAAGGTTATCGTTAGCGTAAGCGACGGCAAGCAGTCAACAGAGGCCTATGCACAGCGTGTTGGTTTCCGTACATCGGAGATTAAGAATGCGCAGTTGTTGGTGAATGGTCAGCCTATCCTCATCAAGGGTGTTAACCGCCACGAGGTTGACCCGTTGAAGGGCTTCGTTATGAGCCGCGAGCGTATGATTCAGGATATCCGCATTATGAAGGAACTCAACGTCAACGCCGTTCGTACTTGCCACTATCCCGATACCCCCGAGTGGTATGACCTCTGCGACGAGTATGGTTTGTATGTTATCGACGAGGCTAATGTGGAGTCTCACGGTATGGGTTATGGTGACAATACTTTGGCTAAGAATTCTGCATTTGCAAAGGCCCACTTGGAGCGTAACGAGCGTATGGTATATCGTGATAAGAACCACGCTTCTATCGTTATCTGGAGTATGGGTAACGAGGCTGGTATGGGCCCCAACTTCGAGGAGTGCTACCGCTGGATTCGTGCTTATGACCCCTCACGTCCTATCCACTACGAGCAGGGCCGCTTCACAGAGTTCTCTGATATTATGTGTCCGATGTATGCAACATATGATTGGTGCGAGAAATATGTGACAGAGTCTCCCTCAAAGCCTCTTATCCAGTGTGAGTACGCTCACGCAATGGGTAACTCATTGGGTGGCTTCAAGGAGTACTGGGATTTGATTCGTAAGTACCCCAACTATCAGGGTGGTTTCATCTGGGACTTTGTTGACCAGGGTTTGGCACAGTATGACGTGGACGGCAAGGTGTCGTTCTACTATGGTGGTGACTACAATAACTACGATGCTACAGATAACTCATTCAACAGCAATGGTGTAATCGCTGCTGACCGTCGTCTGCACGGCCAATCTTATGAGGTGCGTCACCAGTATCAGTCTATTTGGACTACACCTGTTGACCTTAATGCTGGTAAGGTTGAGGTTTATAACGAAAACTTCTTTGCAAACCTCTCTGAGTATGCTCTCGAGTGGGAGTTGATGCAGGATGGCGTTGTTACCAAGGCTGGTCGCATCGAGAATCTCGAAGTAGCACCCCAGCAGCGCAAGCAATTCACATTGGGTTACACCGCTGCCGACATCTGCCCAAAGGCGAAGGAGGTTTTGGTGAACGTAAATTATACACTTAAGACAAAGCAGCCTCTGCTCAATATCGGTTACGTTGTTGCCGAGCAGCAGTTGACATTGAGTGAGTACGACTGCAAGAAGGCCTTCGTGATGGCGGAGACTGACCGTCCTGTGAAGATTACTCGCTTCGAGAAGTCTTCTCACGTTGAGGGTTACGATTGGATTGTATCATTCAACGACAAGGGTTTTATCAATCAGTTGACTTATGGTGGTGTATCATACTTGGCCGATGGCGCAGATTTGCGTCCTAACTTCTGGCGTGCTCCCACCGAGAACGACTTGGGTGCAAAGTTACAGAACAAGTTCGCCGCTTGGCGTGACCCCGCAATGACTATCAAGGGCCTCGATATGAAGGTTGAGAATGGCGTTGCTGTAGTTACCTCTACATTCGATATGCCTTCGGTTAAGGCCAAGATGGTTATCACCTACATAATCAACGGTGAGGGTCAAATCAAGGTGTCGCAGGCTATGACAACCGAGAAGGGTGCGCAGGTATCGGGTATGTTCCGTTACGGTATGCGTATGGATTTGCCCGCACGCTTCAACTTCGTAGAGTATTATGGTCGTGGTGGCGAGGAGAACTACTCTGACCGTAAGAGTTGCACAGAGATTGGTCTTTACAAGCAGAGCGTAAGCGAGCAGTACGATGAGACCTATGTTCGTCCTCAGGAGTCAGGTACTCGCAGCGACTTGCGTTACTACAATGTAGTTGATTCATCGGGTTGTGGTATCAGCATTATCGCTGAGGCTCCCTTCTCTGCATCAGCACTTCCCTATTCACAGGAGGTTATGGATGTATCGGTAGGTCGCGCACAGCGTCACTCTGGCGACTTGAAGCCCGACAACAAGACTCACCTCTGCTTCGACTTGGTACAGCAGGGCTTGGGTTGTATCAACTCTTGGGGTCACGTGCCTCTGCCACAGTATATGGTGAACTATCAGGACTACACATTCAACTTCATCATCTCACCCGTGAGATAGTAGTTGGGTTATAATAAAGCGAAAGCGGCTCGAAAATCTCGAGCCGCTTTTGTTATGTCCGTAGTGCTTGAGGTCTTATTTTACCTCGAAGAGATACGTTCCCGAGCCGACCTCTATCTTGGTGTAGCCATCTGAGTGGCCTGTGACCTTGACATCGGCGCACGACTCTACAGCCTCTCCGTCCAGCAACACTTTATCCTTTGAGGGCGAGGGGACGTAAATCTCGGCTGTAGTATTTACGGGAATCGTTACTGCCAGCGAGAACTTGCTCTCCTCGTCGTGCCACTCGGCTGCAACACGTCCGTATGGAGTGAGTTGCTCGGCCTTCATAAAAGTGAATCCTCCTCCGACGTGGGGCTTGATGGCCAATGTCTTGAAGCCAGGCGAGGTCTCTTGTATGCCGACGGCGGCACGGTAGAGCCAATCGCCGATAGAGCCGTAAGAGTAGTGGTTGAATGAGTTCATTCCGTTGTCGGGGATTGTTCTGTCGGGCATCATCGAGTTCCAGCGCTCCCATATTGTCGTCGCACCCATCCTTACGGGATAGAGCCAGCCGGGGTAGTCCTGACGAAGCAATACCTGATAAGCCAAGTCGGCATAGCCATTCTCCGAGAGGGCGTGGCAAACCAATGGTGTACCCAGGAATCCTGTAGTTATGTGGCCTCGCTCACGAACGTCACGCGCAAGGTTAGCAGCCAATGCGGGACGCATCTCCTGCGGTACCATATCGAACTGCAGAGCCAAGGTGTAGGCGGTCTGCGTGTGTGAAGTGAGGAATCCGCGCGGTGTGAGGAAGGCGTCGCAGAAGGCCTTCTTAATCTCGCGGACACGCTCTGCGTATATCTTTGCATCCTCCTCCTTGCCCAATACTTTGGCTGCATCGGCCACGCACTGCGTCGATTTGGCGAAGAAACATTGCTGGAGTACGGGCTTGAAACTTACAGCCGAGTTACCTGCCGTGTCGTTATCCTCACTATAGAACAACCAATCGCCATAGTGCCACCCATTACGCCAAATCATATCCTCGGCCTGATTGTAGACATAATCAACCCACGCCTTCATACTCTCGTACTGATTCTCCAGCACCTGCTTGTCGCCGTATGCCATATAGTGCTGCCACGGAATAAGCGTTGCGGCATCAGCCCATCCCACTGCACCAAAGCCACCGCCATAGGTGGGCACCACGTCGGGCGCAGCACCGTCGGCACGCTGACCTAAAGCCAAGTCCTTCAGCCACTTGAGGAAGAATGTGTGTACATTGCGGTTGAACGTCGCCGTACGGAAAAAGTTGAGTGCATCGTTGGTCCAACCCATACGCTCGTCACGCTGTGGACAGTCGGTCGGAACGTCGAGGAAGTTGCCCGCCATACCCCAACGTACGTTGCTTTGCAGTTGGTTGACCTGCTCGTTCGACGAAGTGAAACTGCCGTTGTCCTCAAGGTCAGAGTAGAGCACCGCCGCCTCGAAGTTGTCGGGGTTGAGTTCCTCGTCGATGCCCTCTACCTTCAGGTAACGGAAGCCGTAGAATGAGAACTTCGCCTCAAAACGGTCGTCACCACCCGAGCAGATGTAGGTGCTTGTGGCCTTTGCCGTGCGCAGATTCTTGGTGTAGAAGTTGCCTTTTTCGTCCAGCACCTCGGCGTGGTAAATTGTTATCTTTTGGTTGGGCTTGCCCTTATAGGTGAATATCTCGCGGCCCACCAAGTTCTGACCAAAGTCCAACACCTTCTCGCCCGCAGGTGTGGTGATGACCTGCACGGGTTTCAGAGTCTGCTTCACCTTTATAGGTTCGTTCTCGGTCGCTATGAGGTGGTCTTTGGGGTAGTCACACTCTTTGGCTGCACTCCATTCGCTGTCGTTAAAGTAGGCCATAGACCAACCCTTGGGGTGCTGTGTCGCGTCGATGGTCTCGCCGTGATAGATTGTTGAGTAAAGTATAGAGCCTGTCGAACACTTCCAACTCTTGTCGGTTGCGATAACCTCTTGCTGTCCATCCTTATAGGTGATGACTATCTGCCCCAAAACACCTACCGTCTGAATCGGGAAACTATAGCCCCACATCTTGCTGTTGTACCAGCCCTTACCGGCCGTAATACCCCAACAGTTGTTGCCCTTTGTGAGCATCGATGTCACGTCGTAGGTCTGATATTGCAAGCGGTGGTTGTACATAGTCCAGCCGGGCGTCAACTCCCATTCACCCACCTTCTTGCCGTTAATCTCCGCCTCGTAAACACCGTGTGCCGTAGCGTAGAGTATGGCCGAAGCGATAGGCTTCTTTATAGAAAATACCTTGCGGAACATCGGTGCGGGCTCGCCTTGTGATTGCGGCTCAATCCACTCGGCCTTGAACTCATCCAGCGAGTAGAGGCCCGTTAGCCACGATGCCCTCTGGCTCCACTTTGAGGCTTTGCCGTTGTTGTCCCAAACTCTCACCTGCCAACTGTAGCGTGTGCCCGACTTCAAAGGCTCACCCTCGTAGCGTACGGCGGTAGAGTTGTCGGATAAAACCTTGCCGCTGCTCCATATTCGTTTTGAGCCTTCGTAGACCATAACTTCGTAGGCCGATTGCGTGAGGTTGCGTCCCTCGCCCTCGACAATCCAACTTAACGTGGGATTTTGATCGACGATACATTGTGGCGAGGTCAGGTGGTTGACCTTCAATGCCGTAACGCTCACCTGCGCCATAGCCGATGCTGTGCAGCACAGGCCGATAATGATAGCAAAAAATCTCTTCATTGTATATTAGTTTTAGTTTTTACGTCCGCTCTGCGATGAACGGTGGTTGGTCCGTCGTATTGCAAATTTAACAATTTTTCGCACTCGCCCCACAGCGCATAGTGATTTTTGGCATACATATAATGATAAATATGCTTTATAGTGGCTTTTTGGGGTAGGGTAGTGCTCATAAATTGCCCTAAATGTGGGTAATTTTTGTTCAATATTGCATCTTGGGCCGAAAAATTTTCAATAAAGTCAATTATTTACTATATTTGCAACGATTTGGCAATGAAATATAGACTGACAATTCATTAACATTAATATAAACAATAAAGAACTATGATTTCTTACAAGGATTTGGGCCTCGTGAACACACGTGAGATGTTCAAGAAGGCTATTGAGGGTGGTTACGCTATTCCCGCGTTCAACTTCAACAATATGGAGCAGATGCAGGCTATCATCTCTGCTTGTGTAGAGTGCTCTTCACCCGTTATTTTGCAGGTATCATCAGGTGCTCGTAACTACGCTAACCAGACTTTGTTGCGTTATATGGCACAGGGTGCTGTTGAGTTCGCAAAGGAGATGGGTAAGAATATTCCTATCGT
>JAFYRX010000015.1 GCA_017546725.1 Alistipes sp. | reverse complement strand
AGATGGGCAGAGAACTTGTTCTCACGCACATCTACAAAAAAAACGAACAACAGTAAAACTGTTGCTCGTCTATGAAAAACCGAGCGGTAAGCGGGACTCGAACCCGTGACTCTCGGCTTGGGAAGCCGATGCTCTACCAACTGAGCTATTACCGCAAAAACTGTAAGACAAAAATACAAAAAATCGGACATTCACAACAGTGTGCGACTAAAATAAATAAAAATTCTGCCACCGATAAATCTTTTTTGACATTTTTGCGTCTTATATTTGGAAACGCGTTCCAACAAACGAGATTCGAAAACAAAAAACGAACAAGATGCTCGCACAAAAATTATGGAATTAAACAACAAAACGACTAATCCCAACCAGACTCTTGAGGCTGTAATAACGGCAGAGTTGTCGGCGATGTATCGTTACGCCTGCTATCGGCTTGGCGAGCGGGATGAGGCGCAGGAGGTGATACAGGAGTTGTACCTCAAACTACACTCCAAACCGCTAAATGATGTTCGCAATCTGCGATGTTACATCTATCGCTCTCTATCCAACGCCTGTTCGCAGGCTCTGCGTGAGCGCCGAAAGATATGTTTCATCGACATTGATTCGCTGTCGGATTTAACGGCTGACGACCTCCATCCCGCCGATTTTGCACAGGAGCAGGCGCTTATATCCCGCTTACTTGCAGCACTGCCCGACGAACAGAGCGAGGTGATACGTCTGCACCTGCACGGCGAGTGCACATTTGCCGAGATAGCCGACATATTGGAGACACCGCTCGCCACAGTCAAATCACGCTACCGCTATGGTATCGAGCATCTGCGCAAAGGGCTACAGAACAAAATTTAATCAGGTTAAAAACTTTCAAGCACAAACATTATGAAAACGGAAAATACACACAACCAATTAACCGATTGGCACATAGAACAACTGCTAAAACCTTGCTTTGCACCTTCGGCTGACGAAATTCGCTTACCCAAAGTCCCCGTACGTAAGTCAACTCGTCGCTTATGGATAAACATAGCACGCATAGGAGGAGTGGCAGCAGCACTTATAGCAGGTTTATTTATCATTATCACCCCCAACAATACTGCCATTGCCAAAACTCCCGAACAAATTGTCATTGATGCATTAGAGAAGATAGAAGATGTCAATTCATACAGGGTATATTTTACTGCAAAAGTAAAGCCCGCCCCTACTGATGTAAATGATTATTACCGTATTGCAAAAGATGGTGAAGACATCAATGGAACTCTAACATTCCTTAAAACAGAAAAAAACAAAAGAATAATACGAGTAGAATGGGAGAATGACATTACTCAACTATACGATGGCAAGAACTATTACGAATGGGACGGTACAAGAAGAACTGACAAACAACATTGCGATTCATTCCATTTTTTAGCAATTTCTGATATTGAGAAGATAAGGAAAGTATTCAAAAATGCATTCAAACGAAATGCAGCATCTGCTACTATTGACCCAAATAATGCCGTAATAGCAATTGCAGTAAATAGTGACGCATTTATAGATAGTCCCAATTTAGAAAATACAATAATCAAGGCTACATTTTCACCAAGCAACGGTGAACTTTCAGAGGCAGGATTATACGAAGTAAAATCTCATCCTTGGGTTCCTCTTGTCAAAATTCACAGAGTAAAATCAAATTTCTCGATTAGTAAAAAAGAGATTATGGCAGCGCCAAACAAAAAGCATAATAAGAAATAACAACAAATAAGGGTATTGGCCACTATTGACCAATACCCTTATTATATAATATAGGACTACCCTACTTTGCTATCTTGGCAATTGATTCCAAGTTCTTGGGGTTGTCAATCTTCTTGCCCTCGGGAGTGTAAACATATTCGATACGGTCAGCAAAATACTCCTCGACCTTACCACGAACAACCTTCATCGTACTATTAACAAGGCCGTTCTGCTCGGTGAAGGCCTCACCTACGATAGCCAACGCACCCGGCAACCAGCGGTCGGGGAACTCATCGGCATACTCGCCACCTGTGCGGTACTTATCAACCTCGGCACCAATAGCCTTGGCTGCTGCACGCAACGACTCCTCATCACTCTTGCCACCCAAAATAGAGCGCATAGCCTCGCGGTTGGGAACAACGATAGCCGAAGTGTAGGGGCTCTGGTTGTTGTAGATGATAATTTGGTCGATGAGCGGAGACTTATCTACGATAGCCTCCTCCATACCCTCGGGGCTATACTTCTCGCCATCGGCAGAAATCAAGAGGCTCTTGAAACGGCCCAACACATAGAGGAAACCGTCAGCACCCATATAACCCATATCGCCCGTATAGAGCCAGCCATCCTTAACGGTCTCGGCTGTGGCTGATGGATTCTTCCAATAGCCCGCCATAACGTTCTCGCCCTTGATGACAATTTCGCCCTTTACGCCTGTAGGCATCTCCTTGCCCTCCTCGTCCAAAATCTTAATTTCCAACGGTTGGATAACCTTACCCGACGAGCCGAAACGGTGACGTCCTGCGCCAAGCGAGTTAGCCGAGATGATAGGAGTAGCCTCTGACAAACCGTAACCCTGCAACATAGGCATACCTACAGCATAGAAGAAACGCTGCAACTCCGAATCCAAAAGTGCTCCACCACCTACAAAGAACTTGATGTTGCCACCAAAACCAGCACGCACCTTCTCAAAGAGAATCTTATCGAAGAGCATTACAAGCGGCTTGAGCATAAAACGCCAGCCCTTGCCCTTTGTATAGCCATCCTGATTATATTCATACGCCACCTTCAAGGCGAACTTGAACAGTTTCTCAACCTTGGGGCCCTGCTTCTTGATTGAAGTCTCGATAGACTTACGGAAGTTCTTAGCAAGTGCAGGGACAGACAATAATACGTGAGGCTTAACCTCCTTGATATTGACGGGAACATTTTTCAACGTCTCCATAGGAGTACGTCCCACCTGTGTAGTTGCAACCGAAGCACCGCAAGCAACCATAATATAGAAACCTGCAACGTGTGCAAAGCAGTGGTCGAGGGGCAGGATGATGAACATAGTATACTCCGAAGGAATCGAGATACGAGTCAAAGCCTGCTCGACGTTGGCTGTATAGTTACGGTGAGTCAAAATCACACCCTTGGGGTCGGCTGTAGTACCCGACGTATAGGTGATTGTAGCATAGTCATCATTCTGGATGGCCTGACCAATCTTCAAGAACTCCTCCTTGTTATCCTTGAGGTACTCGACACCTTTGGCCATCAATTCAGAGAGGTAGATTTCGCCATCGGTCAACTCCGTCTCGCAATCATAAACAATAACGTGCTGGATCAACGGCAACTGCTCACGAATCTTGCGGAACTTAGGCAATTGGTTGCGCGACACAAAAATCGCTACCACATCAGCGTGACGCAAGCGGAACAACAAATCGTTGGCCTCCTCCAACTTGATAGAGAGGGGCACGCTGATTGCTCCTGCATACAGAAGTCCCAACTCCGAAAGAATCCAATTATTGCATCCTTCGGCCAAAATTGACACAGTCTGCTTAGGCTTAATACCAAGTGAAACCAAACCTGCGCCAATCTTCAAAGCCTCCTCCTTGCTTTGAGCATAGGTTGTAGGCTGAAAAACGCCATCGCTCTTCTCCAACAGGAACGTGCGGTCGGCATACTTGGCAACCGACGATTCGAACAAATCGATAATACTCTTTTTCATAAGGTAGTCTAAATTTATTTTGTTTTAGGCTAATTTTCTCAACTAATCCATCTTGAGCACAGCAAGGAAAGCCGACTGCGGCACCTGTACTTGTCCTACCTGACGCATACGCTTCTTACCCGCCTTCTGCTTCTCAAGCAACTTACGCTTACGCGAAATATCACCACCGTAACACTTTGCCGTCACATCCTTACGCACAGCCTTCACCGTCTCACGAGCGATAATCTTGGCGCCGATAGCCGCCTGAATAGCGATATCAAACTGCTGGCGAGGAATCAACTCCTTGAGTTTCTCGCACATCTTGCGACCGAAATCGTAGGCGTGGTCGGCAAAGATAAGCGACGAAAGTGCATCGACAGGCTCGCCATTGAGCAGGATATCCAACTTAGCCAACTTACTCGGGTTGTAGCCCGTACGGTGGTAGTCAAACGAAGCATATCCCTTCGAGATACTCTTCAACTTATCGTAGAAGTCAAACACAATCTCCGACAATGGCATATCGAAATTGACCTCAACGCGGTCCTGCGTAATAAAATTCTGATTCTTGAGTGTACCACGCTTATCGATACACAACTTGATAACCGCACCCAAGAAATCGGACTTCGTGATTATCTGCGCATTGATATAAGGCTCCTCGATTGTCGCAATCTTTGTAACCTCGGGCAAACCAGAGGGGTTATGCACCTCGAGCACATCGCCCGAAGTGGTAGTGATGCGGTATGATACATTGGGAACGGTCGTGATAACATCCATATCGAACTCACGATACAATCGCTCCTGGATAATCTCCATATGCAACAAGCCCAAGAATCCGCAACGGAAACCGAAGCCCAACGCAAGAGAACTCTCTGGCTCAAATGTAAGCGAGGCATCGTTGAGTTGCAACTTCTCGAGCGAGGCTCTCAAATCCTCATATTGGTCAGCCTCAACGGGATAGACACCCGCAAAGACCATAGGTTTAACATCCTCAAAACCAGCGATAGACTCTTTGCAAGGCTTGCTAATTGAGGTAATGGTATCACCCACCTTAACGTCGGCAGAATTTTTGATACCAGAGCAGATATATCCAACGTCACCAGCACGAACCTCCTGACGCGGATTCATCTTGAGTTTTAGAACACCCACCTCATCGGCATCATACTCGCTACCCGTATTGAAGAACTTAACGTGGTCGCCCTTACGCAACACGCCGTTAAACACGCGATAATAAGCGATAATACCTCTAAACGGATTAAACACCGAGTCGAAAATCAAAGCCTGCAAAGGAGCCTCCTCATCGCCCTTCGGTGCAGGGATGCGCTCGACGATAGCCTCCAAGACATCCTCGACACCCTGACCTGTCTTACCCGAAGCCAGCAATATATCCTCCTCCTTGCAACCGATAAGGTCAATCACCTGGTCCTTAACCTCGTCAATCATAGCCGACTCCACATCAATCTTATTCAGCACGGGGACAATCTCCAAATCGTTGCCGATAGCCAAATAGAGATTCGATATGGTCTGCGCCTGAATACCTTGTGTAGCATCCACAACAAGCAATGCACCCTCGCACGAAGCGATAGCACGTGACACCTCGTAAGAGAAGTCGACGTGTCCCGGGGTATCAATAAGATTCAGCACATAGGTCTCACCATTACGAGCCTTATACTCCATCTGGATGGCGTGGCTCTTGATAGTAATACCCTTCTCGCGCTCGAGGTCCATATCGTCCAACACCTGGCTCTGCATCTCGCGCTGATTCAGTGTATTGGTCTTCTCCAACAAGCGGTCTGCCAAAGTAGATTTACCGTGGTCGATGTGTGCTATGATACAAAAATTGCGAATATTCTTCATTCTGTCTAACGTTTCTATACATATATAATCGCGCAAATATACGCAAATTAGTCGGCAAGTACAAAATTATATCGTATCTTTGCGCAAAGAAAAAACTCAAAAACGATGAATTTAATCTCGAAATACGCAAGTTTAGTAAAGTTTTCGCACACGATTTTTGCGATGCCCTTTGCTTTGATATCGTTCACCTACGCCATAAAGACCGCTCCCGAAAGCCTCTCGCAGAGCAACCCTTATTGGTGGGCAACGCTATTGGTGCAGGTGGTTTTGTGTATGGTCTTTGCCCGCAATGTAGCGATGGGATTCAACCGTTGGGCCGACCGCAAGATTGACGCACAAAATCCACGTACAGCCTCACGAGAGATACCTGCAGGTAAGATTTCACCTCGCGCAGCGCTGTGGTTTGTTGGCATAAATGCGGTGCTGTTTATCATCGTAGCGGCAACAATCAACTGGCTTACGGCAGCACTCTCGCCCGTAGCGTTGGGTGTGATTATGGCTTACAGTTATTGCAAACGTTTCACCTCGATGGCGCACTTGGTTTTGGGCCTTTCGCTCGCTATCGCTCCCGTCGGCGCATATATCGCAGTACGCGGAGAGTTCGCACTCGAGCCCTGCATTCTGGCGCTTTTGGTACTGACGTGGTGCGGTAGTTTCGATATTATCTACGCCCTGCAAGACCAAGAGTTTGACCGAAAAAATGGACTGCACTCAATCCCTGCTAAGTTCTCTACACGCACTGCGTTGGGTATCAGCACGGGATTGCACGTCATTTCGATTGCCACTCTTGTATGGTACGCATCGTTTTTGCCACAGAATTGGCTGACGTGGACAGGAGCAGCGCTCTTTGCCGCAATTATCGTAGCCGAGCACATACTTGTAACACCTACACGCCAACGCAACATAGGCATAGCGTTCGGCACTCTGAATGGCTTGGCAAGTACGACTCTCGCTTTATTCTTCATTGCGTCGATACTCTTGGCTTAAAGTGCGAGGACTATGTGGTTGATATTGGCTTTTATCTCGGCTGCTCTACTCGGTTTTTATGACGTAGCCAAAAAGCAGGCCCTGCGCCAAAATGCCGTACCCAACATACTGCTACTCAACACACTACTCTCGTCACTAATCTTTCTGCCTGTAATCATTTCGGGGGAGTTTTCTCTGGGTTGGTTTAGCGGAACAATATTCGATATCGACTCGGCGTCGCCACGGGCACATCTACTGATTTTCATCAAATCATTAATCGTACTTTCATCGTGGGCGTTCGGTTATATGGGCATAAAACATCTGCCTATTACACTCGTCGGTCCCATCAACGCCACTCGTCCCGTAATCGTGCTTTTGGGAGCGATGTTACTCTTTAGCGAGAGGCTGAACGCTCTGCAATGGACGGGAGTTGCGTTGGCTCTCGTTTCGATATTTCTATTGAGTCGGGCAGGCAAAAAAGAGGGTATTGATTTTAAGAATAATCGTTGGATTTTATGCGTTGTCGCAGCCGCTCTTTTGGGTGCGGCGAGTGGATTGTACGACCGCTACATTATGCGCGAATTGCCACCGCTGATGGTACAGGGATGGTTCAACATCTACCAAGCCGCAATTATGGCTATCATCGTCACTGTCATAGCATTACATCAA
The DNA here is from genome assembly GCA_017546725.1 of Alistipes sp. Classification (GTDB taxonomy): domain Bacteria; phylum Bacteroidota; class Bacteroidia; order Bacteroidales; family Rikenellaceae; genus Alistipes. The sequence continues at coordinate 7,029 of JAFYRX010000015.1, read as the reverse complement.
GGTAAAAACGCCACACCCGTCAAGTGGACGTGGGCTATTCCTATGATATCAATCCTGCTGTCGGGAGCCGATTTGGCCTACTTTGTAGCGTTGAGCAACGAGGATTCGATGCTCGCCATAGTATCGATGATTCGCAGAAGTTCGGTCGTAGTTTCATTTGCTTGCGGAGCCGTAGTTTTTCACGAAAAAAATCTGCGAGCAAAGGCTATCGATATGGCGTTTATACTCATCGGAATGATATTTTTGTGGCTTGGTAGCCAATAATTGTAAATTATTGCCTATATTTGCCGTTTAGTTGGAAATAACGTAAAAAACAGATAACAGTATGGAAATTTCTTTTAATTGGTTAAAGAAGTATATCGACATCGACCTTACAGCCGATGAAGTTGCTACAATTCTCACCGACATAGGTCTTGAGGTTGAGGATTTTCGCAAGATTGAGACTATCAAGGGCGGCCTGCAGGGTGTAGTTGTAGGTCACGTTCTCACTTGTGAGGAGCACCCCGACTCTGACCACCTGCACGTCACTACCGTAGATGTAGGTGGCGAGGCTCCGTTGCAGATTGTATGTGGCGCACCCAACTGCCGTCAGGGCTTGAAGGTGTTGTGCGCTACAGTAGGCTCTGTTCTCTACCCCAACGGTGGCGACGAGGAGTTCAAAATCAAGCGTAGCAAGATTCGTGGCGTAGAGTCACTCGGTATGCTTTGTGCCGAGGATGAGTTGGGCATTGGCGCCAGCCACGACGGCATTATGGAGTTGCCCGAGGATGCCGTTGTAGGTATGCCCGCACGCGACTTCTTGGGTGTTAAGGATGATTACCTCATTGGTATTGGTCTTACTCCCAACCGCGTAGATGCAGCATCTCACATCGGTGTAGCACGCGACTTGGCCGCCTACCTGCGTAGCAAGGGCCAGGATGTAAAGGTTAAATTGCCTTCAGTTGACGATTTCAAGGTTGACAATAACGATATGACTTTCGAGGTGGTTGTAGAGAACTACGACGCAGCACCCCGCTACTGCGGTTTGACAGTTACGGACTGTAAAATTGCCCCCTCACCCGAGTGGATGCAGAACGAGTTGCGAGCAGCAGGCATCAACCCCAAAAACAATTTGGTCGACATCACAAACTACGTTCTCTTTGAGTTGGGACAGCCTTTGCACGCCTTCGATGCTGACAAGGTTGAGGGACACAAGGTTGTTGTAAAGAACTGCGCAGAGGGCACTCCTTTCGTTACTTTGGATGGTGTTGAGCGCAAACTCTCAAGCGAGGATTTGATGATTTGCTCGGCTACACGTCCGATGTGTATCGGTGGTGTATTCGGAGGTTTGGATTCAGGTATCAGCGATACTACCGTAAACGTATTCCTCGAGAGTGCATACTTCAACCCCGTATCGATTCGTCGTTCAGCAAAGCGTCACGGTTTGAACACCGATGCATCGTTCCGCTTCGAGCGCGGTATCGACCCCAACATTCAGGTTTACGCACTTAAGCGTGCTGCATTGCTTATGAAGGAGTTGGCTGGCGGTAAGATTTCAAGTGAGATTACCGACCTCAACCCCACTCCTGCAGAGGATTTCGTATTCGACATCTCGTTGGACCGTGTAGATATGCTTATCGGCAAGCAGATTCCCGAGCAGACCGTACGCACCATTTTGGAGGCGTTGGATGTTAAGATTTTGGCCGAGGATGGTCGCACATTGAAGGTGGCCGTTCCGCCCTACCGTGTAGATGTTCAGCGTGAGGCTGACCTCGTGGAGGATATCTTGCGTATCTATGGTTACAACAATGTGGAGATTCCTACTGCGGTACACTCTACCCTTTCGTATGCTCCACGCCCCGACAAGAATCGTCTTATCAACATCGCAGCCGACCATTTGGCTGCTACGGGCTATACCGAGATTATGTCGAACTCACTCACCAAGGCAGCATACTACGAAGATTTGAAGTCTTTGCCCGCAGCAAACTTGGTTAAGATTATGAATCCGTTGAGTGCCGACCTCAACGTAATGCGTCAAACTCTCCTGTTCAACGCATTGGAGGCTGTAGAACTCAACGTAAACCACCGCTCGGCCGACCTTAAACTCTTTGAGTTGGGTAACTGCTACTTCTATAACGAGGAGGCAGCCGAGGAGGGTAAGCCTTTGGCAAAATATAGCGAGAAATACTGCATCGGCATCACAGTTACAGGTCAGGACGCCGCTCCTTCGTGGAACTGCAAGGCTGCCGAGGCATCATTCTACACACTGCGTGCTACGGTTGAGAAGTTGTTGCGTCGTTTCGGCATCGACATCTACTCATTGCGTAGCGAGAGTCTCGATAGCGACCTCTATGCCGACGCCATTGCTTTGATGCAGGGTAACAAGCGAGTTGTAGAGATGGGTGTTGTCGCTCCCGCCTTGATGCGTCGCTTCGATTTGAAGCAGCCTGTTTATTACGCCGAGATTGACTTTGAGTTGATTCTCCGTGCCGCTAAAAAGCAGCGCATCACCGTAGAGGAGTTGGCTAAATTCCCCGAGGTTAAGCGTGACTTGGCTCTGCTCGTTGACAAGAACGTCACATTCGCAGAGTTGCGCCAGATTGCCTTCGCTACCGAGAAGAAACTCTTGAAGCGAGTAACTCTGTTCGATGTATACGAGGGCGACAAACTCCCCGAGGGCAAGAAGTCATACGCTTTGGGCTTCACTTTGGAGGACAAGAGCCAGACTCTTAACGACAAGGTTATCGAGAAGACGATGAACAACCTCCAGCGTCAGTTGGAGACTCGCGCAGGAGCACAAGTTCGTTCATAAGTTTCCAAAATACCGTCAAACAAATAAGCGGCTGCTAACTTAGGTTAACAGCCGCTTATTATATAAGTTGTATAATTACCTATTTCACTACACCTACATAGTTGTGAGGAGTGATAGCACGAAGTTCTGCCTTCACGCTCTCGGCAACATCCAAGCCCTCGACAAACTCCTTGATGGTCTGCTCGGTAATGTGACCACCCGTACGAGTCAAAGCCTTCAACGCCTCATAGGGGTTAGGATAAGCCTCACGACGAAGGATTGTCTGCATAGCCTCGGCAACAACAGCCCAGTTATCCTCCAAGTCGGCCTCCAAAGCCTCGGCATTCAAGATAACCTTACCTAAGCCCTTCTGCAACGATGCAAAACCGATGAGAGTGTGTGCAACGGGTACACCCACGTTACGCAACACAGTAGAGTCGGTCAAGTCACGCTGCATACGCGAGATAGGCAACTTGGCAGCCAAGTGCTCATAGATTGCGTTTGCAACACCGAAGTTACCCTCGGCATTCTCGAAGTCGATGGGATTAACCTTGTGAGGCATTGCACTTGAGCCAACCTCACCCTTCTTAACCTGCTGGCGGAAATACTCCATAGAGATGTAGGTCCACATATCGCGCGCAAGGTCGGTAAGGATTGTATTGATACGCTTCAATGCATCGAAAGTCGCTGCGAGATTATCGTAGTGCTCAATCTGTGTGGTGTACTGTGCACGCACAAGGCCTAAAGAATCTACGAAACTGTTACCAAACTCTACCCAATCAATCTCGGGATAAGCCACATTGTGAGCGTTGAAACCACCTGTAGCGCCACCAAACTTCGCCATAGGCTCGATATCCTGCAACAGGTCAATCTGACGCTCGAGACGCTCTACAAAGACCTTGAACTCCTTACCCAAGCGTGTAGGCGATGCGGGCTGACCGTGAGTGTGAGCCAACATAGGCACATCCTCCCACTGCTCAGCAAGCGAGTAAATCTTATCTACCAACTCGTGAAGTGCGGGCAGATATACCTGGCCTAAAGCCTCCTCAAGCAAGAGCGGAGTGGCAGTATTATTAATATCCTGCGATGTGAGACCAAAGTGTACAAACTCACGATACTCGTTCAAGCCCAACTGCTCCAACTTCTCCTTCAAAAGATACTCAACGGCCTTAACATCGTGGTTTGTTACGCTCTCAATCTCCTTAACGTGCAACGCATCCTCCATTGTAAATTCAGTATAGAGTTTACGCAACTCATCATAAGCCGATTCGGGAACTCCTGCCAACTGCGGCAACGGCAAACGACACAATGCAATAAAATACTCTACCTCGACACGCACTCTATAACGAATTAATGCGTACTCCGAAAAATAATCCGACAAAACAGACGTTACTTTATTATAACGGCCATCTACGGGTGAAATTGATAAAAGTTGATGTGACATATTATTCAAATAAGTTTATTTGGCATCAAAATTAATACATTTTATCCATACTACGAGCATATATTTCTCGGAATAGTGATTTTTTTGTAATTTTGCGAAGATTTTATTCATATTAAGAATATAAATTATGAACTTTTTATCGGCATTGATTGATTCTATTATAGATTTCGTAAGACGCAACCCTCTTATGACAACCCTCATCATTATGTTGATGGTCTTTGCTCCATCGGCATTTGGAGTGTTGTTCATAGGCATTATGGTAGTTTTATTGTTATTGTTGGCAATACCCATCTTTTTGCTCTTCCGCTTGCGTCGAGCATCACGCCACATCGAGGATGAGGCTCGCCGTGCTTCACAGCAGGCCCGAGGCCAGCAATTCTATGGTGGACAGACTTATGGTCAGCAATCCAGAAAACAAGAGGGCGAGGTTAAGGTATATACCACATCGCAACAACCGCAAAAACGTGTAAACGACAATGTAGGCGATTACGTTGAGTTTGAGGAGGTAAAAGAGAAAAAATAATAATCGCAGACTGCCCACTACAAATGGCTGAACGGTGAAACGCAATTCATACTATTTACACGCAACGCCCATTATAATATAAAGGATACATAATAACAGGTTAATAATAAAGATGTTTAATATTTTCAAATCCATAGGCCGCTATACGCTCTTGATGCAGAAGGTCTTTTCGCGTCCCGAAAAGAGGCGAATATACTACACCCGCATTATGGCCGAGATGGAGGCTTTGGGACTCAATTCGATTGGTCTGACGGCTATCATATCAGTCTTTATCGGTGCGGTAGTCACTTTGCAGATGGCCATTACGCTCGAATCTCCATTCATTCCTCAATATATGATTGGATATGCCACTCGCGAGGTTATGATTCTGGAGTTCTCTTCAACTGTCGTAGCGCTGATTCTGGCAGGTAAGGTTGGTTCAAATATCGCATCCGAGATTGGAACGATGCGTATTACCGAACAGATTGACGCTTTGGAGATTATGGGTATCAACTCGGCCTCATATCTTATCCTTCCCAAGATTGTGGCTACGGTATTCTTCTTCCCCTTCCTGGCTATATTCAGTATGCTGGTAGGTATTGCGGGAGGTTACTGCATAGCGAGCGTTACGGGTATTATGAATCCTACGGAGTATATCGACGGTTTGATGTATTGTTTCTATACCGACGAGATATCGTATGCACTTGTCAAGATGGCATTCTTTGCCTTTATCGTAACAAGCATATCGTCATATTGCGGTTACTACGCCAAGGGTAACTCACTCGAGGTCGGTAAAGCATCAACCCAGGCCGTAGTATCGAGTTCAATCTCGATTATGATTTGCAACCTTATATTAACCCAACTCTTGAGAACGTGATAAAAGCAGTAAATATAATAAAAGCATTCGAGGGCCGTACCATCTTAAACGATATTAGCGTAGAGTTTGGTTCGGGACAGACAAACCTGATTATCGGCCGCAGTGGTTCGGGTAAAACCGTATTACTGAAGAGCCTCGTTGGTCTGCACGACGTGGACCAGGGAGCCATATATTACGATGATGTATGCTTCTCTACCCTCGATTTCAAGGCTCGCAAAGCAATCCGCAAGGATGTAGGTATGATTTTCCAGGGCGGAGCATTGCTCGATGCATCGACGGTGGCAGAAAACGTAAAACTTCCCCTCGACCTCTTTACCGAGCAATCCGAAGAGGAGAAGTTGGAGCGTGTAAATTATTGCCTCAAGCGAGTTAATCTGGAGAATGCACACCATCTCTACCCCTCGGAGTTGAGTGGAGGTATGGTCAAACGTGCCGCCATAGCGCGCGCTATCGTGATGAATCCGAAATATCTCTTCTGCGATGAGCCGAACTCTGGTCTCGACCCGCAGACTTCGATTGTGATTGACAACCTCATCCACGACATTACCAAGGAGTATAATATCACGACCATCATCAACACCCACGATATGAACTCGGTGATGGAGATTGGTGAGAAAATTGTTTTCATCTACGAGGGTAACAAGTGGTGGGAAGGCACCAAGGATGATATTCTGCACGCCGAAAACCGCGAATTGGAGGATTTCGTTTTTGCCTCTGCAATGGCAAAAAGAGCCAAAATGGCACGATAAATCATCCGCCAAAGTAAATTCTACGTTAAGTTTGTAAAAAAATTAACTTTTTTATAGACCGAAATTTGCTTAATATACTTAAAGTATATAATTTTGCGGTGTTAAAAATTTAACAAACAGTAAAACGACAGAAGTTTTTAATTTAATTATATCAAAAAAATTATGGCACAGATTAAGATTGGTATCAACGGTTTCGGACGTATCGGCCGTATGGTATTCCGTGCAGCTTGCACTCAGACAGAGAAGTACGATGTAGTAGGTATTAACGACCTTTGCCCCGTAGAGTACTTGGCTTATATGCTTAAGTATGACACAATGCACGGTCAGTTCGATGGCACTATCGAGTACTGCACAGAGAAGAACCTTCTTATCGTTAACGGTAAGTCTATCCGCGTAACTGCTGAGCGCAATCCTGAGGATTTGAAGTGGAATGAGGTTGAGGCTGAGTACGTAGTTGAGTCAACTGGTTTGTTCCTTACAGCTGAGAAGGCTGAGGCTCACATCAAGGCTGGTGCTAAGTACGTAGTTATGTCAGCTCCTGCAAAGGATAAGACTCCTATGTTCGTATGCGGTGTTAACACTAACACATACGCTGGTCAGACTATCGTTTCTAACGCTTCTTGTACTACAAACTGCTTGGCTCCTATCGCTAAGGTTTTGAACGACAACTGGGGTATCGCTGACGGT
>JAFYRX010000014.1 GCA_017546725.1 Alistipes sp. | reverse complement strand
TCCCTCTAAATCCCCCTTTGGGAAAGGGGGACTTTGGTCGCTGCGCTCCACCTTTATATCACAATGGTTATATGGGCAAGTAATTTTCTGTGATAGCGGCGCATCTGCGGCGCTTCAATCAAAGCCACCAATGGGACGTACGCTAGTACTACCCATCGGTGGCTTTTTCGTGTCAGCACCACATCAGCACCACTCTGACGAAAAATTGGTCTCTCGCTTGGGATGGTTGTGGCCTTCCCGCTTGGGAAGGCTTTTTTGTTGCCCTTGATATAGTGGCGATGAATTACCTTCTGGTGTTACCTATAAATAGAAAAGCGGCTCCTCACGGGGGCCGCTTTTATTATAATAAAACTTCTCCTACTCCTGCTCTTGCTTCATCAAGTCGTTGATGTTGGCAATCACATTATCAGTATCGCGGATAACCTTGAAATGAGCCTTTAAGCCGATTACACCACCTATCAAGCCACCAACAACTCCTGCAACAAGAAAACTTTCGGCATTTTCAAGCATATGTTGAGCATCATAATAGAGGAAGTAACACCACACCAAAAGTACAGGCACAGAGAATAGATGGTAGCGACTGTAAATCTTACGGAAACGAATCAAGCGCTGCGCAATATCCACTAAATTACCGCGCGAAACATCTATTGAGGATATTCCCCAATGCGCATAGATGGTCACTCCTGCACAAATCAGAAGAAACACACCTGTGAAAGCGACAAATGCATCACTAAAACCGAATCGATGAAATATAACTGTACAATACACCACAGCAAATATTCCGAATGCACCCCACATCTTACCTGTTTTATTGAGTTTACCTATACCCTTCTGTGCCGCCTCAATAATGGCGCGCTCCGATATAATCTGCTGACGCATCAACTTCTCTTTCAACAAAGAGACCTGACCACGCAACTCCTCTAACTCCTGGAATTCTATACTATTCTTATCCATATCTTAACTTTTTTTATTCGTTATTCATTGCTTTTAATTGTTCGCGTATGCGATACAGGCGTACCGACACATTCTGGGCCGATATACCCACTATCGCACCAATCTCCTCATAGGACATACTCTCCAGCCAAAGCAGGATTATAGCCCTATCAAATGGGCCCAAACGGATGATGCGATTGTGCAGAAGTTTAATCTGCTTGGTGTCGGCATCGGTATCGTTATAGAGGTCGATATCCAACTCAAGCGGCATAGACTTGCCTCGACGACTCTTCTTGCGGTCTATCGAGATGCAGGTGTTAAGACTCACACGCCATATCCACGTCTTGAGCGAACTACGATGCTCAAACGAGGAGAAACTCTTCCACAAATTAATCAACACCTCTTGATAGAGGTCCTCCACCTCGGCACTATCCTTCGAGAACATATAGCAAGCCATATATATGGTATCCTTATGCTCGCTGACGGCTTTGGTGAACTCTTTTTCCAAATTATCCATTATCTCACGGTTTACTTCATCACTGACTTTTGCAAAGGTCTTCATTATATTAGTCGCAAAAGTTTCTATAAAACTACAAAAAAATGGCTAAAATTTGTAATTTTGTTCTGATTTATGTTTCATTATTTTACAAATAGCATCGAGGGCATCGCTCTACCCGAAAAATTTACGTGGCCATTTCACTATGTACCACACCCATTATCGCGCCTTGCCGCCGACGAGGTGATGCAATATATCGCATCGCGCACCGATTGGCACGATGAGTTGGCCTTGGGCAAGATGTTCGGAGTATTGGTAGTGAGCGACAACGAGGGCGAGTTAGGATTCCTTGCGGCATTTTCGGGAAATTTGGCAGGGAGTAACTACCACGAATATTTTGTACCTTCGGTGTACGATATGCTGAAGCCCGACGAATTTTTCAAGCGAGAGGAGGCCGAGATATCGACTATCAACCTAAAAATTAAGAAAATAGAGTGTAGCGAAGAGTATATCAGCGCAAAAGCAGAGTTGGCTGCAGTTAAAGCAAAGATTGATGTTGAACGTACCAACTTCAAACAAGAGTGCGCGTTACGCAAGGCCGAGCGCGACCTGCAACGCCAGAATGGTACAGCTGATGAGACCTCACTGATACTCGCCAGCCAGCGTGACAACGCTGAACTTCAGCGACTTAAACGCCATCACAAACAACTCATTGCTGACGCTGAGAATAGACTCACTGCAATAGAAACCCAAATCATAGAGTTGCGCGAGGAGCGACATTCTCGCTCGGCGGCTCTGCAAACGGCTCTGTTCAAGCAATTTAGGATGCTCAACGCAAAGGGCGAGGCAAGTGACCTTATAGAGTTGTTCGCCCCCACGCCACAGCGCATACCGCCCGCTGGCGCAGGAGAGTGTGCAGCACCAAAATTGTTACAATACGCTTATTTACATCACCTTAAGCCTATTGCCATGGCCGAATTTTGGTGGGGAGCATCGCCTCGTGGCGAGGTGCGTCACCACGGTCACTACTACCCAGCCTGCAACAGCAAATGCAAGCCCATCTTGACATTTATGATGCAAGGTCTTGAGGTTGAGCCTAATCCGCTGATGGAGATTGTACCACCCGAGCCTGATATTCTTTTTGAAGACGAACATTTGGTGGTAATCAACAAACCCTGCGGGATGCTTTCGGTAGAGGGCAAGTCGGGCGTAAAGTCAGCAGAGCGCTGGTTTGCAGAGCGTTATCCCGAATACGATGGGCCCGCGATTGTGCATCGTTTAGACCAATCGACATCAGGAATTTTGGTTTTGGCAAAGAGCAAGGATGTACACAAGGAGTTGCAAGCGCAGTTTATTAGTCGCTCTGTGAAAAAGAGTTATGTGGCGCTACTTCAAGCGAAGGTTGAGTCAAAGAGTGGCAGAATATCGCTCCCTATGAAACTCGACTACGACAATCGTCCTCGACAGATGATAAGCACAGATGGCAAGTCGGCCGTAACAGACTATGAGGTAATAGGTTACGAAGGGGAGTATACACGCGTGAGATTTTATCCGCTAACAGGGCGAACTCATCAGTTGCGACTACACGCGGCGCATCGTGAAGGACTCAATGCGCCCATCGTCGGTGACGACATTTACGGCACGGGCGAGAGGGCTGATGCATTGGCAGACAAGCGGTTATGCCTGCACGCCGAGCGCTTGGAATTTAACCACCCAATAACGGGCGAGAGGATAGCAATCGAGTGTAAGGCAGAGTTTTAGTGTGATTTTTGGGCATTTTCTTGTATTTTCTTTTTAAATTATTGTATCTTTGCACAAAATAAGGGGGATTAGCTCAGCTGGTTAGAGCGCTTGCATGGCATGCAAGAGGTCATCGGTTCGAATCCGATATTCTCCACTCTGTTTTGGATAGCAAGCGACTGATTTTGAATCAGTCGTTTTTTTTGTTTGTAAATATTTGTACATAAATGTCCAATATAATACAAACAAAAATCAACGGCTACGCCGACTTGCTATCAAGAATACCGCATTACTCACCTGCGGATAGACGGTTGCGGGAATAAAAAAGATATTTATTTTCAATGGTATTCCCGCTTCACCGAAAACTAGTTTTCGGCGGTCGAATCCGATATTCTCCACTCTGTTTTGGATAGCAAGCGACTGATTTTGAATCAGTCGTTTTTTGTTTGTAAATATTCGTAAATGTCCAATATAACACAAACGAAAATTGGCATATCGAAAGATAAAACGTATATTTGTGATAGAATTTAATAAAATCACAGATGAGACATAAGACAATTACAAAAATATTCGTTGCCATAGCGTTAGTTCTCTCAACACACACCGCCTCCTTTGCCCAACGAGAGGTATCGCAAGAAAAGATGGAGAAGGTGTTTCAGGAAATTCACGCTACGCACAAATATGGGCTTGTAGTAACGGCCCCGACTGCCGAGCAGATGACCGACAGCCCAAGCATATTCCGCAAAGGAGATACGTGGTATATGTATTACATCATCTTTGACGGACGCGGCTATGAGACGTGGATGGCGACAAGCAAAAACCTGCTCGATTGGCAGACCGTAGGGCGCGTGATGAGTTTCTCGGCAAAAACCGATTGGGATAGTAACCAAAAAGCTGGATATCTGTCGCTTATAGACACAAAATGGGGAGGAAGTTACAACATAGAGCCGTATGATGGCCGCTATTGGATGAGTTATCTCGGTGGTAACAGCACAGGCTACGAAGCAGGAACGTTAGCCGTAGGAATGGCCTACACCACAGAGGAGCCAACCTCTGCAATGGAGTGGCAAAGGTTGGCAGAACCCGTACTCTCACCCAAAGACAAGGACGCGAGATGGTGGGATAACTCAAAGATATACAAAAGCACCGTGATACGCGACAAGAAGCAACTGACTGGGCATAAGTTTGTGATGTATTACAACGCCAAAGGCAATGCCGAGCGTATTGGTATGGCTGTGAGCGACGATATGACAAATTGGAAGCGATACGGAACTGAGCCTGTGCTGGACCACAATCGAGGAATTACGGGAGATGCTTATCTACAAAGGATGGGCAAGTTGTGGGTGATGTTCTACTTTGGGCATAATTGGAGTAAGGAGACAGCAAATAAAGCGTGGGACTCGTTTGCCTGCTCGTATGACCTTGTGAATTGGACCGACTGGCAGGGACAACCGCTTGTTGAGCCTTCGGAAGATTTTGATGCCCAATATGCCCACAAACCTTGCGTAGTAAAACACAAAGGTGTAGTATATCACTTTTACTGCGCCGTTGACAAGCAAGGAAACAGAGGTATTGCCGTCGCTACATCGAAGGATATGGGAAAGAGCAAAAAGAGGTTTCCCGCAAAAAAGTAACTGAATAGAAAACTTATTATAGCATAGAGCCTATCTGACATTAGATGTTCGATAGGCTTGTTTCATTTATGATATACTCTATGTAGGCAGAAATATAGGCTACGAAATCCGTGACTAACCACGGAATAATCTTTGGCACAGCGATTGCTCGGCATAAGGCAGAAACGAGTTCTAAATTTACGCTTTATGAAAAAAATTCTACTATCATTTACGCTGCTCGCTATGGCGGCATCAATCGTCGGCTGCTCGCAGCAGGCCAAATGGAACCACAAACAGAGACAGGCTATGCGAGAGGCCTTGCGCGAATATCGCGATATGGTATATTTGGCCGACTTGACCGAGCCCGAGTTCGTAATCTTTACAGACGATGTGGCGAATGACATCGAGATGGTATATCCCGTTTACACAACATTTATCGAGATGCCGGGTGTAAGCGATACGGTTGATATGTTTGTCGTGACAACAATCGTCGAGGAGTTGAATGCCGATGCTCATAATATGCGGCACATATACCCCTACCGCTATTTGGTGAGCGAAGGCATCTTGCCCGACAAACTATCGTTGGAGCAGCAACGACAATTCTACAAATGTTTTGCACAGAAGGTTAATCAGCAGTTCGCCACAATGCAGCAATTCCTCAACGCTGTGCTGGCAGATACTACGGCACAATCGCAGATTGCACAGTTGCAAGGTCAATGCGCTAACGACCTATTCGATTGGGTTATTGAGGTCGATGAAGTAGATATTATCAACTAACAAGAACCACAGCATTAAAACCAATATAGTATTACCTTTTTCCTAACAGAAGAGGCGGCCAAAACAGTTGGTCGCCTCTAAATTTATGTAACTATCTGCGAGGATTTACTCCTCCAAAAACTCCTTGGTAACGATTACTCGCACCGCACGATGCAGAATCTTGAACTCGATAGGAGTAGTACCCAACAACTCGCCATCGACCTCCAACATAATATCGGGAGTAGATTCTATGCGGATATGACGGCCTCGGTGGTGAGAGACGTGGCCAATACTATAAATATCACCATTAAACAGACGGCGCAGACGAAAAAGAATCTGCCACCAGTGCATAGGGCGATAGAGTGTAATATCGAACAAACCGTCATCGGCAACCGCCAAAGGCAACTGCTGTGTACCACCACCGTTATACTTACCAATACCGATAGCGATACTAAACAAGAGGTTGCTATGTACCAACTCACCGTCAATCCAAACCTTGACGCCCGTAGAGTGATACTTGAAGAAACTCTTGACGCTACCCTGAGCATAGAGGTGACGACCACGACGGCCCAAAGCCTTATAATGCTCATAAATCTTGGTCACCGAAGGGTCGAATCCGACTCCAGCAACGTTGGCCATATAGCGTTTCTGAGAGTATTGCGACTCCTCGTACTCCACCTCGCCAACATCCTGAAGGAATGAATGGCCCTCACGGATTGCTCGCACAGCCTCGGCGTAACGAGTAGGGATGCCGTACATACGAATCCAATCGTTACCCGTACCAACGGGGATAACGGCAATCGTCACCTCTGACGTCGGTACACTTTGCTGGATAAACAGACCATTCACGACCTCGTGCAACGAGCCATCACCACCAATAACAATGATACGGCGATAACCATCGTTTACGGCCTGCACGGTAAGTTCCGTGACGTGGTACTTATGCTGCGAGAAGACCAATTCATAAGGGATGTCGTTCTCTCGAATAAGTTTTGTTATGAGTGGCAAGTCCTCCAATCCGCGACCAAAACCAGCCACGGGATTGACAATAACGTACCACGTCTGCGATATATCGGTATGAGGATACACGTCGTTACTTTTTAGGGGCGTTATTCAATGTATGGAGCAGGAAGTCGTAGAACTTCGCTACAGAGGCAATCTCTACCTTCTCATCGGGAGAGTGGGGATAGCAGATTGTCGGGCCAAATGAAATCATATCCAGATTAGGATACTTACCGCCAATGATACCGCACTCCAAACCTGCGTGGATAGCCATCACAGCGGGACTCTTGCCATAAAGAGCCTCGTATGACTCCAACATAGCCTTCAAGATGGGCGAAGCCATATTGGGAGCCCAACCATCATACGAACCTGACAAAACAACATCGAAGCCAGCCAACTCCAACGCAGCCTTGATAGCATCGCCCAAAGCCTCCTTCTCGGAACGAACTGAAGAGCGAGTAAGGCACTGAACCTTAACCTTATCGTCGGCATAAACCACACGAGCCATATTGTTAGAGGTCTGCACCAAACCCTCCATAGCCATAGACATCTTATCTACGCCATCGGGGCAAGCAACCAATGCCGCAACTAATGCGCGAGCATCCTTGTCGCTCATAACCTTTGCAGGAGCAGCACACTCTGTAGCCTTTATAGAGATAGCATCCTCAATGCCAGCAAACTCGGCAATGGCAAGAGCCTCAAAAGCCTCAACCTCAGCCTTTACTGCGGCCAACTTAGCCTCCTCAACCAAAACGACAGCCGTAGACTCGCGAGGAATAGCATTACGCAAACCACCGCCATCGATAGCGGCCAACTTCCAATCGGCAACGCCACTCAAACGGCGCAATACACGAACGAGCAACTTATTGGCATTGGCACGTTGGCAGATAATCTGGATACCAGAGTGACCACCCTTGCAACCCTTAACTGCAATCTCCAACGCTTTGTAACCCTCAGCAGGAGCATCTACAGCCTCGATGGGTTTCTCGGCGCTCACATCCATACCGCCTGCGCAACCTACATACAACTCACCCTCGGTCTCAGAGTCGAGATTCAACAGAATATCGCCCTGCAAAAGGCCCTCCTTAAGGCCAAAAGCACCGTCCATACCTGTCTCCTCGGTAGCAGTGAAGAGTGCCTCGATGGGGCCGTGAGGGATAGTATCATCCTCAAATACAGCCAGGATAGCCGCAACACCGATACCATTGTCGGCACCCAGAGTTGTACCGTTAGCCGTTACCCATTCGCCATCGATATAGGCCTCGATAGGGTCGTTGATAAAGTCGAAAACCTTATCGTTATTCTTCTGCGGCACCATATCGACGTGTGCCTGAATCACGATACCCTTTCTGTCCTCCATACCTGCGGTGGCAGCCTTACGCATATAGACGTTACCTGCCTCATCAACCTGATGCTCGATAGAGTGAGCAACGGCAAAATCGACAAGGTACTGACGAATCTTCTCCTCGCTGTGTGACGGGCGGGGTATATTTACAATCTCAGCAAAGTGCTTCCACACAAGTGCGGGCTTAAGTGATGTTAAATTCTTGTTCATAGTCTTAATTAGTTTTATAGTTTTCTATTATTTGTCATTCAAATATTTATTCATTCTTATTCTCGTCGTGCTTGTGGCGCAGACGCACAACGGGTGCGTCATAAGGCATAGCCTGCTCTGCTGCCTTATCGAAGGCTTCGACGATATACTTCACGAGGTGGTGGCGAACTATATCGCGCTTATCGAACTCAACCATACCAATGCCTTCGATATCGCGCAGTGTAGCCATTGCGCCCATCAAACCACTGTCGCTCTTGCGAGGAAGGTCAATCTGCGTAACATCACCCGTAACGATAAACTTGGCATTACGGCCCATACGCGTCAAGAACATCTTAATTTGAGAACGTGTAGTATTCTGCGCCTCATCCAAAATAACAAAGGCATTATCCAACGTACGGCCTCGCATATAGGCCAATGGGGCAATTTGTACCGTTCCATCCTCCAGATACTTCTGCAACTTGGCAGCGGGAATCATATCGTTCAACGCATCGTACAGAGGCTGAAGATAGGGGTCTAACTTCTCCTTCATATCGCCAGGAAGGAAACCCAACTTCTCGCCCGCCTCGACTGCCGGACGTGTCAAAATTACACGGCGTACCTCACGCTCCTTAAGGGCCTTTACAGCCAATGCGATGGCGGTATAGGTCTTACCCGAGCCGGCAGGGCCGACTGCAAAGAGCAGGTCGTTGTGTTCGTATAATTCCACCAAACGGCGTTGATTGACCGTGCGGGCACGGATTATATTGCCATTATTGCCATAGACAATAGTATCACGCTCGGCTACAGGCTCGGCCGTATCACTCAAACCTGACGAAAAGGCTTGCGAAACGACCTCCTTGGAGATATGGCCATACTTGACGTAATACTCTACCAATGCATTCATCTTGCGCTCGAAAGAGGCAACTTCACGCTTGGCTCCCAAAACTTTGAGCGACGAGCCGCGTGCGACAATCTTAACCGTAGGCGACAATGCTCGCATCTGCTCAAGATAGACATCCTGAGCACCATACAACTCGCGGGTATCAACACCCTCGATTATAATCTCTTTATTTATTGATTCCTGCGTCATCTTCATCTAAAACATATAACCTAAACTCAATACCGCCCAATAGTTGGGAGTAGAGAACTCGTGGCCCTCGAAATAATTAATGGGCTTCGAGAAATTACCCATAAAGCGTGCATCAAGCAACAAATGTCGCGTAAGGCTTACTCCCGCTCCTACTGCATAGCCTATAGTAGAGCGCATACGGCCAAATTCTATACGCTCCGCACCACTATCGTAGCGTGCAGTACCCGCCAACGACAGAACAGGGCCGACGTTGAGGCGCACAGGGCCTAAGCCACGGTACGAGAAGAGTACGGGTATCTCAAATACGTTCGACTCAACATTCGCCGAAAAACTGCCAGCCGATGCGTCAATCTCGTTGTAGAGATAGGCCAATTCCATCTGCAAGGCGTAATATTCGGCCCAAATAAGCGACATCGACAATGCTCCTCTAAGGCCCAACTTGGGCGAGAGGTCAACCGCCGAAGCCGATGTATGCAGATAAGACGCACCAGCCAATATACCCATCTCAACTGATGAGCGCGACTGTTTGACGGCTCGTTGATTGAGATACGAAGAGTAATCCTCCTGGGCAAAGCAGCGCTGGAACGCTCCCAAAACGATTATCGTCAATAAAATATATCGCACAAATGTTTTCATACTCAACCGAACGGGCCAAAGCGGCGCAATATTGCAAGCGCACATTAACTTTCAAATATAGTGATTTTTTCGCAAACCACATAATCAGCAGCCATAGATTTGGCAAAATATGGTAAAATAATGGAGTTTCATAGATATATATGACTCAATAGAGTAAATAATCTTTAATTTGTATTATCTTTGCACGCAGAATAGAATATAAAGTTTAGAGATATAATGAGTTTAGTAGCAATCGTAGGTCGCCCCAATGTAGGCAAATCAACACTTTTTAACCGTTTGGTAGGACACCGTCAAGCCATCGTGGACGAGACGGCAGGTACAACGCGTGACCGCCACTACGGTAAAACAGATTGGAACGGCAAGGAGTTTTCGATTATCGACACAGGTGGTTATGCCGTAAATTCGGACGATATTTTCGAGGACGATATTCGTCGTCAGGTGATTCTGGCTATCGAGGAGGCCGACTTGATTCTCTTTATGGTAGAGGTTAAGACGGGTGTTACCGACCTCGATATGATGATGGCCGACGTATTGCGTCGTTCGGGCAAGAAGGTGATAGTTGTCTGCAACAAGGTTGACAACTACGACCTCATCTATCAGTCACACGAGTTCTACTCGCTCGGTTTGGGCGATATATTCTGCATCAGTTCGATGTCAGGTAGCGGTACTGGTGATTTGATGGACGAGATTTTGAAGCAACTCCCCGAGGATGCAAAGGCCGAGGTTGAGGAGGATTTGCCGAGAATCACCATCGTAGGCCGCCCCAACGTGGGTAAGTCATCACTCACAAACGCTTTGCTTGGTGAGGAGCGCAACATCGTGACCAACATTGCAGGTACGACACGCGACTCAATTCACACTCGCTATAACAAGTACGGTATGGACTTCTACTTGGTCGATACGGCGGGTATGCGTAAGAAGGGCAAGGAGATGGAGGATTTGGAGTTCTACTCTGTAATGCGTTCTATCCGTGCCATCGAGAACTCTGACGTATGTATCCTGATGCTCGATGCACAGCAGGGCTTGGAGTCACAGGACTTGAATATCCACAACTTGATTGTACGCAACCGCAAGGGATGTGTAATCGTGGTGAACAAGTGGGACCTCATCGAGAAGGAGAACAACACGATGAAGGAGTGGAAGGAGTTCCTGGAGAAGAAGTTGGCTCCGTTCAACGATATTCCGATTATCTTTACATCGGTGCTCAACAAGCAGCGTATCCTGGAGGTGTTGCAGCAGGCAATTCGCGTATATAACTCTCGCAAGCGTCGTGTGCCGACTTCGGAGTTGAACGACTACATCCTGCCTATCATCGAGGATTATCCCCCTGCATCTACAAAGGGTAAGTACATCCGTATCAAGTATGCTACGCAGTTGCCTACACCTACTCCGCAGTTTGCATTCTTTGTGAACCTGCCGCAGTATATCAAGGAGTCGTATCGCCGTTACTTGGAGAACAAGATGCGTGAGCAATGGGACTTCTCGGGTGTACCTATTCAGATTTATTTCAGACAGAAGTAGTAGAATATACTCTACATAAAACCAAAGGAGGACGTGTAACGATTTCGTTTACTTCCTCCTTTCTGTTTTACTTATCGGGCCAAAGATATGACTACTTTGTCTTGGGAATTATCAGTTCATCGCTGACCGAGAGAGTATAACGCCCCCTACCCCACTCCTTGTCGCGAATAAACTTGACAGGCGTAATAAGCGTTTGGCGGGGGTGGATACGCTGATGGTCATAGTGGGCGTGATATACCATATAGAGGCCTCGGGGTGTAGGCGTAAGCGTATGGTGTCCTGTACCTACATAACCTGCGTGACGATGCAGGATAGGGTTATCGGGGTGACGCTCATAAGGGCCAGCGATATTGTCGGCAACGGCAATACCTACGGCGTAGTCCTTGCTCTGATAGTCATTGCAACTATAGGTCATATAATACTTTCCCTTATACTTGGTAATAGCAGGGCCTTCGGAAACGTGTGCCTGAACATGCTCCCAACTGTCGGGCATAGGCTCAAAAATCAGGCGGGCTGTCTCCATCTTTAATGCGTGCAGGTCGGGTGTAAGTTCGGCCATCCATATACCGTAAGGGCCATCGAAGCGCACCCAAAACATATAGGCCTTACCGCCATCAAAGAATATGTGCGAGTCGATACCCTTCTCCTCGGGGAGATAAGGTTTCTGCTCCGTCTGCACGAATGGGCCACAAGGAGAGTCCGACTCGGCATAGCAGATATGCTCCTCGGCACTATAGGTCATAAAGTATTTATCGCCAATCTTATAGACCTCGGGGGCCCAAAACCAGAAATCACCCCACACATCATCTTTATGCAGAGCCAAACCGCCTTTGGCATTGCCACAAAGATCGCTCCACGATAGCATATCACGCGAACGATAAACCACAATGCCATCGTTGGAGTGAGTGCCGTAGATATAGTACCAACCATCATCCTCCAATACACAAGGGTCGGCCAAAAGGAGTTGATTCTCGACAGCAGAGCCCGTTGCCGACGATTGCGCCACTGATGGCTCGACATACATTAGGAGCAAAAGAGATAAAGCGAAAAATAGTTTATACATATCTATACAAATTAATAAACGTGAACACTCGCACCCTGTGCCGACGGCAAATAGTTAATGCCATACCAGCACATCTGCAACAGCAGGAACGAGAATATAATCAGCGCAAAGGCTGTATGGTGGTCCTGACGCAAACGAGGTCGCAGATGCAGATACAACAGATAGGACATCCACGTCGCCGCAGCCCACGTCTCCTTGGGGTCCCACGACCAGAAGTCACCCCACGCCTCTTTGGCCCACAGTGCACCCATAATCATACCCATCGAAAGGAAGGCCCAACCGATACGGATAAGATTATCGCAAAGCCCCATCTCCTCGTCCGAAGGTCGGCGCGACGGACGGCGCAACCACAGATAGAGGGCAAACAACGTAACCGCACCCATCATCGCATAGGCAAACATATAGACTATAACGTGAGGTACAAACCACACGCTCTGCAGGGCAGGCATAAGCGATTTATTGTGTATCTCGGGCTTAAACAGGTTGATACAGATAAAAACTACCGACATCAACGTGCTGAACGACAGCACCCATTTATAACGCCAACGTGCATATACTGCAACACCCGCCAACGAGAGGAAAAAGGTGTACCACAAACGTGTTTCACCCATAGTACGCATAGGCGGTCGCTCCAGCGAGAGCCACATACCTACAATAAAGGTAAAAAAGATTGCCGAGCCACACAACGACACCGCAGTCACGGGCCAACTACTCTTGGAACGGAACGCCAACACAGCACCCGAAAGCCAGCACACTACGGCAGCGGCGGCAAACCATATCAGATGTTGCCAACTCATAACTTTACCTCCTTATCTTTTGAGTTCGACAATTTCTCTTTCGGCTCGGCAGCACCCCTGCGCACGAGAGAGCGACCTCCTGCCGTGATGAACATCACCACGCCAGCCGCGAGCATCAGCCACAGAGCAATATTAATAGCCGAATACCAGCCATCCTTGACGCACTCCAACACGCTGACACTGCTCCAGCGACCTCGTGCCGTATCGTAGCCAACCTGATAGATTCGCCACGCACCTATACGGGCAGGATGATTGACCTCAATATCGAATCTCGCTCGCTCGCCCGACATCTGCTCGACATCGACACGCGAGAGGTAACGCTTGGCATCACGGCGAGGCATCGCTATGGCATAGCGTTCGCCCAAAAAGAGGTACGACGGCTCGAAAATATGGCTTCCGCAACTAACCCAACCCACATAACTCTCGCCCGTAGCGGAATTGGTCGCCGAGAGATAGACGGCAGGTGCGGCACCTGTATGCAACATATCGCGCCACTCACTGCTCTCGGGCATACGGCCCGCCATATCGTACATTCTCTCAACCTTGAGGTACCAACCCTCAATCTCGCCCTCCACCGAGGCATCATCAACCGAGAGGAACTCCTGCGACGAGGTCTCGCTGCAGGTGTCAAGCAGGTAGAGTTTAGGGGGATACTCCTCCATCACGAACTCCTTGAGCGTGATGGCAAAGGGCAGAGCGTGGCTCACGCCATTGGCATCCACGCCCTCGGCAACGGGGCGTTCCAAATGGGCATTTACTGTGATGCGCATCTTATCGGCACTGCCAAACATTCCGCACGTCAGGACTACAAAGACCGCCACGTGGGACATCATTGCCGCCAGCTTACGCTGACGCCAATGGTGCAGGTCATCAACTACAGAGAGACCTATGGTAGTGGTAAAGTAGAAAAGCAGCAGATTGAACGGCCACGACGAGGTCATACGTGAGAACCCCAACAAGCCAACAACACCCTCCGTCGAGGTATCCTGACGAGTAAGACCGAAAATAATGGTGATAAGAACCATAGAGCCCAATGCCGAGACCGAAGCATAATGGTCCGAGAGTCGATTAACCCAACGCCACTTATCACGCTGGAAATGGAGCAGAATAAGTAGGTAGAGATAATTAACGGCGAGGATAAGGCCCCAAGGATAACGCAAGAAACCGTTATCGAAATCGCCTACGACACACTGCAACACAACACCCACTACAAAAAGCAGCAGGCATCGCAGAAATGCTCTCTTATAACCCCATTGTAAGGCCATACAGTTTTATCAAAAAAAAAAGATAAGGCTCTCCTTGCTTTCGCGGGGAGAGCCTTATAACATATTAACAAATTAAGCCAACTCCCACTGTGCACGCAACAACTCAACAGCAGCGGGCAATGACACCTCGCGCTCGCCCTTGCAACCGCACTCGAAACTTACGTAGTGAGGATAGTTCATCTCCTTCAAGGCCTTGAAACCTGCTACATAGTTATCAACCTCGCCATCCTCGCCAGGCATCTGACGATTACCACGGCTGGCAACGTGAACGTGCTGCAAATACTCTGTACCTGCGGCCATAAAGGCTGCATAGTCAGATGTCTCCTCCTGCATATGCCAGAAGTCACCCATACACTTAACACCTGCGCTCTTTGAATCACGGCATACGGCAGCAGCATCGGCAACCTGACGCATATAGTGGCACTCACGACGGTTCAGAGGCTCCAAGATAACTGTTGTATTGTGCTTCAATGCGTACTCGCCCAACTCGTGCATCTGCTCGCAGAGGTAAGCGCGAGTCTCGAGAGTGTGGGGCATACAAGGCTTCTGACCGTTGAAAGCGGGAACCATAATAACACCTGTAGAACCCAACTCACCTGCAGCTGCGATAATATCGCGCATAGTAGAGTCAAACTGCGCCTTTACAGCGGGGTCCTCAGCCAAGATAAAGCCGTCGAAACCAGCGCAGATGGCAGATACCTTGATGTTACGGCCCTTCAAAGCCTCCTGAATCTCGTTGATGCGGTTAGCCAAGTTACGACCACCAGGCTCGAAACCTACGATACCCATCTTCTCCATATAGTCAAACTTCTCGTTGAGGCTCTTACCGGGGGCAGTACCCTCCTGGAACGAGAGGTTAAGAGTGGCTGTGCTCTTCTTGGCGGGAGCGCAAGATGTGAAAGCCAACGGAGATGATGCTACCGCAACTGTTGCGGCACCAAACAAAGACTTCTGCAAAAATTCTTTTCTATTCATAGTAAAAATTATTTCTGTGTAAAATGATTTTCCAACTCCTCGATAAAGGACTTTACCGCCAACTCATCATCTGCCGCAGGCGACCACGAAGCGATGTTCTCGGCCAAGATAGGGGCATAGGGACCCTGCTTGACCTCAAAGATGACCGTATCATCCTCCAGCACCACCAAGCCGTGCCAAACACCCGCCTCGATGTCGTAACCCACGCAGTCGCACGATGGGCCAACGATGCGGCTATCGGTCAAGTGTCCCTCTTCATCGTAAAAGGTGACACCTACACGGCCTCGCAACACTATACAACTCTCCGTTCTGTCGGGATTGGCGTGGCGATGAACGGGCAGATAGGTACCACGATGCATCACATTAATCAGGCGATTAACTGCCTCATCGGTTGAACGATGGAAGTTGTAGTTCATTCGCAAGCGTGGCGAGAGGCGAGCCTCTTCGGCTACTCTATCCATCAACTGCGAGTCGATATACTGATATTGCTTATTTGTCGGCATTCTCCTTTATCAAAAAAGGGTGGAGAGGGAGTCTTCGGCTCCTACCCCACCCTCTAATCTATTTTTGTTGTGATTGATTAGTTACCAGGAACCATTACAACGCACTTCTCCATATCCTGCTTGCCAAGTTCCTGCTTGAACTCTGCCAAGTAGTCCTGCTTAGATGCGCTAATCTCATCCCAATTTACTGTAGCACCAGTATAAGCAGCCTCACGGCCCATTACACCTGCCAAGCAAGAGATACCGCAAGCCTCTGCCTCATCGTGTGCTGTACCGCGACGGATGTGGTTAACCCAATCAACGTGCTCCAAAGTATAGGGGTCGTGCTGCTGGTACTGAGCCTTAGCAGCCTCCTCATCAAACTTCCAGATTACGTTGCCAGCCAAGTCCTTAATCTCGTGGTGAACGCTGTTCCAAGAACCCTTTGTACCCTGGATGAACTCGCTTACATTGTTAGCGCAACCGTTAATCTGACGGCACATAGAGTGCATATGGATACCGTTCTCCATCTCGAAATCTACGCTGAACATATCGTACTGGTCACCTGTTACACGACGGTGGCGAGCACCAAATGCTGTAGCCTTAACGGGCTTCAAACCTGTCATCCACAAGAATACGTCGATGTTGTGAACGTGCTGCTCAACGATATGGTCACCTGAGAGCCACTTCCAGTTAACCCAGTCACGAATCATCCACTCTGTATCGGTCCAAGCCTTATCGCGGTTCTTGTACCAAAGCATACCCTGGTTCCAATATACGTTACCGCCAGTAATCTCACCAATCATACCCTGCTGAATCTTCTGGAAAGCCTCAACATAGGGACGCTGGTGGTGACGCTGTGTACCACAAACTACGCTCAAGTTCTTTGCCTTTGCCTGCTTTGCAGATGCCATAATCATACGGTAACCCTTGGGGTCAACTGCGATAGGCTTCTCGAGGAATGAGTGAACACCCTTCTCAGTTGCATACTGGAAGTGCAAAGGACGGAATACGGGAGGTGTAGCAACGATAACCATATCAACGCCTGAATCGATAACCTTCTTATAAGCGTCGAAACCTACGAAGCAGTTAGCCTCGGGAACCTCCTGACGAGCAGACTCCTTAAGACGTTTACGCAAATCATTCAAACGGTCAGCAAAAGTATCACCCAATGCTGTTACTGTAATACCGTTAGCGGCTGCCAAAAGGTTGAAAACGGCACCTGAACCACGGCCACCACAACCGATAACACCAACCTTCAACTCCTTACCATCGTCGGCCATATCAGGCAACTCGGGAACGTAAGCGCCCTCCAACTGTGCCAGCGGAGTATAAACGGGGCCCTTCTCCTGACAAGAGGTCAGGACTGCTGATGAACCAACAAGGCTTGTTACGCCTAATACTGCAGACATAGACAAAAAGTCTTTTCTGCTCATTTTGTTCTTGCTCATAATGTAGTAGTTTTATAATGTTAATAACTTTATTTTTATATATTTTTTGTATCCTTTACAAATTTTATAGGTCTAATCTAGTTGGCCGAAACGCCTTCGGGAATCTCGCACACTACACGGAAACCGATACCCTTGATATCAGAGTACCACCAGATACTCTTCGGGTTCTGCGGGTCGGTCTTGAGCCAAGCATCGTGACTTGTCTTACCACGCGCTGCGCTACGCAAGTCAGCAGCATCGTTCACATAGTAACCACCACGAACAACGTACTCCTCGCCCGAAGCAGGACCCTGCGGGTCAACAGCACCATCCTGAATCTTAGAATATGCATCCTCGGCATACCAATCAGAGCAATACTCCATTACGTTACCCAACATATTCTTCAAGCCAAAGGGGTTAGCCTTAACCTTAGAGGGCTCCTGAGAGCGGTTCTTACTATTGTTGGTATAGATAACGTAACTATTGATTACGGTAGTATCAACGCCAAAGAGGTTATTAAAGAAACCGTCGTTAGTAAACTTCTTGGGGTTACCCTCGAAGAAGTAAGGAGTCGATGTACCACCACGAGCGGCATACTCCCACTCGGCCTCGGTCGGCAGACGATACTTCTTGCCCGTCTTGAGTGACAACCACTGGCAGAAAGTCTCGGCTGCATAGTGAGTCATAGTGATTGCAGGTCGTGTACCCATACCCCAGCCCTGATCGGGGAAACCAAACGGAGGAGTCGGGCCACTGACTGCATCGATATCCTCGCGAGTATTGTTTGCATAGATAGTTTCGGGAGATGTACGGCCCTCCGACATAGTCTCGTTGAAGAAGGCCCAATATTGGTCCCAAGTAACCTCCAACTCACCCATAAAGAAGGGAGAGATAGTTACATTACGCTGCGGTGCCTCATCAGCCTTGTGGAAAGGCTCGTTATCGGGGCTACCCATAGTAAAACTACCACCAGGGATGGCAATCATACTCAATGAGGCTGATGTACCGGGGATAGTCTCTACGAAGTTCTCAAACGATGTAACGGCTGTAGGCTCAGTAAACTTCTCGGCATTGTCATCCTCAACAGGAGCCTCGGTCATTGCCGCGTGTTTGTAGTTAGGATTGTAGTGACCTACATCGAGGTGGCAACTGATACACTGGAGATTCAATTTCTCCTCGTTCTCGTCATAATAGAGGTGAGCCGTTACGCCGTCATCGGTAATACCCTCGGGGAAGAGATTGACGTGACAAGCCTTACAAGACTCGTTATAGACGATAGTTTGAGCATACTCCAACTCACCCTTGCTATCCCAATCGATATCCTCGGGATTCTTTGTCAAATATGACCACAAATCCTTTGTACCTGTGGTAATCTTGGCCTTAACATACTCGAAAGAGCCTTTGGGCGGGAGGTGACAAGCAGCACAATCGGTCTGTGTACCGCTGCCGTTATTATAGTGCATAGACTGTTTCCAACTTGCATCTGATTCGGGATGCACGTGGCAAGCCATACAAGATTCGTTCTTAGAAGATTTCACCCACATATAGTTGAAGGCTATCATCAACGAAAAGCCCAACACAAGACCTGCGAGCAAGGTCAAAAAAATAGTTTTCTTACTACCTGATTTAGACATAATTAAATACTCTATCGTGCGGCACAAAGCCTTTTTTTGCCATTACTTAACACACTCTTTGCGACCACAACTCACCCGCAAAACGAGTTCAGTTATCGGCCAAAAAGAATATATCTCGGTCAAAAGTAGTAATTTTTTCGCCAACAAACAACAAGCAGAGCGGTTTTTTGAGAAAATATTTTATCACATTGCATCAATATATAGGGCTTAATGGTCAAAAATCGTTAACCAACAGAGTGCGTAAACAAACAATCGGGCTGAGCAACACCCAACCCGATTACATAAATAACGATACCAAGACTTACTCTTCAACCCACTTATGCCACTTCTGTTCGGCACAGTAACCCGCTTGAACCATAGTCTCGATAAACTGCAAGCCTCGCACACCATCCTCGACAGTCGGAAAGTCCAACCACTCGACTGCGGGCTCCTCACCTGCGGCCTTGGCTCTGACGGTAAGCGCAAAGTTGCGATAGATATTGGCGAAGGCCTCCATAAAGCCTTCGGGATGGCCACCTGGGGTGCGGATATTCCACTTTGCCTCATCAGAAAGATAAGCGTTACCACTACCCACACGCACCTCCTCAACGGGGCGGTCGGGCCACTTTATATATAGGATATTAGGTTGTTGTTGCCACCATTCGACACCGCATTTCTGGCCATACACACGCAGTCGGAGATTGTTCTCCTCACCTACGGCCACCTGCGTAGCCTGCAATAGGCCTGTAAATCCCGCATCGTAACGCAAAAATGCGCAAGCATCATCATCAACGGCACGTCCCTCGGCCACGCGCAACAAGTCGGCGCACACTTCGGTCACCTTTGCACCAGTAACATATTCGGTCAAGTGCCAAGCGTGAGTACCTATATCACCCACGCAACCGCCCTTGCCCGACTGCTTGGGGTCGCTACGCCACACGGCGTTATTGTTACCCTTGAGTTCGATACGCTCCGAGAGCCAGCCTTGAGAATACTCAACAAATACTCTGCGTACCGTGCCTAAATCACCACGCGCAATACGCGCACGAATCTCCTTAACTGCAGGATAGGCGCTATATACGTGAGTCAAGGCCAACGTACGTCCTGTTTCATATACCTTATCACGCAATGAGAGGGCCTCTTCGAGTGTCAATGTCATAGGCTTGTCAATAACCACATCGAAACCCGCATCCAATGCCGCCATAGCAGGCTCATAGTGGAAACGGTTGGGCGTAACGATGGTCACAAAATCCATACGTTCGCCTTCAGGCAGAGCGGCCTCGGCCTGAATCATCTCCTGCCAAGTTGAATAGATGCGATTATCGGGCAAGAAATAGGAACGGCCCGACGACAAAGATATTTCGGGATTGATACTAAAACAGCCGCACACCAACTCTATTTGGTTGTCCATAAATGCAGCACGACGATGAATAGCGCCAATAAAGGCATCGCTACCACCGCCTACCATTCCCATACGAAGTTTACGGTTTTTCATTTGTAGGCTCACTAACAATAGACGATTTAAACCTTTTGCAAGGACACAAAACGTCTACTAAAAATGTAAAAATTTGTTAACTGTTACCCAAAATTAAACCTTTTATTTCAGCCTTGCAAGAATTTTAGAGTTTTTTATTCGATTAAACGAGCAAAACAGAGTTAATCGCAGATGACTACACCCTGCCTTTTGCGGCATTTATCAGGCGCATAATCCATTTCACCCATATGTATAAAAGCAGAGGCGCAACAACCACTACGGCTCGATTATACCCCCACGCCGCCTCGAAATCAAGATAGGCCAACGACGCCAACGCACGAGTCATCCCGCAGCCCCAGCACTCCTGCCCCGTAACATTGCGAAATAGACACAACGTATGCCCCTCGTCAAAGAGCCATTCACGGGGTACAAGATAGACAAAGGCGGGCAACAACCCGACAGTTATCGCCCGCCAATATTTTTTCACTGCGCTCAAATTATCCGTTGATTAGAGGTTATCTATTGCTTACATATTGACCGTTACCATTGCGATACTTACCGCACACTATCAATATGAAATCAACCAATGCCCACACGCCGCAGCCACCCAAAGTCAGCAACTGCACAACACCCACAGCGGTCTTACCCGAATAGAAACTATGAATACCCAACGTACCTAAAAAGAAACAAAGTATCAGTGTAATCAACCACTCATCGTTTGTTCCGTTCGACGGAACCTCACTTCGGTAGGAGTAACCACAATTGGGACACGAAACGGCCTTATCAGATATCTGATGGCCACACTCTTTGCAATAAATCAATGCCATAATAGTTAAGTTTTATAAAATTCCCCTGCAGTGCATCACTACTATAGCAGGGGCAAAATTAAATAATATATGTACAAATGTAATAATTTTCTGTATATTTGCAAAACATTAACCCACAAAACAGACGTAATATGAGTCAGTTAATCATACCAGAAAATTATAAGCCAACACTTTCGCTACAGCAGACCGAGATTGCCATCAAGAAGATTAAAGACTTCTTTTTGAGCAACATATCATCGGAATTGCGCTTGCGTCGTGTAACAGCACCGTTGTTTGTACTCAAAGGACTCGGTATGAATGACGATTTGAGCGGTCAGGAGCGTCCTGTGACTTTCCCTATAAAGGATATGCAGGAAGCCGAGGCCGAGGTGGTACATTCGTTGGCAAAGTGGAAGCGTGTAACGCTGGCCGAATACAACGTGGCAGAGGGTTACGGCATCATTACCGATATGAATGCTATTCGTGCTGACGAAGAGTTGGACAACCTGCACTCACTATACGTTGACCAATGGGATTGGGAGAGAGTAATGCCGAAGGACTGTCGTACGGTAGATTACCTGAAGGACATAGTAAAGCGCATTTATAGCGCGATATTGCGTACCGAATACCACATCTGCGAGACATATCCACAGATTGAGCCATTCTTACCCGAAAGCATAAAATTCATCCACGCCGAGGAGTTGTTGCAGCGCTATCCCACGTTGAGTGCTAAGGAGCGCGAGGATGCAATTTGCAAGGAGTATGGGGCGGTATTTATCATCGGCATTGGCTCGGAGTTGAGCAACGGCGAAAAGCACGACAAACGTGCACCAGACTATGATGATTACTCAACAATATCACCAGAAACGGGATTGGCGGGTTTGAATGGCGACCTATTGATATGGTATCCGATATTGGAGCGTTCGATAGAACTCTCATCAATGGGTATTCGTGTCAATGGCGAGGCTTTGGAGCGTCAGTTGGTGCATAGTGGCAAGGAGAGCAACAAGACGCTCTATTTCCACCGTCGCTTGCTGGAGGGCTCATTGCCACAATCTATTGG
Source organism: Alistipes sp. (assembly GCA_017546725.1). Taxonomy (GTDB): domain Bacteria; phylum Bacteroidota; class Bacteroidia; order Bacteroidales; family Rikenellaceae; genus Alistipes. The sequence goes on along the minus strand of JAFYRX010000014.1, from coordinate 1,380 downwards.
TGGAGGTATTGGCCAGAGCCGTCTGTGTATGATTCTGCTGCACAAGGCTCACGTCGGCGAGACGCAGTCGAGCATTTGGCCTGCAGCGATGCGCAAGGCCTGCCGCGATGCGGGTATGCCGCTGATTTAGGCAATTAAAGGATTGGATAACGAAAAGCAGATAGTCGCTCTCGATTGAGTCTATCTGCTTTTTGTTTTGCCAATAACTTGTAACAGTATCCTCAAATAATTTATTGTAGAGATTAATCCGTCATTTGCTAAGCATTGCACCTCGGGCAAAAAGGGTCCGCCCGACATAAAGCCGAGCGGACCGCCACCTAAAATTATGAAGAAATAACTAACTGCAATTTGTCGCGGAGCATAGCAACCCCGCGCCCCACTGCGGTTAAATTGAGTCGGTCATCGACCAAGCAAAAGCACGAAGACCCTGCTTGTTATTAGCCTCATCGAGTTGCTTTAAGCGCTTGAGGAACTCCGCAGCCTTATCATCCTCCATAACAGAGATAAGCGCCGAATTCATCGTAGGCCAAGCGTGGTTACCCAAGTGAGGCTCACCATCGTTAGAGCCTTGACCGATGAGTTCCTCCCAGCCTGTAAAGCCTCGCAACTCCATATCTTTCATTATATCCATAACCGCGTCATACATTGACTGGTTACAAGCCATAAATACTGCTTTCATACTCTTGTGTATTAGTTTTGTTGTTGCAACTTACGCATCTGCTTTGCGCGGCGCTTCTCGCCACGAGTAGCAAATGCTGCAAAAAGCGTAGGAATAAGAATCAAGGTAATCAATGTCGAGAACGACAGACCCCAAGCAACTGACATACCGAGCGAGTTCCACATCTCAGCACCTACACCATCGCCAACAGCCATAGGAATCATACCCAACACAGTAGTCAAAGTAGTCATCAAGATAGGACGCAAACGGCTACGACCTGCAGTCACAACTGCATCCAGAACGCCCATACCACGCTCACGGCAAAGGATGGTGTAATCCACCAACACGATACCGTTGTTCACCACGATACCGATAAGCATCAAGATACCGAGCAATGACATAATGTTAAGCGGTGTACCCGTAATTGCCAAACCGATAATTACACCCACAACGGCAAACGGCAATGAGAACATAATCACGAAGGGATAAGTCAATGACTCGAACTGTGAAGCCATAATCACGAATACCAACACAACCATCAAGCACATCAACAAGATAAGGTCACCGAAGGTCTCCTGCTGGTCCTCGTAGGTACCACCAATCTGCCACATAAAGCCTGCGGGCATCCTGATATCAGCCATCTTGGTCTGTGCCTCCTCAACGATATCACTCAACGCATAACCCGAAGCAACAACACCCGATACGGTAACGTAACGCTCACG
>JAFYRX010000013.1 GCA_017546725.1 Alistipes sp. | reverse complement strand
GTATGGCAAAGTTAAGAAAAATTTTCGGGGGGGGGCAAATTAAAACGGAGAAAAATTTGAGAAAGAATAGAAAAAAATAGGGGTTGCAGGGGCAAGGGAGCAGGGGGTGTGCTTATACTTTGTAACCTTTTTGAAAAAAAAATTTCGCACGAAGAAAAAATTTATTTTTTTACTGATTATCGCCGATAGAGTATCATATCATTATTAAAAAAACTGATTAATTTACAGTTTTAATGTTTTACTCTAAAAAATCGCAACAAAAAGATAAAAAATCAATCTACAAACATTTTGAATAATCACATTTTTGAGTTTACTTTGTAGAACAAATACGCATCGTTAATGCGATTAACAGAGATTACAATAAACAAATTTGAAGATATGAAAAAGTATAACTTTAACGCAGGTCCGTCGGTTTTACCCGATGTAGTTTTAGAGGCAGCCGCGAAGGCTATTATCGACTTCAACGGCACAGGACTATCGTTACTATCTATTTCGCACCGTACACCCGAGTTTGAGGAGGTATTGAACGATGCGCAGAATCTGTTTAGAGAGTTGTTGAATATTCCCGACAACTACAAGATATATTTTGTTGGCGGTGGTGCCAGCACACAATTCTTCCACATTCCTGCTAACTTCCTTGGAAAGAAGGCTGGATACATTAACACGGGCGTATGGACAAAGAAGGCTATCAAAGAGGCCAAATTTTATGGCGAGGTAGAGGTTGTGGCATCATCAGAGGACAAGAACTTCAGTTACATCCCCAAAGGTTTCGACATCCCCGCAGATTTGGACTACTTATATTTTTGCGCCAACAACACAATCTACGGCACAGAATACAAGCAGGATATTGATTCGCCCGTACCTGTAATCGCAGATATGAGTTCAAATATCTTGAGCCGTCCGATTGACGTTAGCAAGTACGCTGTAATCTATGGTGGTGCACAGAAGAATTTGGCACCTGCTGGTGTTTCGTTCGTGATTGTACGCGACGATATGCTGGAGAAGGTGGCTCGACCATTGCCTACAATGATGAATGTGAATACTCACGTCGAGAACAACTCAATGTTCAACACACCTCCTGTATTCCCCATCTACGTTTTGCGCGAGACGCTTAAATGGATGAAGGCCGAGGGTGGCTTGCAGGTAATATATGAGCGCAACCAGAAGAAAGCGAAGATGTTGTACGACGAGATTGACCGCAACTCATTATTCCGTGGCACGACAGCCGTAGAGGACCGTTCGGCAATGAACATCTGCTTCGTGATGAGCGAGGGCAACGAGGCTTTGGCTGCAGAGTTTATGGAGTTTGCGAAGGCTCGCGGTATGGTGGGTATCAAGGGACACCGCTTAGTAGGCGGATTCCGTGCTTCGTGCTACAACGCTTGCCCCGTAGAGGCTGTAGAGGCTTTGGTGGCTTGTATGCAGGAGTTTGAGCAGATGCACAAATAATCGGAACTATGGGTTATTCTTATCATATTCCAACCAAACGGGGTCTCTTTACCGACGAGGTCCTGGAGTGGGAGTATGGCAAGGTAATAGATTATAACGAGAGACGAAAAAATATGAAAGTTCTTATAGCAACCGAGAAACCATTTGCCAAGAAGGCAGTGGACGGAATAAAGAGCATTTTTGCAGATGCAGGGTACAAAGTTGTCCTGCTCGAGAAATATACCGACAAGGCTGAGTTTTTGGCTGCCGTAGCCGATATTGATGCACTCATTGTACGTAGTGACAAGGTTACAGCCGAGGTGATTGATGCGGCAAAGCAGTTAAAGATTGTAGTGCGTGCAGGCGCTGGTTACGACAATGTCGACCTGCAGGCTGCATCGGCAAAGGATGTGGCTGTGATGAATACACCTGGTCAGAACTCAAATGCTGTTGCGGAGTTGGCTTTGGCGATGATGGTATATATGTCACGCAACCAATTCACTCCTGGCACAGGATTCGAGTTGCAGGGCAAGACTTTGGGTATTCACGCCTACGGCAACGTGGGCCGCCTGGTAGGTCGCAAGGCGAAGGCTTTGGGTATGAATGTGATTGCTTTCGACCCCTTCATCTCCGAGAGAGTAGTATTTGACAACGACGGTGTAGAGCCCGTAGGTAGCGTAGAGGAGTTGTATGCGGCTTCTGATTTTCTGTCGTTGCATATTCCCGCTACGGAGCAGACCAAGAAGTCGATTAACTACAAACTCCTGATGTCGATGCCGCAGGGTGCTACGCTGGTAAATACTGCCCGCAAGGAGGTTATCGACGAAGATGGCTTGAAAGCGGCCTTGACAGAGCGTACCGACCTGAAGTATATCACCGACATTGCCCCCGACACAGCCGAGGAGTTGGCCACAGTGGCGGGCAAGCGTTTCTTCGCCACACCCAAAAAGATGGGCGCAGAGACTGCCGAGGCAAATATCAATGCAGGATTGGCTGCAGCACGTCAGATAGTAGGTTATCTGGAGCGAGGCGAAAACAGATTCCAACTCAATAAGAAACCTTGTGATTGTAAATAGATAAAACGATGGTTAAAGTAAAACCTTTTTGCGGAATTCGTCCGCCCAAAGAGTATGCTGCCGAGGTGGCATCACGCCCATACGATGTATTGAACTCCGAGGAGGCCAAAGCCGAGGCTACGGAGCGTTCACTTTTGCACATAATCAAACCCGAGATAGATTTTACGCCTATAGCCGACGAACACTCTGACGAGGTATATGCAAAGGCTGTAGAGAACTTCAAGGCGTGGAAAGAGCGTGGCTGGCTTGTACAGGATGGCGAGGAGCATTATTACATCTATGCACAGACTATGGCGGGCCGCACACAGTATGGTATTGCTATGTGCTGCCACTTTGAAGACTATCTTTCGGGAGCCATTAAGAAGCACGAACTTACCCGCCCCGACAAGGAGGAGGATAGAATGATTCACGTCCGCAACCAAAAGGCCAACATCGAGCCTGTATTCTTCACATATCCCGACAACGACGAGATTAACGCCATTGTCGAGAGTGTAGTTGCAACAAATGAGCCCGATTACGACTTTACGGCTGAGGATGGCTTCGATCACCATTTTTGGGTAATCCGTGACAAGGCGCAGAATGAGCGAATCACCGAATTATTTGCATCTGTACCCGCATTGTATGTCGCTGACGGCCACCACCGCACAGCCGCTGCCGCAAGGGTAGGACAAGAGTGTATGCAGAACAATCCTGCACATACGGGCGAGGAGGAGTATTGCTACTTCCTGGCCGTTACATTCCCCGCGTCGCAGTTGCGCATCATCGACTACAATCGCGTAGTGCGTGATTTGAATGGCCTCACAAAGGAGGAGTTATTAGCAGCATTGGAGGAGTCATTTGAGGTAGAGAAGAAGGGTAGTGAGATATACACACCTGCGGCATTACACAACTTCTCGATGTATATCGATGGCGAGTGGTACAGCCTGACTGCAAAGCAGGGCACATACGACGACAAAGACCCGATAGGGGTGTTGGATGTTACCGTATTGTCAAACTTGGTACTCGACAAGATTTTGGGCATCAGCGACCTGCGCACATCAAAGCGAATCGACTTCGTGGGCGGAATTCGCGGTTTGGGCGAGTTAAAGCGCAGGGTAGATAGTGGCGAGATGAAGGTTGCCTTTGCGCTCTATCCCGTATCGATGCAGCAACTGATTGATATTGCCGACACAGGTAATATTATGCCACCAAAGACCACTTGGTTTGAGCCGAAATTACGTTCGGGTGTAGTGATACATTCGTTTGAGGAGTAATTTTTTATTGAGATAGAAGCAATAGCATACTACTAACTTATGCAAAAGAACTTTATACACATATTTGCCGCTATCGTATGCGGTCTGATGATAATCGGTTGCGACCACACGGAGGAGGCTGACAACAGCAACTACCTGCAGGCCAAAAGAACAAAGAAGAACATCACCATAGATGGCAAGGCCGATGATTGGGGCAATACAAAACCTATTTTGGAGGGATTGCTTGCGCCGTGGAACGGTAGGGTAAAGGACAACACCAACATCTACATCTGTCACGATAAGGAAAATCTCTACTTCCTATATACGGTAGATGACGAGACACCGGTGTGCGACAACGAGCCGTCGGAGATGTCGGTTGTTTACAGCGACAGAGTAGAGTTTTTTATCAGCAAAGATGCAGAGATGGCCGATTATGTATGCGCTGAGATTGACCCTGCGGGCAAGGCATTGGGATATACGGCCAAATATCATCGTCAGTTTGAATACGACTGGGATTTCGATGCGCTGACAACGGCTGCTACTACAACTCCTACGGGTTACATCGTAGAGGCGGCATTGCCTCTGAAGTGGTTGCGCGAGGAGGGTTATCTGAACAGCGACAACGAGATGTACATTGGATTATACCGAGGCGATGCTACCGAGCCACGCAACATCAATAGCATACGCTGGATAACCTGGATTGAGCCCGAAAAATTGGATTTTCATATTCCATCATCACTTGGTCGCATGAAATTGGTGAAATAATTGTCTATCAAGGCAGACCAACTTTAGGTTGGAAAAACAGATAAACGAGTAAAGAGATTTAACATTTTCTTTACTCGTTTTTTGTTTTAGTTTTGCTCATTATTTGTAGTTTTGCAGTGACAAAATAGGTAAAAGAATAACCGAGTCTTAATACGGAGACTCAAATTTGGATGATTATGACAAAAAGATTAACTGTAGCATTGGTCGCACACGACAATATGAAATGCGACCTTGCAGAGTGGGTAGCGTGGAATTGGGAAAAACTACTCTCTCATCGATTAATTTGCACGGGTACAACAGGTCGTATCGTAGCCGAGACACTTATGGCTCGCCGTAGCACGGATGCGGCACATTCACGTTTCGACATCACTATGCTAAAGTCGGGACCATTGGGTGGAGACCAACAATTAGGCTCGATGATTGCGAACAACGACATCGATATGTTGATATTCTTCTGGGACCCTATGTCGGCTCAACCTCACGACGTTGATGTAAAAGCACTATTGCGTTTGGCTACGCTGTACAATGTTCCAACTGCGATAAATCGTTCATCGGCAGACTACCTGATTTCGTCACCACTGATGGGCGACGAGGAGTACACTCCCGTAATAAAAGATTACAAGTCGTATATCGAACGACAATTGAAATAAGCAACAACATCAACAAAAGACCTCTTGCAGCAATGTAAGAGGTTTTGTTTTACTTGCAGACTCATTTATTGGGGCAGACACACATAGTTTTAACAAAAAAATCACTACCTTTGCCAAGATTATGCAATTGCTTCACCCTTTAGGGTGAGCGCATAAGCCCCGATTATAGTTTGGAATATAATTAACACCCATTCGAAATGATAAAATCGATGACAGGATTCGGCAAGGGAGAGGCCTCGCTGTCGAATAAGAAAATTACCGTCGAGATTCGCTCGCTCAATTCAAAGCAGTTGGATATGAATGTCAAACTGCCCGCACTTTACCGTACATTCGAATTCGATATTCGTTCTCGCATAGCGGCTACGGTTACTCGCGGAAAGACAGACGTTAGCGTAAGCGTAGAGAATACTGCCGTAAATACATCGGCTACAATCAACAAGGAATTGTTCCGCGAATATCTGCGACAGATGAACGACACGTTGGCTTTTTCGGGCGTAGATGCTGCATACGATGCTATCGTACCCGTCATTATGCGTATGCCCGAAGTGGTATCGACTCAGGCCGAAGAGGTATCGGCAGAGGAGCAGACGGCTTTGATGCAGGCTCTGGATGCGGCATTGGCACAATTTAATGCGTTCCGCGAGCAGGAGGGTGCAACTCTCATTGCTGACCTTTTGCGCCGAGTAGACAAAATCGAGGAGTTGAAGGCCGAGGTAGTGCCTTATGAGCAGAGCCGTTGCGAGACAATCAAGAATCGTATCCGCGAGAACTTGGCACAACTCAAAGTCGATGTCGATAGCAACCGCCTGGAGCAGGAGATGATTTTCTATATCGAGAAGTTGGATATTACCGAGGAGAAGGTGCGTTTGTCGAACCACTGCCGTTACTTCCGCGAGGTGGCAGCCAACGAGGAGGCCGCTGGTCGTAAGTTGGGATTCATTGCGCAGGAGATGGGACGCGAGATTAACACACTTGGCTCAAAGGCGAACGAAGCCAACATACAGATTTTGGTCGTTAAGATGAAGGACGAGTTGGAGAAAATCAAGGAGCAGGTATTAAACATTTTGTAGGGTATGGCAACTGGTAAACTAATTATATTTTCGGCACCGAGCGGCTCAGGTAAGACAACTATCGTAAAGGAGTTGTTGAAGATTTTTCCTCAATTCGAGTTCTCGATTTCGGCAACATCACGCGCCCCTCGTGGACAAGAGCAGAATGGAGTAGATTACTTCTTCCTTACGCAAGAGGAGTTTCGCGCAAAGGTCGAAGCCGACGAGTTTGTAGAGTGGGAGGAGGTTTACAATGGCACTTGCTACGGCACACTAAAGAGCGAGATGGAGCGCATCTGGAGCAAGGGTAATGTAATTATTTTCGACGTAGACGTGATGGGCGGTATCAACCTCAAGCGCATATTTGGCGACAATGCCCGCTCGATATTTATTATGCCTCCATCGGTAGAGGTTTTGCGTGAACGCCTGATAGGTCGTGGTACTGACTCTGCTGAGACCATCGAAAAGCGTGTAGCGAAGGCCGAGTTTGAGATTTCGAAGGCCGAGCAGTTCGACTGCGTTGTGGTAAATGACATATTGGCCGACGCCGTTGCCCAGACAAAGACAATTATTGAAGAGTTTCTAGCAGAATAAGCATAAGCGTAAGATGGCAAAGAAGAGGATGATGTTATACTTCGGGTCGTTCAATCCCGTACATCGAGGTCATACGGCTCTTGCCGAATATGCTGTCGCGAAGGGGCTGTGTGACGAAGTGGCAATGATTATCTCACCGCAGAATCCCTTTAAGCAGGATATGGTGCTGGCGCCAGAGATGGACCGATATGCTATGGTCGAGATTGCCTGCCGAAATTCACGTTTCCCGAATCATATCAAGCCATCGGTAATTGAGTTCTTGCTGGAGAAACCATCATACACGATAAATACACTCCGACATCTGCAAGAGAACTACGGAGATATGATGGAGTTTACGATTTTGATGGGTAGTGACCTAATCAATACTCTTCCAAAATGGCGTGAGGCCGAGGCGATAATGGAGAATTTTGACATTTACGTCTATCCGCGCCCTAACATCGAGATGACGTTCAGCACGCAACGCACCACATTTTTGGCAGATGCTCCACAACACGATTACTCTTCAACAGAGATTAGAGAGGCTTTGCAACAGGGCCAAAACATAAACAAGATGGTTGACGGCGAGGTGCTGGATTACATAAAAGAGAAGAAGTTGTGGAAAGCCTAACAACAATAATGAAGAACTATGATTGAAATTGATGATAAGATAGTAAGTGCAGACCTCTTAAGAGAGTGTTTCGCTTGTGACATTAGCCGTTGCAAGGGTATATGTTGCGTAGAGGGCGATGCTGGAGCACCCCTGGAGTTGGACGAGGTGGATATTTTGGAGCAGGAGTACGAATCCTATGCAAAATATATGACCGAGGAGGGCCGACGTGAGGTCGAGAAGCAGGGCTTTATGGTTGTAGATACCGACGGTGATTATACTACACCGCTGGTGAATAATGCCGAGTGTGCTTATGCTTTCACTGAAAACGGAATCACTTTTTGCGCCATCGAACGAGCATACCGCAATGGTGAGTGTTCGTTTCTGAAACCTATTTCGTGTCACCTCTATCCGATAAGAGTTACACAATTCTCAAACGGCACTTACGGACTGAACTACCACCGTTGGGCAGTGTGTCACGATGCTGTAGAGTGTGGCAAAAAGTTAGGCCTGCCCGTATATAAAGCACTACGCGAGCCTATCATCCGCCGTTTTGGTGAGGAGTTTTACAAGGCATTGGAGTGCGCCGAAGAGTTATTAAAGGAACAAGAATAATAAAAACATAATAGAACTAACAAAAATGAATTTACGCAGAACACTGCTTTTATTTTTATCGCTCATTGTAGCAGGTACAGCCGCAGCACAACAGACAACAGTAGGAAAAGAGAAGGCTGACTCATTGAAGAAAGATTCTTTACCCTCAGATGCTATCATCGTTAAACGAGTACCGTTGGCATCGGGTCCCGAACTCAGTGCAACAGATGCTTTGGTAGTTGACACCATACCCTCATCAAGCGAGGGTTTGAGCATTGTCCTCTACAACGACAATACTTGGCGTTTTGTCCGCAATCGTGACATTGACGTATTGGACCACACTGTATTTACACAGGATTGGGATACAACGAAGATTCAGCCGCACAAGGTTGAGTTGAAGGATTTGCCTATCTCGATGGTTATCGACTTGGTAGATTCGCTAAAGAGTTATCACTATCCTTCAAAGGGACGTGTTACGTCGAAGTATGGTCCTCGCCGCCGTCGTGTGCATCAAGGTACAGATATCGACCTGGAAACGGGCGACCCCATATATGCTACATTTGACGGACGTGTCCGTATCTGTACTTATGTGAGCGGTGGATATGGAAACCTTATCATTCTGCGCCACGACAACGGTTTGGAGACCTATTACGGCCACTTGTCGGAGATTAGCGTTAAGCCTAATGATTGGGTATCGGCTGGTCAGGTAATCGGTAAGGGTGGTAACACAGGCCGAAGCACAGGCTCTCACCTCCACTACGAGATTCGTTACAAGGGACACACCTTTGACCCCGAACGATTGATTGACTTTACAACAGGTACATTGCGCCGCGAGACATTCCTCCTAAAGCGTACATATTTCAGCCCATACTCTCGTTTCACTCAGGACTTCGACGAGGAGGTACAGAGTGACGAGGAGGATAAGAAGATAGCCGCCGAGGCTGCCGCCATTAAGTATCATATCGTAAAGAAGGGTGATACTCTGGGCCGCATCGCCATCAACAACCACACAACCGTAACGAAGTTGTGCCAGTTGAACGGCATCAAGAAGACCGCTACGTTGCGCATTGGCCAGCGTATCCGAGTAAGATAGCGGGCAACATAGAGACCGAAATAAAACTTGAAACCCTATATGAAACGATTTTTCTGCACATTGATTTTATCGGTTGTATCGTGCGCGATGTATGCACAGGCGACTGCCGAGACTGCACTTGAAAACTACATCAACAATGGTGACAACAGTTACAAGTGGGAGTACATAGACCAGAAACAGAGCGAGGGAGTGACAGCATATCGCTTGGAACTCACATCGCAGACGTGGCAGGATATAGTTTGGCGTCACGAGCTGGTGGTAATCATCCCCGACGTTGTGGAGCACGACGAGGCTCTGTTGCATATCTCGGGGGGTAGCGTAGATACCGAGACCGAGAAGCCCAACCTGCACGATTGGAACGACGGCGCAATCACAGCACAATCTAACATAGCACGTCGCTGCAAGGCCGTTACGGCTATCTTGTGGCAAGTACCACGCCAGCCACTCTACGGCAACAAGTATGAGGATGATTTGTTGTCCTATACTCTTTACCGCTTTATGACCAGCAAAGACTACTCGTGGCCGTTGCTGTTCCCAATGGTTAAGAGTGCTGTGAAGGCGATGGATGCCATAGAGGAGTTCGTGTCAGAGAAGAAATCGACAACGGTAAACAGGTTTGTACTCAATGGCTACTCGAAGCGTGGTTGGACTACGTGGATGACGGCTGGTTCGGGCGACAAGCGCGTCGTGGCGATTGCTCCTGCGGTGATTGATATCCTAAATATGCAGTCCAATGTGCCATATCAGCGTCATATGTTTGGCGATTACAGTGCGTCGATTGGCGACTATGTAAATATAGGTCTTACCGAGCAGTTGATTACCCCCGAGGGTTGGGAGGTTGTAAGAATGGTTGACCCGTATAGTTACCGCAAGAATTACAATATGCCCAAAATGGTATTGCTGGGCTCGAATGACCCTTATTGGGCAACCGATGCAGTCAAGAACTACATCGACGACATCCCGGGCAAGAGTTGGACGGCATATTCGGTTAATGCAGGTCACGGACTCAACGAGGAGGCAACATCTACTTTGGAGGCATTCTTCTATCAGAGCATCAACGGTATGAAGTACCCCCAAATGGCATACAAAGCGAAGGAGTCGAGCGAGGGTATTACATTGCAGTTCAAGGCTGACAAAGATTTGCTCGAGGGGGTAGAGATTTGGCAAGCAGAGGCTGACCATAAGGATTTCCGCAAGTGCGAGTTCAAGCAGACCAAAGTCGATGGGGTAGCGCACTCGAAGAGTTTCAAGGTGGAGGTTGATTATCCCCAAAGCGGATTCAAGGCCTTTGTGGTGATTTTGAAGTATCGCCATCCCAGCAAGCCCAACGCAACGTATAACATTACAACTCGTATGTTTACAGCCGATAGCGACGAACTCTTTGACGAGGCATTTATCGCGCCAATAAGTCCGAAGTAGGGTTTAAGAGGTATATATCTAACAACAAAGGGTGTCCGCGGACACCCTTTGTTGTTAGAAGAGTAGATTTACCTCCTCCCTCTGCGTATCTTCCACGCGTCGCTGCCACTCTTTGGGCGGATTATCCGATGGTTGTGGCCACCAATAACCCTTCGACGAGAACTTTATACAAGCACCTTTGCTATTGGTCTCCATAACGGCCATACCTATATCGCCATAGAACGTTGCTGGCAACGATACGGTCTGCACCATACGCTGCGGCACGCGCGACCTGATGATATAAGGAATCTTGCTCCAATAGTGAACGTGGCCATAAACAAATCCCACTACGTTGGGCGAGGCCGATATAACCTTTTCGAGCAACGGCATCTCTTTGGGCGGATGGTGGGCGCACAAAATAGCAGGTCGCTCACTCTTTGCCAAGAAGTCCTTGAGCCACTCGGCCTGCGACTCAAGCATCTCGCCACTGACGGTGGTAGCCTGACGGGGCTTGAGGTTAGGTTTCTCGGCCAGAGAATCCAGCATAACTACATCTACATCGGGCAGAGCGACAACCGACACAGCACGTCCCTTGACGGGTGAGGTCTGCACATATTGCGGAAAGACCTTGAAGAATGCTGCACGACGGTCGTGATTACCCAGACCGAGCGTGAGTTTGATACCCGCATCCTCCAACGGGCGCAACAACTCGGCAGCATAGCGATAATCCTCCTCCAAGCCATAATCCCACGCTACATCGCCAAACACCAGCACATTAGCAGGCAGAGGTCGCATCGAGAGAATCTCCTCAATACGCAACTGCAACGAGGTAGGGTTGTAGGGGTAGTGCAACGACTTACCATCCTTCAACTCGCCACAGATATGAATATCCGACAACAAAACTGTTAATCGAGAGTCTATCTTTTTACCCGAAGCCTTTGCCACAAGTTTTTCGATACGCTCCAACGCATCGGCCTTTGCCACACTCGGCACAATGGCGGCACCGCCCAAAACGAGCATTGAGGCCAAAAATTCTTTTCTATCCATATATTTATTGGTTAGTAATCCATCTATATTCTAATATTGGCGTGCGCCAAATATCGTAGAGCCGATACGCACCTCGGTAGTACCATATTCCAACGCTATGTGATAATCATCGGACATACCCATCGACAACGTATCGAACTCCTCGCCAAAATATTGGGCCAATTCTGCCTTGCAGGCAGCCAAACGCTCAAAGTCGTGACGCACCACGGCCTCATCATCAGTGAAAGTTGCCATACCCATAACACCACGAATACGGATATTAGGATAGGCGGCAAAACCACCTCCACGCACAAACGACAACAGTTCATCATAGTCCCAACCTGATTTTGACTCCTCATCGGTAACGTGAATCTCCAGCAAGCAATCTATCGTGCGACCACACTTCTCGGCCTGACGATTAATCTCAGCAGCCAAACGCTCACTATCGAGCGACTCGATAAGCGAAACAAAGGGAGCAATATACTTCACCTTATTAGTTTGCAGATGGCCAATCATATGCCACTCTATATCGCGTGGCAAGATTTCAGCCTTTTGCTTCAACTCCTGCGGACGGCTCTCACCAAAGGCACGCTGGCCCACCTGATAGGCCTGTTCAAGAGCCTCTACGGGGTGGAATTTCGACACCGCAAGCAATTTAACGCCAGCAGGCAACTCATTGAGCAGTCGTTCTATTTCGGTTTTTATAGACATCTTATTTCGTTTAATTTATTCTATTTACCTTTATAGACATAGTTAAATCGACCTTGCGGAGCAGAATCGCCATTGAGATAGAATTCGTAGACATCGTTGTCATTCTGCATATTATCGGCCCACTTGAACTCCAATGCGAACTCTACACCACTCGTCAAGCCTAACAACGCCATAGGTATAGCCACCTCCATACAATTCTCCGATACGCTATAAGAGGCCTTACCCGTACGCTGCCACGTTACACCCGACGTTGCACGTTCAACAACAACCTCTTCGGCAGAGGGAGCGATACGGTTAATCACAAAATCGTAGCCCTCCCAACCGCTCTCACGCTTGCGGTCAACATTGAGATAAAGACGCATCCACGACCTATCTGTAGATGGTGTAATAGGCTTGGCACAAGCGACATAGAAATATATATTCTTCTTATCGTGCGCCACCTTGACCTCAACGATGTCGTTGCGGCCACTATTGTTCTGATAGAGCAAATCGCCCCAACCCTTACTATTGCGGTGAAGCGTATTTCCTCGAGTTGCAGCGTAAGCATTAACACTCTGCCAATCTTCGAATACGCCATCAATCTTCATCTTCTTTACTGGCTCGGCCGACTGGGGCTCAACATCGGGCATACCCTTAAAGCGACGGATGTTGGCAATCATCTGATAATAGTAGTTGTCGCCGTGACCGCCTCGCATAGGCTCAATATCGCGGCTATGCTCCTGGTCAAATTGGTCAGGGAAGGCGTTGGTCTGATTCATCCACTCCTTATGGCGGCCCATAATCCACTCATTCCAACCCGTAATGAATATGAAATCGGGGTCAAGCGACAAAGCACGTTGCCACTGCTCCTGAAAGTTCAAACCCTCATTCACGACACCATCGGTATAGTTATGGCCCTTGGCATCGGTATAACTACGGCCAAATGCGCCTTTGGTATTCATTGCACTCAGGCCCTGATGTGCTGTCCAATTCTGCGATACGCCAACAGTCACCTGCTCAAAACCGCCATCGGCCTTCTTTACAAAGCCGTGCTGGGGATAAATCTCCAACCATCCCCAATGGTCGGGGCGTTGCGGGCCCTGATTATATACAGGCTGACCTGGGCGGAAAGTAAAATACTCGCGAATCTCACGATGCAATGCAGTAGTCTCGGCATCACCCTCAACATCACCCAACATTTCGGGATAGGCCATAATCAGCGGCTTGCCCTGCCACTTAAAAAACAACTCCTCATATTTGGCGGGTTTATACAAATCATTGTATATGCTGATAATCGCCTCGCGGCTGCCTTCCATCGGGCCAAATGCCAACATAAAGGCTATTTGCGGAGTATTCACGCCATCCTTGCGAGCCTCCGAAAAGACCTCGCACAGAGCCTGATACGACTCCTGCCAAGTAAAATTACCGTTGGTACAGTCAAAAAACAGAACATCGACACCCGCATCGGCCAACATTTCGGCGTGCTTACGCAAAACCCACTTATCGGTATCACGGTAAAAGCCAAACAGAGGTTCTCCCCAAAAACAGGTATGCGGAGTATTATCCCACGCAGGGTGCTCATAATTGTATGCCGCATTGGGATTCTTATCGATTACACGGCTCGGAATACAAACATCGAGGTCCGAGAAATTAGTATGCCACGTCCAATAAAACAAGCCCACATACTTATCCTTGCGTGGTGCGCCTACCTCCTCGGCGGTGGGTAACTTTCGGCCCAAAGCATCGGTTGCGGGCAGACCATTACCATAATTCTGCGCCACAGCATACTCCGACGCACTCAACGAGAGCACAAGGCCCAATAGTGATATTATACGTTTCATATTATTCTGTAATTGTAATTTTTCCAACTTTATAACGACGGTGGCCATCTGTGCCATAATAGGGTAGTTCGTAGAGAGGTGTACCATCTCTTTGACCTACCGATACATAGAGGTCATACTCGCCAGCATTGCAACTGCGGAAAAATACTCCCGCCTTATCCTCATATCGAGGGGCAATGCAGAACTCTTGTTCGACGACAACCGCTTTTGCCTTATCGGGAGCGGCAACCTGCAATGACTTAACATCGAAGTTATCAACGACCAGAGTCGAAACGACACCGCCTTTATCATCCTTAAGCGTAAAACACAGATATCCACCCTTATAGCAGGGTGCTACACCAACGTTACGCATCAAGCATTTTATCGTAAATTTCTCGCCTCGGCTCACACTCTTGGGCCACACGACGCTATCTACGCACAAACGATAACCCATACGGCGATTGATTTTCTCTATCACATCGCGATTCTCCTCAAGCAACACTCTCGGCCACCAATGGATAGACATAAACGATGTATGATATTCCTCGACGGCCTTATACAACCACTCCTTATCCCAATGTGCTTCGTTATAGTGTGCGTGCTCTAAAATAACAGGTAAAGTTGGCCAAAATTGCTGTGCCAACCCGCTACTTCCCCACGCATTGGGTGCTGGCGACACAAGGATACTATCATCACGCAGTGTCACACCATTCTTGAAGGCGTAATCGGTAATCTGTAATTTTGACGCACTATTACTATAAACTGCAAAATCATCAGAAATGCAGAGTTGTGTTGAGCGAAAGTGGCGAAGGTAGATATCTACGTGACATTTTTGAGTCTCAAAGCCCCACGAATGGCCGTGCTTGGGAGAAGTCATTACGGTATGACCCTCGCCCCACATACCAAAGTGACCAACATCGACGTATGCCACATTGGGATTATTGTCATAGCGGGCAGCAAAAGCCTTCACTAAATTCTCTACCTTCTCTAAAAATATTTTGTCACCGTATTCGGGCTCGATATAGTTACCTTCAACGTCATAACCAACTGCCCCCGCATCGAAAACCCACTTGGGCGTTGCGTAATAGAGCCAGCTCTCCATTGCAGTTATGCGAAAGGCTACATACTTGCCCTTCTCTATCCAACGCTGGGCGGGAGTATCAAGCAATTCCCACACAAATTTACCCTCCTCGGGCTCGACAAACGACCACGGCACACGCAGATATACGGTCGAAAGTCCCGGAAAATCGTCCACCGTATCCGACGGAGCGAGTTTAGAACCATAGTTTTCCAACTCGTTAGAGTAGAAATACATTGTCCAACCCATCATAGGATTTACCAACGCCGCTCCACTATCGGCTAGCAGGGCCTCATATTGCTTGCCCTTGTCGCTGACCGTAGCAGAGACACCCTCGCTCGCAACATCATCTACTCGCGTAGCAGCAGACGCATTGCTGCGACCATACACTCCTACGGCCAATGCGGCGGCTGATACACCTGCTCGCTGCAAGAATTGACGCCTATTGATTTTTGCCATTGTCAAACTTATATATACTCAACAAGTATGTAGGTTACTTAACACTTATATATTACTCTGTAATTGTAATTTTTCCAACTTTATAACGACGGTGGCCATCTGTGCCATAATAGGGTAGTTCGTAGAGGGGTGTGCCGTCACGTTTGCCTACCGAAACATACAAATCGTACTCGCCCGCAGCGCAAGCCCTGAAGAATACACCCGCCTTATCGGCATAGCGAGGTGCAACCGAGAACTCCTGCTCAACGACAACCGACTTTGCCTTACCGGGGGCTGCGACCTCCAACGCCTTGACGTCGAACGTGTCAGCAACCAACGTAGAGACAATCCCACCCTTATCATCTTTAAGCGTAAAACACAGATATCCACCCTGATAGCAGGGTGCTACACCAACGTTACGCATCAAGCATTTTATCGTAAATTTCTCGCCTCGGCTCACACTCTTGGGCCACACGACGCTATCTACGCACAAACGATAACCCATACGGCGATTGATTTTCTCTATTACGTCGCGATTCTCCTCAAGCAACACTCTCGGCCACCAATGGATAGACATAAACGATGCGTGGTAATCCTCAACGGATTTCAGCAACAAATCCTTATCCCAGCTGCCTCTTTCGACCGAACCACCATAGTGTTCGTGCTCCAAAATCACGGGCATCGTAGGCCAGAACTGTTGCGCCAACTCGCTATGATACCACGAATTGGGGTAGGGTTGTACCAATATACTGTCATCACGCAGAGTCACGCCCTTAGAGAAGGCGTAGTCGGTAATCTCGAATCGTGCGGCACGGTTGTCGTGACCAGCAAAATCATCCGAGATGCATAGTTGCGTCGAACGGAAATGGCGTAGATAGATATCTATGTGGCGTTTTTGAGTCTCCACGCCCCACGCGTGGCCGTGTTTGGGAGTGGTCATCACAGTATGACCTTCGCCCCACATACCAAAATGGCCGACATCGACAAAGACTACATTGGGATTATTATCGTAACGTGCAGCAAATGCTTTGACAAAATTTTCGACCTTCTCCAAGAAGATTGCATCATCGTAATCAGGCTCGATGTAATGTCCCTCAACGTCATAGCCTTTGGCACCTGCATCAAACACCCACTTAGGAGTTGCGTGATAGAGCCAACTCTCCATAGCACTGATGCGGAAAGCGACATACTTACCCTTCTCAATCCATCGCTGCGCAGGAGTATCCAACAATTCCCATACGAACTTTCCCTCTTCGGGCTCTACAAATGCCCAAGGCACTCGCAAATAGACAGTCGATAAACCAGGAAAATCATCCAACGTATCCGACGGAGCGAGTTTAGAGCCATAGTTCATCAGGACATTTGAATAGAAGTGCATAGTCCAGCCCATCATTGGATTGACAAGCGCACGTCCGTTATCGGCCAACAAAGCCTCATATCGCGCACCCATATCGGCTACCGTTGCCGAAGAGCCATCCTTAGCAACACCATCTGGGGCAGCATCAATTATATCGGCCTCCGCCTTACCATAGGCTCCGACAGCGAAAGCCGCTGCCGAAAGGCCCGTACGACGCAGGAATGTTCGTCTGTTAATCTTCTCCATAGCGAAAATTTTTGTTTACAAATATAGAAAAAATTCTATCAATATATCAGTTGCTATCCCTTACCTGATTTATCGTTTATTATACTGCTCGACAAAGTCAGTCACCAACTTAAATGTAGGGAGATAACTATCAAAATAGGCATTTTTCCAATTATCAAGCGGAGTGTGATAATAAGCAAAGGCATCACCGCCCTCATTCTCCAAAAAGATACAGGGCACACCACGCTGAGCAAAAGGATAATGGTCGCTATTGCCAGCTAACTCACCTCTATTAAGACTCTTGAAGTAACTATTCTGGCTATTGAGTTGCTCCATCAGTTGAAATCCTTTCATACCAGAGGGGCTTACCTCGCAATATTGAACAGGGCTATTATCACCAATCATATCGAGATTAAAGAGATACTTTATCTGCTTCAAAGGCGCCATAGGATGCTGAGCATACCACTCCGAGCCTCGCAGATTGGCATCCTCACCCGAAAAGGCAATAAAGTACATATCATATTCGGGTTGATGCTTGGCATAATAAGCAGCCAAAGTAACAATAGCAGCCGTACCCGACGCATTGTCGTGTGCACCAGCATAATATACCTTCTTACCGAGAACTCCCAGATGGTCGTAATGAGCAGTAAATACATAACAAGCATCGTGGCGCTTACCCTCAACTTTGGCTATGACATTAAAGCATTCATAATCCTTCAAAAACTCATTCTCGATATCTATTGTTATACTTTTGGCATCCTTCGGGAATGAAGACGACACCCAAATCATAGGTTTATCGATAACTCGCTCGCCATATGCCTTATAGAATTTCAACTGTGAGTCATTCCACGTATAGATAAGACCTGCATTTTGACATCCATCTTTGCTCTGCAGACGTCTGAAATCAGCCGAATGCTTATAGGTAAAAAAGAAATCGCACACCACAAATGCATCCTTATTCTCGGGACGTGCAAGGTCGGCAAAAATCTTGTTTGAGTCATAGTTAAGGGTGTCGATGTAATACAAGTTGTACGTTCCTTTACCACCAGGAGAGTACTCTCTCATTACAAATTCAACTCCCGCCTGCAACTTTCTGCCATCAACCGACATAGACATCTTGCCAGGGAAGGTATTGATATCGAGTTTGAAAGGCTGGCAAACAACTTCATCTACCCCGGCCTTCAAAAACTCTTTCTCGAGATATTTACCTGCCTTATTAGCACCATCAAAGGCATATCCGCGACCGCGATACTTTGCGCTGCTCAACTCCTTAATGATTTTCTTATAATGCTCTATATCCTGAGCCGCAACCTGCATAGCGGTGCACACCAAAAAAAGTAATAATATCTTTTTCATATTAATAAATTTTGTCTTGTTAAATATTCCTCTCAAAAATAATCATTTTTATTTATATACATTGTAAATTTATATAAAATTCCCTGCTACATCATATTTTTCTTTGCAGCCACTCAAGATTCACAAAGTTCCCTGACACCCAATTTTCATATATTTTTACCACCAATAACCTAATTAACGCATTATTATTGGTGAAAATATT
>JAFYRX010000012.1 GCA_017546725.1 Alistipes sp. | reverse complement strand
GGGTGCCATAGGTGGTGAGTATGCCCCTGCGACGCTTACTGGAGACTTTGACTCCTGGTATGCCGAGGCTATGGCGTGTAGCCCCACGCTTGCGCTGGCCCGTACGGGACGTGAGGTAGCCAAGAGCGAGCTGGCATTGTCTAAATCTCAACATCTGCCTACGCTCTCAGCAGCCTATATCAACGAACGTCATACCATCGGTGACCGCTCTCAGGGAGTAGCCGTCGGCATGAGTATACCCTTGTGGGCCAATAAGAATCGCGTACGTTCGGCCCGTGCCGCGCTGCAAGCTGCCGAGTCTCACGAGGTCGATGCCGAGCAGCAGCTCCGTAGCCAGCTCCGTATGGGTTTTGAGCGCGTCCAGGGTCTGCAGCGCACCGCCACCCTCTACCGCACCGCCCTCACCGAAGCTAACAATACAGCTCTGCTTCAGCAAGCCATGGACGAAGGCTACATCTCAGTGCTCGAGTATCTACAAGGTATCGAACTCTACTACGACTACCTCGACCGCAGCCTCAGTGCCGATCGCGACTATCACCGCGCCCTTGCCGAGCTCGAGGCCTGGAAACTCTGATATGAAAACTCTCACGTCATACATCCCCACAATCGATTGTGGGGAATTGTTGTTATACATGCCTCTTTTATATAAATTTCTATACGCCATCGCTTTTAACATTGATTGTGAAGATGGCGATGAAAACAATCTTTCTCACGAAGTGATAGACCTTAGCTAGGAGGGCGCCAAGCGCTTACGTAAACTCCCCTCCCCAACGATGTAGACCTCTTCTGTCATAGTTGGGATCCCTATCGTCCTAATGTTCGTTTGGGTTATAGTTAGTTTTTTGAGTCCTTGAGTTTCTTTATCTCACGGTCGAAATCGCTCTCCAATAATTGCATTTCACGTTTTCGGTATATCTCAAACTCCCGTTCGGCCTTTTCTATCGCTTCCTTTTGTATATACTCATGCAGGCGTTGGGTAGCCCATCTGCGGAAGCGGATAGCCACTTACGACTGCACACGATAACCGAGAGCAATAATCATATTGAGGTTATAGTGTACAATGTTTCGTTGCACCTGACGGTTTCCCTCTTGACGAACTGTCAAGAAATCCTTTACAGTTCGATTTGCATCCAGCTCACCATCATTCAGAATATTTTCTATATGCTGGCTAATATTCTGCTTGGTCGTATCATATATCTCCGCCAACTGATTCTGTGTGAGCCACACATCTTCATCGGCAAAAGCGCACCGACACACGGGTTATCTCGTTATCGTCTTGATAGAGAATGATGTTATTACCTTCTTTCATAGGCGTAAGTTTACCGCGGAGATACGAAAAAATGGTGACATGTACAAATAATGCAAGTTTGCATTCAGATGGCTCCATTTGTCCGATGAATTTTGATATTTTCTAATTGCTGCGGACAATAGCCTTTACTCTAATAAATTATGATTTCTGAAATGTTTAATTGGTCAGACACTGTCTGACGATTTCGTCTTCGTCTTCGTTTTGTTACAGCTATAGACTGTTCGCTCATACTCCATCTGCTCCTCTGCCGCACGAGGCATAGGCTTGGTGTCAAACGAGTACATGGCAGACTTGCGAGGGTGCAGGTTGTCAAGATCGGTTCGATGTAGCAGATGCTCCAACTCGGCCAATGTAGCCTCGCGTGCCTTGGGTTTCAGCTGGCATTCCCATATCACGATGGTATGCCACCCCATTTGCTTTAATTGGTTGCGTCGCTCAAGGTCACGTTCTCGGTTGCGCTCAATCTTTGCCGTCCAAAACTCCGTATTACTCTTGGGTAACACGAAGTAGCGGCATCCCTCATGCCCATGCCAGAAGCATCCGTGTATGAATATCGCCGTGCGGTACTTGCGCAGCACGATGTCGGGTGAGCCCGGCAATCTCTTCACATTCACCCTATAGCGAAAGCCACGACCATGCAGCCATCGACGCACTATCATCTCGGGCTTGGTGTCCTTACCGCGTATGCTTGCCATACATCGGTGTCGTTGCTCACGGGTCAGTTTGTCGGGCATAAATTGAAGTGGTTAGCAATACTAACCAGTTGGGAACTAATGGATTCTTTGGATTGCCTATCTTATACGCAATTATTTCTTTGACGGACGAGGTGGTGGAGGTAATTTAGAAGGCTGAGGAGTTTGCGAACGTTCATGACCCTTTGGAGAGATAATAACTCGACGAACTTCTGCAGACTCGTTATTGCTTTGCTTATTATTGCTCATTTGTATCTTTTTGGAAATTATCGTGTTCGTATATGTTATAGTAAACCCGTTTTAGATATTCATCAGATTTTGCAGTCAATTTCTTCATTACTCTTTTGGGAATATGATATATCAATCTATTAAGTTGAGACTGTTTATTGCTGTCATTCTTTTTCAATAAATAGAATTCTTTTATTGCATTATCTTCGGAAAGTTCACTTCGCAATTTGTAAAAAAGAATTTCCAATTCGTTCATATAGCCAGTATAATAATCCATAAGCGAATCCAATGTGCGCAAATCTTTTTCAGTTTGCATAAAGTGCGAAAACAATGGTTTTGTTATAGAGATAACTCCAATAATCAAACAACACACAAAGGACACATACTCATTTATCGAATTACCCAAAGCTCCTATTGCCGCC
>JAFYRX010000011.1 GCA_017546725.1 Alistipes sp. | reverse complement strand
TAATTTTAACAAATATACAAATCTTTTATGAGAATTCCAAATTCTATAAAGAAAAGTGTACTTCATCTTCCGAAAAACACTGAATTGAATTATATTAGCGTAAATGCTTATTTTTCTAATCGTAATTAGCAAACGGGCTTACTTCGCTTATTTGCAGTAAATTGTTGTGCCTGGCAGGGGTGTGGGGAGAGGGGTTTTAATAAGTGTCCCCGCAATTTGAATTTTTATGAAGGGGTACGCAAATAGCATATACCCCATATCTGTTGTGTAAAAATTTTTTTGTCCCAAATTTTCGGTTTCAAAAATCGACCACTATATTCCAAACTCCTTCTTAACTCGCTGTACGGTCGATGCCGATACACCACATATTGCAGCCGTATCACGGATAGACTTGCCAGCACGAAGCGAGCGGATAACCTTGCCGTACTCCTCTTGCTTGCGCTCTTTGGTCTTAACAGAGCCTATCTTGCGACCTAATTTACCGCCATCTGCTATATATTTTGCTCTACCACTATTTAGACGATATGTGATGTTTTCTCGCTCTATTTGGGCGCAGACTCCGAGAACGGACACCATAACCGCTAAATATGGATTTTCTTTGCCGTCTGCCGAGAACAATGACAAACCCTCCTTTTGAAAATACGCATTGATACCGTTGTCTTTGAGAGTGCGGATGGTATCCAAAACTTCCCAAACTGCACGACCGCAACGGCTCAACTCCGAGAATAGCACTACCTCTACGCCGTTAGTGACTGCGTAGTTGATGCACTCTGCCAGCACTGCACGCTCCTCGTTGCGCTTTGCGCCGCTGATATGCTCCTCGTAAACCCCAACGACCTCCAAACCGTTACGATTTGCATAGTCGGTCAGGTCAGCAACCTGACGAGAGGTCGATTGCCTCTCGCCCGTGCTTGAAACCCTTGCATATATTACTGCCGCTTTCATTTTTATCATCTTTTGATGATAATTTTACTACCAAATTTGGATTGCTACATTAAAACACTTGCACCAGATTCTCATAGCGCAATGAGCGGTAACCGCCAGCCATCGTGTCCCAGTATTTGACGGTATTGACCGCATCGCCAAACACGCCACGACCGTTCTGGGTCGCACGCATCAGATTACCAGCGCAAGTACCCCACGCCTCTCGGATTGAGCCGTCCTTCTTTATATAGATAAAGTGAGCCACGCCACTCTGCAACTTCGCCTTCAAAAGGTCAATCATCTGTGCCTTCACAACACCCATCGCCGCCGAGCCAGTACGATGTGCGATTACATTTGCTCTGCGAGCCGTCATTCCATTTATTACTACCAAAGTGTTCATAGTCATATAGTTTAGTCGTTAATAATTATCCTCTGTATTTACTTGGATTCCATTTCCATCCCATAAGGTTGTAAAGAGATTCTACTGCGTGATAGTGAGAGTGACAACTCATTACCTTGTGTCCATCTGCATCCCAAATGCCCCAACCACTACCAGAGCATCCAATGTGATATTTACGATTCTGCGCCATATTACCTCCTTATTTCTGATAACAAAGATATGGAAAATGTTTAATATATCCAAACTTTTAACAATAATTTTATGGATTATTTTGATTATTTTCCATATTTTCATACTTTTGAGGTTAAAATCAGAGAATTATGGCAACAGACAAACAAGAGCGCACCGTTATTCACCTCGAACTCGGTGCTGAACACCACTACTTCGGTAGCATCAAAGCATTGTGCGACCACTTCGGCAAGGAGCAAATCGGCATTACTTACAAGAGCCTCGCCAACATCGGCATCGCTCCCGACAAACCCTATCGCAACAAGTATTGCACTATCCGCAAGGGCACTTTGCTGACTGCCCCGAAGGCGGTATCAGAAAACGGCGGCGAATAATTTTTTGCATACAGAGTACAACTATACGATTTTATTTGTACCTTTGGAGTATAAACGATTAAAAAGCAATTGATTGCCTATGGTTAAATAACAGGCCTTTAGACATATTACATATAGTGCGTTAGATTATATTTTGGGAAATTGAAACTTCGACACTTTCATCATTACACCCAAGGAATAAAGTTTGACGCTCACATCGTTTCGGTGTGGGCTTTATTCCGTATATTAGGGTGTATAGGTAGTCGAAGACCTCAATTTCCGATATAGCAGGTGTATTGTCCGCACTTTTTGTTTGATTTTAACATAAACTAATAATAACTAAATCTAATCCTTATGAAAAAACTTCTTACTTTAGCAGCCGTTGCTGCACTGATGTTCTCTTGCTCTGAGAATCCAACTCCAGAGCCAGAACCAACGCCCACACCTACTCCAACTCCAGAAAAGTGGGCTATCAACATTTCTACAAGTATTACACGAGCAACCGACACATCATTTGAAAATGGTGACAAGGTTGGTATTTACGTGGTAAACCAGCCCAATACATTGAAGACATCGGGCAACCACGCCGACAACATCGGCTTTACTTATTCTGGCAGTTGGTCGGCAGCCACAACCATCTATTGGAAGGACGAAACAACAAAGGCTGACTTCTACTGCTACTATCCTTATGTTTCAAGCATTTCAAGTGTTGAGGCATATCCGTTTGCAGTCAAGGCCGACCAAAGTAGTGTCGCAAATTACAAGGCAAGCGATTTCTTGTGGGGCAAGGCTACTGGTGTTGCCCCAACCAAGGATGCTGTTGGTATTACCGTTAAACACGCTATGAGCAATGTAATCGTAAAACTCGTTGCGGGCAATGGCTATACTGCTGAAGATATGGCTTCGGCGTCGGTTGCTATCTGCGGTCTTAAGACCAACTCAACAATCAACCTTGCTACTGGCGCAATTACACCCACGGGAGATGCTCAGGAGATTACTCCTATGGTAGAGAGCGATTATCACCGTGCATTGGTTATTCCTCAAAGCGTATCAAATGCCGACCTAATTAAAGTGACTATCGGCGATAAGGTATATACTCTTAACCAGAGCGTAGAGTTCAAATCAGGCAAACAACACACTTGCACATTGACCGTAGAGCGCACAAATCAGGGTATTAACATCGGCATTGATGGTTGGGAAACCGAAGGTGACGATTTCGGCGGCACAGTTGAATAATTAAAACTTCAATGATATGAAACAATGTATTAAATCTTTGTCAATGCTTGCAGTGGCGGCATCAATGCTGCTTACTTCTTGCTATACCGATGATGAAATCATCGAGCCAGAGATGCAAGCATCACCCAAAATCAATCTTTCGGGTGAAATTTCACAAGTTTATCAGACCCGTGTTAATGATGCGGGATTCTGCGATGGTGACGAGGTTGGTATCTATGTAGTAGATTACAACGGCTCTACCCCTGGCGAGCTGCTTGATGAGGGCAATCGTGGCGACAATGTAAAGCACACATTCGATGAGGCTAACTTCAAATGGAATGGTGCATACGACCTTTATTTTAAGGATAACCGAACCAATGTGGACATCTACGGTTACTACCCATTCGCATATCCCGACAATGTATCGGCTTATGCTTTCGAGGTACAGAAAGATCAGAGCACATCGGCTGCTTACGGCAAGATTGGCGGCTACGAGGCTTCGGACTTCCTTTGGGGTAAGACTGAGAATGTTGCTCCGACCGACAAGGTTATCAAACTCGGCTTCCGTCATATGATGGCATCAGCTCGTGTAACTCTTGCCGAGGGCGAGGGCTTTGACGATGGCGAGTGGGCTGGTTTGGAGAAGGCTGTTTTGCTGCTCAACACCAAGCGTGAGTCAACTATCGACCTTGCAACGGGTGAGGTAACTGCTGTTGGTAATGTACCTTCAACTGGTACAATCCCCTATGTAAACGGTGGCGATTATCGTGCTATCATTGTTCCGCAGACTATAGCTGCTGGCACTCCGTTGGTGAGCGTTACTGTTGGTGGCACACCCTATCTTTTGAAGAAAGATGCGGCGTTTACTTATGTCCCTTCAAAGCAGCATAACTTCACTATTACGGTAAACAAGCGTGCAGGTTCGGGTTATGAATTTGTACTCACATCGGAGAGTATTACCGCTTGGGAGAACGACAGTGTTTCTCACGATGCGACAGCCCGTGAATATATAGTGATTGATGTTGCCGAGGCAGGTACTCTTAAGGAGTGCATCGAGGCCGCAGGTAAGGAGCTTGGCAAAGTCCGTAATCTGAAAGTTACAGGTAAAATTACATCAAAAGACTTTGCTATAATGAAGTATTTGATGCCTCGACTGAGCGCACTTAATCTTAAAGAAGTTGAAATCGTAGCAGGAGAGGGTGGTAATATTGATGGTATAGAAGATTATAATTATCACAACAATGAAGATGATGAGATTCCCGTTTTGGCAATGCAAAGTAAAGAAAGCCTTGTATCACTGGTTCTTCCAGATAAATTGAAAATAATTGGAGGTGGTACAGGTGGTCACACAGGTGCATTTGCAGAATGTACAAACTTGTCAGGTTCTTTGATTATTCCTGAAGGTGTTGTGAAAATTGGAGGTGCGTCGTTTGCTGAATGTACGAGTTTGACAGGCACTCTTAGTCTTCCTTCAACTCTAAAACAAATTGGCGAAACAAATACTTACGACTCATATTGGGATGGAGCATTTTTGGGTTGTAATTTCACATGCGAACTCTTAATCCCTGAAAGTGTTGAAATTATCGGAGCTGGAACTTTCCGAGGTTGTTCAGGTTTCTATGGTGAATTACGTCTGCCTGAAAATTTGAAATACATTGGAAATGAGGCTTTTTGCGACTGCAGTAGCCTTAGCGGCTCTTTGGAGATACCTCAGGGGGTTACCCATATTCCTAATAATTGCTTCAGCGGAACTTGGCTTGGTGGAGCATTGGTATTACACGATGGTATTACAACTATCGGAGATGGTGCTTTTGCAAATGCAGGTTTAAAGGGAGAGTTACGATTACCAAAGGAATTGGAAGTAATTAGCCACAATGTATTCCGCAACTGTGATTTTTCAGGAGAGCTTATATTACCCGAGAATCTTTACACCATAGGTAATTACGCATTTGAGGGTAATTGGCGATTGATGGGTGTACTTGAAATTCCTGAGAATGTAATTAGTATTGGAAATGGTGCATTTACTCATTGCCGAAATTTGGAGGGTTTGATTTTCCCAAAAGGATTGGAAAATATCAGAAGCGGAGCATTTAATGAATGTTTTGGTATTGGTCGTGTTGTTTGTAAAGGTACTATTCCCGCCTATGTGCAAGATGGTGCGCTTGATGGTATTGCAAAAGATAATTTTACACTGGAAGTTCCCGAATCAGCGATTGCTCAATATCAGGCTGCAACAGGTTGGAAAGACTTTAAGCGTATTTCCGCATACCGCAATCTCGTAGTTCGCCCAATGGTAGCAAATGCTATTAACACAACAGTCACTCGTGATTTGGTGCTTAATGCCGATGATGAGTGGGTTGTTGAGAGTCAGCCAGACTGGGTAACGCTCGACAAGACTAGCGGAACAGGCAAGCACGAGCTCAAACTTACATTTACCGAGATGCCTCAGGGTTCGGCGACTCGTGAGGGAGAGGTTGTGTTTAAGCTCGTTGGTAAGGACTATCGCACTCGTTGCAAAGTTACTCAGTATGACTATGAATATGCCGAGGACCAGATTTTGACATTACAATCAAAATCGAAGGGTAATGGTATAAACCTTGTATTTTTAGGTGATGGTTACAATGCAAAGGACGTATCAGAGGGTAAATTGCTTACTAATATTAACGAAGCTGTTGAGCACTTCTTTAATGTCGAGCCATACAAAACATATCGTGAGTACTTTAATGTATATACAGGTATTTCTGTATCCCCAGAATCAGGTATTGGTGGTGTGAATACTATTATTCACAATCGATTCAATACAACATTTAAGGGTGGAGTTGCGCTTGGCGGTCGAAATGGAGAGAGTGATTTCTATACAATTTGGGAATATGCCTGCAAAGCACCTACTGTAAGCAATAGCAATCTTGATGATACTCTTATCGTGATGATTCCGAATACTGAGGATTACGGAGGAATCTGTTATATGTGGTCTGGCGGCGCCGCCATCGCATATTGCCCGATGGCTGATTTTGGTTATCCAACAGATTTCCGAGGTTGTGTTCAGCACGAGGCGTGTGGTCACGGTTTTGCTAAATTAGGCGATGAGTATATCTATCACAATAAATTTATTGATTTTTGTGATTGTTCGTGCTGTGGCCACGTACTCGAGTTTAATGGGGCAAAAGCATTAGGCTGGTATGAAAACCTTTCTCTCACGGGTAAGATGAACGAAGTGCCTTGGTCACATCTTATTTTCCACGAGAAGTATAACCAGATTGTCGATATTTTCGAGGGTGGATATATGCACAATCGTGGTGTATTCCGCTCGGAGCAGAATAGTTGTATGAACAACGATATTCCTTATTTCAGCACTATCAGCCGTGAGACTATCGTTAAGCGCATCAAGGCTATCGCTGGCGAGCAGTATAGTTTCGATGAGTTTGTGGCCAACGATGTTATTGAGGCTGGCGGTACGGAGTCTGTCGATGTACGAGGCGGAGTTCCTGCATCAATCGCACGTCCTGCCGTGCGTCGCAGCGAGCCTGTATTTATGGGTGAGCGTCCTAAAATCAATGCAAACTAATTAAACGAGAGAAAACAATGAAAAAGATATTTATTTTATCGGCTATGGCTGCTCTCGTTATGAGCAGTTGCTCGAAGAGTGATGATGAAATCACTCCTGTGTCAAACCAAATGCAATTTGCAGCCGAGTATCCCACGACTCGTGCCACAGCCTCGGCTTTTGAGGCGGGTGATGCAATGGGCGTGTATGTTTCACAATACGATGGCGAAGTTGCAGCACCATTGCAGGTTTCGGGCAATTATGCCAACAATGTAAAATCGACTTTCGATGGCTCAAAATGGGTTAACTCTCCTGCCATCTATTGGGCCGAAGGTAAGTTTGACGTATTTGCATACTATCCATACGACAAACCCGCATCGGTTGATGAGTACAAATTTTCGGTGGCACTCGACCAATCAACACCAGAAACTGCCGATGCTTTGAGTGGCTATGAGGCGAGTGACTTCCTCTGGGCGAAAGCAACTGGAATCAGTCAGATGGACGCAGTACCTCTCACATTCAGCCACAAGATGAGCAAGGTGGTTATCAACTTACTTAAGGGTGAGGACTACGAAGGTGACATCCCAACCGAGGCAGTGGTAAGAATCCACAACACAGTTCCTACGGCTGTGGTAGATATTGCATCGGGCGTTGTGACAAAATTTGGCTATGATTCGGCAAAGAGTATTACGGCCAAGAAGGTGTCTGATGGTGTTTACACTGCTATCATCGTGCCTCAGCGTTTGGAGAATAAATTGCCTCTTATTGAGGTGCTTTCTCACGGCGTGTCATATTTGGTTGAGAGTAAGTTTGTATTCCGTAGCGGCACACAGCATACTATCAATCTCACATTGAACAACAACCCCGACAAGGTTAAAATCGAAATCGGTGGAGAACTCGAAGGTGGTTGGGAGTAGCAGATAATTCTTTGATATAACTGCATACAATAATCGGTAGCCTCAATTAAGTGGCTACCGATTTTTTTGAATACACCCGTAGGTTGAATACACTAATTGATGTCTTGTTTTATAAATTCAGTAACATACCTTGAAACATTTTTAGCCGCTATGCTTCTGTCGTTACATCCATACAAATCGCAATAGTAACCAACTGCTCTCCAAAATAGATTGTTATCTTGTGGCAGTTTACCTTGTCTCATATCAGCAAGTCTAGAAATACTATTCGCAAAACAGCGTTCAATATACTCGCTCATATCCATTCCTGGCTCTTTCTGCTGGCGAGGGCGGGCGGCGGAAGACCCAGCCTCCTCTTCAAAACAAGGGCTGGATGCGGAATTAGAATTATCATCCTTGGAATATATAGGGGTTTCACCCATTTCCTCGCTCGCCGCAACAAATTCAAAACCTTTGAAGTCAAATCCCAGATTTCTTTCATTGTTTTCTTC
>JAFYRX010000010.1 GCA_017546725.1 Alistipes sp. | reverse complement strand
GTCCGCATCAGCAGTTTCGACAAGGAGGACGAGTTGTTCGACGCCTACAATCTGGGCCGTCTGCTCTTTGCAGCACGCGTATTGCCCTACATCGACAAGGAGCCCTCGCTCAACACCACAGCCACAAACCCATACTATAAAATGTAATACTATGCCTACAAGAAAAGAGTTTTTGAGAGATATGGCCTGCATAGCAGCGGGCTCGGCCCTCCTCGTCGGCTGCAACCGCGAGCAGAGCAAGTTGTTCAACATAAACAAGGGCGCAACGGGCTCGCGTATGCGCCTTAACTACTTCCCCTACGAGTTGCAGTTGCGCCACACCTTCACCGTAGCCACCTCGTCACGCACCACTACGCAGGGTGTGCAGTTGGAGATTGAGTACGAGGGCCTGACCGGCTATGGCGAGGCATCGATGCCACCCTACCTGCAGAAAGAGTTGGGTACAGTGGAGAGCGTAATGGAGTTCTTCGGCAAGGCCGCAAAGGTGCTGGAGCGTTACGACGACCCCACACGCTTGGAGGATATCCTCGCCGAGATTGACACTCTCTCGGAGGGCAATGCTGCGGCAAAGGCGGCCATCGACATTGCACTGCACGACCTTGTGGGCAAGATGTTGGGTGCGCCGTGGTACAAGATTTGGGGCTTCGACAAGGCCAAAGCACCCTCTACAACATTCACCATCGGCATCGACACACCCGACGTTGTGAGAGCCAAGACCGAGGAGTGCGCCGCCAAGTTCAACATTCTCAAGGTGAAGTTAGGTCGCGACAACGACAAGGAGATGATTGAGACCATACGTTCAGTTACCGACCTGCCCATTGCCATCGACGCCAATCAGGGATGGAAGGACAAGCACTACGCTCTCGATATGATTCATTGGCTCAACGAGCGTGGCATCGTGATGATTGAGCAACCTATGCCCAAGACACAGATTGACGATACGGCGTGGGTAAGCGAGCGCAGTCCTCTGCCCGTCTTTGCCGATGAGTCGATTCAGCGACTGAAGGATGTGGCAGCCCTGAAGGGAATATTTACAGGTATCAACATCAAACTGATGAAGTGTACGGGTATGCGCGAGGCGTGGAAGATGCTCAACCTTGCACGTGCGTTGGATATGCGAGTGATGATAGGTTGTATGACCGAGACGTCGTGCGCCTGCTCGGCGGCGGCACAGCTCTCGCCGGCGGTAGATTTCGCCGACCTCGACGGCAACCTGCTAATCGCAAACGACCGCTTCAAGGGTATGGAAGTCGTGGGTGGCAAGATTACACTCAACGACCTACCCGGTATCGGCATTGTAAAACTTTAATTCGTCAGAAGTCTATGAAACGATATATTCTTTCGCTTCTCGGTGCGCTGACATTTGTAGCCTGTGCCGACCAAGAGCCCAAGCCTGTCGAGAGTTACAGTTGGGAGCAGGATTTGGCCTACCGCATAGGGGTAGATTTCTGCCGCAACGAGGAGCAAATCAGAGATTACATCTCGCGCTACATCCCCGACGTGAGCGACGAACAGATGCGCAAATGGGAGGAGTCAAAGACTCTGGAGTGTATGCTCATCGATGGCCAGAAGCGTTACTTCCGCAACGCTGGTCCCAACCTGTTCCGCATCGACAAGGAGTGCAACGAGATAAAGAACGGTCCCGCAACGGGAGACCCTTCGGGTGGCGAGGAGACCGAAGAGGAGCGCGACATCAACGCCATTATGCAGGCTGTTGAGCAAAGCGGCAACAGTGTCGTTGAGCCCAAACGCTTCCGCATAACCTACTCGCTTACGGTCGATGCCGATGCAGTTCCTGCAGGTGAGGTGGTACGTTGCTGGTTGCCCTTCCCTCGTTCGGACCAGCCACGCCAAAAGGATGTGAAGTTGCTCTCGACATCACACACCGAATACACACTCGCTCCCGAGGAGTATGCTCACAGCACACTCTATATGGAGCAGGTGGCTGTCACAGGTGAGCCTACGACCTTCAGCGAGACCTTCGAATACACCACCTGCGGCGAGTGGCACAAGATAGATGCGGAGAAAATACAACCCTACGACAAAAAGTCAAAACTCTACAAGGAGTACACCGCCGAACGCGAGAAGCACATCATATTCACACCCAAGATGCGCGAGTTGGCCGAGCAAATCGTAGGCGACGAAAGCAACCCCTACCTGCAGGCCAAAAAGATTTTCCGCTGGGTTAACGACAACTTCCCGTGGGCCTCGGCACGCGAGTATTCGACCATCAACAACATACCCGAGTATGTGGTTGAGAATGGCCACGGTGACTGCGGACAGGTGACGTTGCTCTTTATGACGTTGTGCCGCATTTGTGGCATTCCGACACACTGGGAGAGCGGTTTTGTGGTGCATCCCACTTGGTGGAACCTCCACGATTGGGGCGTTATCTACTTCGAGCCCTACGGTTGGGTGCCCGTTGACCAATCGTTCGGAATACCCGAGTACGCCGACAGCGAGGCCGAGCGCGACTACTTCTTGGGCGGAGTCGATGCGTGGCGTATGATTGTCAATACCGACTACGGTATGCCCCTCTACCCCAAAAAGATATACCCCCGCAGCGAGACAGTCGATTTCCAGCGCGGCGAGGTCGAGTGGAGTGGCGGCAACCTCTACTTCCCCCAATGGGACTACTCAATGAAGATTGAGTATCTGGATTAGATAAAGAGTTAGGGTGTTCCAAAGAACACCCTAATTTGTTAATGCTACTAAACAAACATCTCTCGAAATCATATTTTTCTATTTGCCTTTAGTCCTTTAATCAATATCCTATGGCGTTTTATAAAGTGTCCAATAGCAACTATTGTCATAATTATACCAATTACATAGTGCCATAACCCAAGCCCAGAGTTTGACCCTTTGTGGCGAAACAACACTATAATACCAGTTATTACAACAGCCATCATCAAGGCAGAGAGAACTACGATTACTCTGCTCTTGTTCTTTGCCCCATTCTTGAATAGCGACCTATACCAACCCCAATGACCGTAGATATGAATTGCCACAAGAATTGTTAGAATTAGTGTTAAAATGATATGCGCCACCGCCCAATTATGCCACAAATCGTGACTGTTTTGATGTCCTGCCCAATGGAGAATAAAACCAGTTACCGATGATGGAACAAATGTAATGAGCAACAATAAATCGGTAAGGAAAAGTGTTTTCGCCTTCATAGTATTTCTATTTTTCGGCAAATATACTCTTCTCACTACCCTTCTAACGATAACAAATGTTAATATTTGCCGATGCGAGCACGAATTCTACTTAACGACACGGGCGTAATACCAAGATAGGTGGCTATGTAATGTTGTGGAATTTGGGCAACAATATCGGGGTGCTCACGAAGAAGAGCCTCGTAGCGTTGTTGCGGAGTATCTTTTATGCGTGAAAGAAATAGGTTCTTATATTTCGATGCCAATTCAAAGGCTTGCATAGCCAACTGCATACTCGACTCTGCATTTTGCTTGAAGGCTGCCTCAATATCTCTTTTCTCAAAAACATCAACCTCGGTCGGAAGTATAGTCTCCAATGTAAATTCGCTCGGGATATTATGCAACATACTATCATACGACGCTACAACT
>JAFYRX010000009.1 GCA_017546725.1 Alistipes sp. | reverse complement strand
TCACAGCCAACCGTGCCCGAATGAACGAGGATAAGTCGAGCGTAGTGAATATCTCGGCTTTCGGCAACACTCATCCGCTCTCGTTGAAGTGTAAGCAGAGCGTTCAGTTGTCGAGCGTGATGGTTGTAGAGTCGTTGAACGTCGATTTCGGAGAGGAGGCTACAGAGCAGATTATTCGCATCCGCAACGTCAGCGAAACTGATGTCAATTGGACTTTGTATAAGGTGCAGAGCGAGCGTTTGTCGATGTCTTCGACTCACGGTATTGTTGCCCCGGGCGGTAGCCAGATTGTTACAATCCGACTCAACCGCGAGGGCCTCGACGAGGTGTTGGCAACTACGTTTATGATTTCGGACGGCACGGTTGACCAGCCCGTCAACGTGATTGCCTACCCCACTCCCGAGGGCGCAACCTCTACAAACAAGATTTTCTACACATCTACCGACGGCAACATCGTTGAGCCTTACGACCCGTCAGCCTTTTTGGATGCAAAAGGTAATGTGTTAAATATAATATCTAATACTTACGAATATGGTCGAGGCGTTATTGTTTTTGATGGA
Organism: Alistipes sp.; assembly: GCA_017546725.1. GTDB lineage: Bacteria > Bacteroidota > Bacteroidia > Bacteroidales > Rikenellaceae > Alistipes. Next base: position 4,999 of record JAFYRX010000009.1, on the reverse strand, counting down.
GAGGTTGCCAGTATCGGAAAAGAGGCATATAGGTGGCGTCATAATTTGGTCTCAATATCTCTACCTTATGGTATTACTTCGATTGGAGATAAAGCATTTGAGATGTCTGGATTAAACTATATTAACATACCTAATAGTGTATCAACAATTGGAAATAGCGCTTTTTGGGATTGCAACGAACTAACTACGGTCGATTTAGGTGAAGGAGTGGTTTCAATAGGCGATGATGCATTCGCTTGTTGTAAGTTTAAATCAATAGATATTCCTAATAGTGTTACAAAGATTGGTAATACCGCATTTAGACAATGTAATGAGTTGGTAGAGTTTAGACTGCCTGATAATATTACAGAAATCGGTTATGGCATCTTGTATGATTGTAAGAATTTAAAAGCAATATATGGACCTTATACAGCAGAAAATAATAAAATAATTGTTAAAGATGGCGTATTGTTAGCAGTTGCATTAAATGGGTTAACATCTTATACAGTCCCAAATTACATAACATCCATAGGTGCTTATACTTTTATGTATGCAGATTTATTAACCTCGATTAATCTTCCTGATGGGTTAGTATCGATTGGTCGCAGTGCATTTAGATATTGTGAATTCAGTTCAATAGATATTCCTAATAGTGTTACTTCCATTGACGTAGATGCATTTGGAGGTTGTCACAGTTTAACAACAATTACTATTCCCGATGGCGTAACATCAATAGCTAATTATTTATTTGAATATTGTTATAATTTATCTACTGTAATACTTCCTAACGGTGTGACCTCTATCGGGAACTCTGCATTTGACCAATGCGAGGTCTTGTCATCTATCAATATTCCTGAAAATGTTACAACAATTGGTTCTGCTGCATTTAGAGATTGTAGAGGCTTAAAATCAATTACTATCCCTGATGGAGTAACTTCGATTGGAACTCACGCATTCAATTGTCCAAACCTCGCATCAGTTTATTGCAAACCAACGACTCCGCCAACATTAGGAACTGACGTATTTAGTTCAAATTCTCGACAAATCTACGTTCCCACTGCATCTGTTGATGCTTACAAGGCCGCAGAGAATTGGAGCAGTTATGCTGACGCAATTGTCGGTTATGACTTTTAGAAAAAATAAAAACTTAATACAATGAAAAAGATTGGACTCGGCTTTTTGATGGCAATTTTTGCTATAGGCACAACTCAAGCGCAGTTACAAGATGCCAAATGGATAGGAACATCCAAGACCGTTTTGTATTCTGATTATTTGCCCATATTTAGATACTACAGCACGTTGCAACTCGATGCAAAGAGCCAATCGACCGATGCATCGGTACTTTTGGGCGGTAACGACCCCCGACTGATGAATCGCAATCTGAATATTCAGGGTGTGGAGAACGAGCGCGACGGCAGTTACATACGCGTAGAGTATGACATCAAGCCTATGGCTTCGGGCAAACCCGCCTGCATACATATTTACAGAGCAGGATACACTACTACGGACAACCCCGAAAAACCTTTGCAGACATTTGAGATTCCAGCAGAGGTAGTTTCGGCCGAGCAGGCCTACTCTCCGCTGCATCTGCAAATCGAGGGCACTGCAAGTACGCTTACGTTGCACGTCAACGACCGCACATTGGGACAAGCCGTTGTAAACCCTCACGGCAATAGCCACGACTTCATAGGCTATCCGCAACTCGCCGAGATAGGATATGCAATGCGTGCAGGCCAGAAGGCAGTGTTGTCGGATGTAAAGATTACTCACTATCGCACACCCAATGGCACACTCTACTCTGCCGAGAAACCTATCAGCATCGGTGGCAAAGAGGCGCAACTGCATCTTTACGACCCCAGCAACGGAGGCCTCCCCACTTTGAGAAGCAGTTTTAAGTTAAAGGACAAAGAGATTGCATCGGCCACGTTATACGCCACAGCAAGAGGAATTTATGAGGCCTATATCAACGGTCAAAAGGTGGGCAAGGAGTGGTATGCACCTGGTGTGTCGCAATACAACAAAACCCACTATTACCAGAAATACGAGGTCGATTCGCTCCTGCACAAAGGCACCAACCATATACAGGTGGATTTGGCCGAAGGCTGGTGGATGGGATATGTCACCTACAGTATGACCAATTGGAACTTCTTTGGTGACCAACTCGCATTCCGCTCACGCCTGGTAGTACGTTACAACGATGGCGATTCTACAGTTCTGTGCACCCAGCCACAAGGTTGGGAGGTATCGGTTGATGGACCTGTTCAGTATGCAAGTATGTTCAACGGACAGATTACCGACTCAAGACGCAAGCATACAAAGTGGATGAAGGCCGAGGAACTAACGCTCGAAGGACATTTGCCATCCGAGGGCGAAGGCTCAACACCTAAGGTTAATGACTACTCAGCACAACGTATGTTGCAGGCGCAGTCTGCCGTTCAGGCCTACAAGACACTTACAGCACAGAGTATGACCGAGGCCCGACCAGGCGTATATATCTATGATATGGGACAGAATATGGCTGGCGTACCACGCATCCATATGCCCGCATTGCCTAAAGGCACCGAGGTGCGTATGCGTTTTGCCGAGGTACTATACCCCGACCTGCCCGCTTACAGTCCTCACGCAGGAACGCTGATGATGGAGAATATTCGCGCGGCTATTGCACAAGACCTTTACATTAGCAATGGCAAGCCCGCCATCTTTGAGCCACATTTTACCCAGCACGGCTACCGTTACCTGGAAATCACAGGTATCTCCGAGCCTCTGCCCGTAGAGAGTGTACAGAGCGTTGTTGTGAGTAGCATCAACGAATTTGACTCACACTTCGAGTGTAGCAACGCTATGGTAAACCGCTTGTGGGAGAATATTCGATGGTCTACGTTGGGTAATTTCATCTCGCTGCCTACCGACTGCCCGCAACGTAACGAGCGTATGGGATGGAGTGGCGATATCAACGTATATGCCCGCACAGCCTCGTTCCTTTGGGACTGCAAGGAGTTCTTGCGCAAGCATCTGCAGTCGATGCGCGACATACAACTCGAAAACGGCCGTTTCCCCGATGTAGCACCTATCGGAGGAGGATTTGGTGGTTTCCTTTGGGGAACAGCAGGCGTCACCATACCCTGGGAGTTATGGCTCCACTATGGCGACAAGCAGGTTTTAGAGGAGCATTACGATGCGATGAAGAGATATATGGATTATATAGAGCAAAACTACATAGACCCATCTTCGAATCTCTTTGTACAGAACAATCAGGAGGCCAAATTGAGCGATTGGTTAGGTCTGGAGGATAACAAGAACGACAAGAGCCTACTCTTTGAGTGCTATTATATCTACGACCTCGAGATTATGCAAAACGTAGCCCGTCTGTTGGGCAAGAGTCAGGATGAGGAGCGCTTTGCGCAGACTCTAAAGCAGCGCAAAGAGTTCTTTGCACAGACCTATCTTGAGCCAGAAACTTTCCGCACAATCGCCTCGGCATTTATGGGCGAGCAGGAGGGTAAAGCCATAGATATTCAGGGTAGTTATGTGCTTCCGTTGGCATTTGACGTATTAGAAGGTGAGGCCAAAGAGAAACTCTTTGACAATTTGGTTAAGACCATTGAGCGCACAAACACGACAGATACAGGCGTGGAGTGTCCGCCATACTCACTTATGACTGGATTCATCACTACATCGTGGATTAGCCGAGTACTTACCGACAATGGACGTGCCGATGTCGCTTACCGATTGTTGCAAAATGAGTCTTACCCCTCGTGGCTATACCCTGTAACACAAGGTGCCACCACTATTTGGGAGCGTTTGAACTCATATACACAGGCCGATGGTTTCGGAGGTAACAACTCGATGAATTCATTCAACCACTACTCTTTCGGTGCTGTCGGACAATGGCTTATCAATCGATGTCTCGGCATAGAGCGTGACGAGCAACAGCCTGGATTCAAGCACTTCTATCTACGTCCCGTAGCCGACCCCACAGGTCAGATGACATATGCTCGCGGTCACTACGACTCGCCTTACGGACGTATTGAAAGTGGTTGGGAGCGCAAACCAAATGGTGAGGTGGAATATACATTCACCATCCCGCAGGGCACCACCGCAACTGTCATCATACCGGGCAAGGAGCCTCGCCTGATGAACGCTGGCACACATACCTTGCGATAAGCGTAGTTGATATCGTAAGAAACTCTATAAAACACTCACCCGCAACGGTGCGTAATGTGTGAATTGGTACACATTCCGTACTATTGCGGGTGATTTATTTTATCGTAAATCTGGTTGATACATTAATTCAGAATTTGTTCGAGACCTAATAGTAGAACATTGTTTCCCATACTGCAAAATTGTACATATAGTCCCGCAGTTCGGAACGAGTGGCCAAACGATAGTATACGTATTGTTTGGGGAGTTTGTGTGATAATGTAAAACTGCTATGATTAATAGTGCTATGCTCTAAATAGATACTATCCATCGACGTCCTGTCGTAAAAACCCCATAAACTCTCATCAGGCGGGCACATTGGATTGTCGGTGTGAAACAGATATAGTTCACCAATACGAAACTGCGCATTGCTGCAAATCCTACGTTTCTTCATATTATTTGCATAGTTATTGTACAATTCAAAAAACGCACGAATCCTCGATACTCATATGGAATTTAAGCGAAAAATGGATAAAACTTCTTCTGAGGACTGTGCGTATAGTCCCGGTTGTTATCGAAAAATTTTAAGTCAATTTTCTGTTCCATACGAGCCGAACAACTCATAGCACAAATATAAGCAATATATTTTTATTAAACCAAATAATTACAATATTTTATTGTATTTATTGTAAAATATCTATTCTGGCTTGTCAAAACAAGGTTATTTCATAGGCTCGTTTTGGGGAGATGGGCGGAGAACTTGTTCTCACGCACATCTACAAAAAAACGAACAACAGTAAAACTGTTGCTCGTCTATAAAAAGGGACTCGAACGCCGAGCAAAGCGAGGGGTAGCGGGGATACCTTTGAAATTCAAAATC
>JAFYRX010000008.1 GCA_017546725.1 Alistipes sp. | reverse complement strand
TAGAGCGCGAGTACGTCGTTGACGAGCCTGAGGAGGACCTCTACGACGACTACGACGAGCCCGCAGAGGAGGAAGAGGACTATTCCGACACAGATTTTGGCGATACTCCTCCCGAGGAGGAAGAGCCCTACGAGACCGAGGAGATTTCGTATTTGGTGAAGATTGATGTGAAGATTGACGACGCTACCGACGACGCTATGGAAGACGACTTCTACGGCGACGACGAGTTGAAGGGCGCTGACGAGATCCAGGACTCTTCGATGGAGGACGAGGAGGATATGTAGTCGTTCTTGTAGTTTGTTTGACAGAATCAGGAGAATCCGAGTTTTCGGGTTCTCTTTTTTGTTTCCCGAATAAAAAAGCGTAATTAATTGAAATTTTGTTAATTGAAATTTTGTTAATTGAAATTTCTTTTGTAAATTTATAGCGACAGAATTGTTTAACTTAAAACTGTTTGTTATGAGAAGATTGTTTATTGGTTTGTTTGCCGTTGCAACCTTCTTGGGTTGTAGCGATGATTGGGGTAGAACAAATAAAGATTTGACTACTATTCTCGAATCTGCCGATAGCTGGCAGGAGTATAGGTCCTATGCTTACACCGAACCAAACGGAGGCGGTAAAAAGAAATTAATCCACGACCCTGATATTCATTCTTACGGAGGCGGTCCTATGATATTCACTGTTGGAGATGGTGTGTTTACAGAGTATATCTATATAAATGCAAAAAATGCACATTACTACAAGAATTATCAAATGGAGCAGGATGGCGATGAGTCGCGTTATATTCTGAACCACTCTGGTGATCAAAGTTATTTCAGAATTTTGGAGTATGATGAGAATAATCTTCTTGTGGAATATGACCTTGGATGGGTTTATGCAAAAGATGATGAGAGCGGAGAGTATATCTTTTACGACTATTGGAGAACGCATTTTAAGAAGACTGAGCGCGAAGACCCGCGTTGGAAAAATAAATATATGAGCGAGGAGGAATATAACGAGAAACACAAGGAGTAAAAGTGTTATAACATAATTCGTACCTCGGAAAATGTTTGTTGTTTAATCAAAAAAAGACTGTATTATGAAAAAGATTTGGCTTATTTTAGGATTGGCTCTCTTCTCGTTTATGATGACAGCCTGCGAGAAGTCGGAACCTGAGGACCTTGTTGACGAGGATTCTTTTGAAATAGGGGATCCGTATGCTTATTTTCTGCAATTTTTTGATGGTCAGCTACCAGAAAAACTCCCTAATGGATGGTATTATGATGTAAAAGATAAAAAAGAGTCGTATCGTTCGAATATACTCCGTTTCTATTTTCGGGATGAGCAGGGAAATGATTTGTTGGATCTCGAAGACGAGACCACTTGGCCTGTGCCAGCCTATACTGATGAGTATCTCCATAACCCTTTGGCATACTATGACTTTAAGTATAGTGGAGAGTTGGAATTTGATACAGTGGAAGGTTGTAATTGTTTTTATATGCTCGCGCCCATCAATGGTGAGCATATACGAGAGTTTCCTTTGGTTTTTAAGGGGAATAAGTATATGATGAGATTAGAGTGTATATATACCAATAAAAATGTTCTTGGTGGAGGTGTGAGTACTTACATTTATAAGTGGAAACTGAACGGAAAAGTTGTATTTTCGGATTTTTGGATTGGTACTACTCCGTTGAGAAATACATATTTCAAGGCATATGTTACGGTAAAATCCGATGGCCAAATTTCAGTTACAACGAACCTTGATTAAATTTATATAAACACGGCATCCTTGTGGGTGCTGTTTTTCTATTGTAAATACGCCGTCATAAATGATATTTTCGCCACAAAAGCGTAGTTTTAATAACCTGTTGATAATTTCCACCGACAAAATGGTTGCGAAACAAAAAAAATGAGTACCTTTGAGTGCAAAAAATGTCTTTTGCGTTAATGCTAATATAAATGAAAAAAGTAGATGTAGTTCTCGGATTGCAGTGGGGTGACGAAGGCAAGGGTAAGGTTGTCGATGTGTTGACACCTAACTATACTGTCGTAGCGCGCTTCCAGGGCGGTCCTAACGCCGGTCATTCGTTGCATTTCGGCGATAAGAGTTTTGTTTTGCGTACCGTACCTTCGGGCATCTTCCGCGATGGTTCTATCAATATTATAGGTAACGGTGTAGTTGTTGACCCCGTGAGCCTTACAGAGGAGCTCAAGAACATCGCTGCACAGGGTATTCCCGTGCAGGAGAAGTTGCTCATCTCGAAGAAGGCACACATCATTCTTCCTACACACCGTATGCTCGACGCTGCCAGCGAGGCTGCTAAGGGTCAGTCGAAGATTGGTTCAACCTTGAAGGGTATCGGCCCGACTTATATGGATAAGACAGGTCGTAACGGTTTGCGCTTTGGCGATGTATTGGCCGAGGATTTCATCGATCGTTATAACAAGCTCAAGAGCAAGCACGAGGAGATGCTTTCGCAGTACGAGGGCTTCGAGTACGATGTTACAGAGTACGAGAAGACTTGGATGGAGGGTATCGACTACTTGCGTGGCTTCCAGTTTATCGATAGCGAGCACGTAGTAAACAAATATATTGACGATAATGTGCCCATCTTGGCCGAGGGTGCGCAGGGTTCGTTGTTGGATGTAGACTTCGGTACATATCCCTTCGTAACATCGTCTAATACTGTATGCGCCGGTGTTTGTACAGGTTTGGGTGTCGCGCCCACAAAGATTGGCGACGTATATGGTATCTTCAAGGCCTACTGCACACGCGTAGGTAGCGGTCCCTTCCCCACAGAGCTTTTTGATGAGGTAGGTGAGGAGTTGCGCCGCATTGGCCACGAGTTTGGTGCTGTGACAGGTCGTCCGCGTCGTTGCGGCTGGCTCGACTTGGTAGCATTGAAATATGCGGTTATGGTTGACGGCGTTACGCAGTTGATTATGATGAAGTCGGATGTTATGAACGATTTCGACACCATCAAGGTCGCTACCGCATATCGTGTTGATGGCGAATTGGTTGAGCACTTCCCCTACGAGGTGACAGGCAACGTTGAGCCCGTTTACACCGAGTTCCCCGGTTGGAAGAGCGATATCTGCAAGGTTCGTCGCTATGAGGATTTCCCCGCCGAGTTCAAGGCATATGTCGAGTTCATTGAGCGCGAGACAGGTGTGCCTGTGAAGATTATCTCGGTTGGTCCCGATCGTGACGAGACTATCGTACGATAATTGTATAGAAAAAAACGGTTGAATGCCCGAATAAGGCTTTCGGTTGACATTTGTATTACCAAAAGGTGCCACTTAGTCGCGTAAGTTGTGCTTTTGGGTGATTGGGTGTTGAGTGAATGTACTTTTTCGTGCATTTTTCCGTATATAGAGGGGTTTACTGTCGCGGTGAATCCATTAAACTAACTAATTTAGAGTAATGAACAAAGCATTAAAAATAGTTGTATTGGCAAAGCAGGTGCCCGATACCCGCAATGTGGGTAAGGATGCTATGACCCCCGAGGGTACTGTCAACCGTGCGGCACTGCCAGCTATCTTCAATCCCGAAGATTTGAATGCATTGGAGTTGGCGCTCCGTCTTAAAGAGGAGTGTGCGGGCTCTACCGTACACATCCTTACTATGGGCCCGTTCCGTGCTGCCGATATTATCCGTGACGCAATGTTCCGTGGTGCAGATGGCGGTTATCTGTTGACCGACCGCAAGTTTGCCGGCTCGGATACATTGGCTACATCTTATGCTCTTTCGTGCGCGCTGAGGAAGATTGGCGCCGATGTTATAATTGCTGGCCGTCAGGCTATCGATGGCGACACGGCGCAGGTAGGTCCTCAGGTTGCCGAGAAGTTAGGCTTGCCGCAGGTTACCTATGCCGAGTGCGTTGAGCAGGTCAAGGAGTCGTCGCTCATAATCCGCCGTCGCTTGGAGCGTGGCGTCGAGAGCGTTGAGTGCCCCATTCCTGCCGTTATTACCGTAAACTCGTCAGCCCCCGAGGTGCGTCCGCAGAATGCCCGTCTGGTTATGAAGTATAAGTATGCTATGATTCCCACCGAGATTGCCGCAGACCCCGAGTCTTTGGCCGCTAAGATGGTGTCGGAGCGCGACTACTTGAAGATCGTGGAGCTTACGGCTGCTGATATTGTCTGCGATGAGCAGCAGTTGGGTCTTACGGGCTCGCCTACGAAGGTTAAGAAGATTGAAAATGTGGTCTTCCAGGCCAAGGAGGCGAAGCGTTTGAGTGCGTCGGATGAGGATATTAATGAACTTATGGTTGAACTTATTGCGAGCCACACGCTCGGTTAATCGAATGTAGGAGTATGAACAATATATTTGTATATATCGAACTCGAAGAGGGCGTGATTGCCGATGTTAGCTTGGAGCTCTTGACTAAGGGTCGTGAGTTGGCTGATAAGTTGGGCGTTAAGTTGGAGGCTGTGGTCATTGGCCACAATGTTGCTGGCGTAGAGGTGGAGCTTGCAAAATATGGTGCCGATACAGTATGGGTTGCCGATGATGCTATTTTTGCTCCGTTCCGCACACTGCCTCACACATCTACGCTGTGTGGTTTGATTCGTGCCGAGCAGCCGCAGATTGTACTGTTTGGTGCTACGCCCGTGGGTCGAGACTTCGCTCCGCGTGTGTCGTCGGCTCTGCATAGCGGTCTTACGGCCGACTGTACGCAGTTGGAGATTGGTCCTCACAAGGATGCCAAGACAAGCAAGGAGTATGAGAATCTGTTGTACCAGATTCGTCCCGCATTTGGAGGTAATATCATCGCTACCATCGTAAATCCCGACTGCCGTCCGCAGATGGCTACCGTGCGTGAGGGTGTGATGCGTAAGCAGGAGGCTGCTACGCCCGCTGCTGGCGAGGTGAAGGCTATTGCGTGGCGAGAGTATATCTCGGAGGCAGACTTGGCCGTTACAATCATCGACCGCCAGATAGAGGAGCGCAAGATCAATATCAAGGGCGCAGGCGTTATCGTAGCGGGTGGTTACGGTATGGGCTCGAAGGAGAACTTTAAGTTGTGCTTTGACTTGGCTGAGGTGCTTGGTGGCCAGGTAGGTGCTTCGCGTGCCGCTGTGGATGCAGGTTTCTGTGAGCACGAGCGTCAGATTGGTCAGACAGGTGTGACCGTACGCCCGAAGCTCTATATTGCTTGCGGTATCTCGGGTCAGATTCAGCATACGGCTGGTATGGATGAGTCGGCGATGATTATCGCAATCAACAACGACCCCGAGGCGCCCATAAACAAGATTGCCGACTACGCAATCACGGGCGATGTGAATGACATCATCCCCAAGATGATTAAGTATTACAAGCAAAACTCAAAGTAGAGATGGCTAATTTCTTTTTAGATAATAAGGATTTGCACTACCACCTTTCGCATCCGCTGATGCGCAAGATTGTGGAGTTGAAGGAGCGTAACTTCGCCGATGCGGCACTCTACGATTATGCTCCGCAGAATTTTGAGGACGCTATGGACTCATATCTGCGTGTTATGGAGATTATCGGTGGCGTATGTGCTGATGTCATAGCCCCCAATGCCGAGGGTGTTGACCACGAGGGTCCCCGCGTAGTGAACGACAGAGTGGAGTATGCTTCGGGTACGGTAGAGAATATGAAGGCGGTGAACGCTGCCGGTTTGAGCGGTCTTACGCTGCCACGCCGCTTTAATGGCTTGAACTTCCCGTTGTTGTGCTTCGTTATGGCCAACGAGATGGTGGCGCGTGCCGATGCGAGCTTTGAGAATATCTGGGGCTTGCAGGATTGTGCCGAGACACTCAACGAGTTCGCCTCGGAGGAGCAGAAGATGAAGTACCTCACTTGGGTTAGCCAGGGTGCAACCTGCGCTATGGATCTTACGGAGCCTGATGCTGGCTCGGACCTCGGTGCCGTGATGTTGAAGGCTACCTGGTCGGAGGAGCGCCAGACTTGGCTGCTGAATGGCGTTAAGCGCTTTATCACCAATGGTGACGGCGACATCTCGCTGGTGCTGGCCCGCACGGAGGAGGGTACGAAGGATGCGCGCGGTTTGTCGCTGCTCGTTCACGACCGTCGCAATGGCGGTATGAAGGTACGTCGCATCGAGAATAAGCTAGGTATCAAGGGTTCGCCCACTTGCGAATTGGTATTTACCGATGCCCCTGCCGAGTTGGTGGGTGATCGCAAGATGGGCCTTATAAAGTATGTTATGTCGCTGATGAATGCGGCGCGTTTGGGTATTGGTGCGCAGTCGGTGGGTCTTTGCGAGGCCGCATACCGCGAGGCGTTGAAGTATGCTCACGAGCGTCAGCAGTTCGGCAAGGATATTATCAAGTTCCCCGCTATCGCCGAGATGCTTACAAATATGCGTGCCCGCCTGCGTGGTGCGCGTGCATTGCTCTATGAGACAAGCCGTTTTGTTGAGATTTACAAGCAGTATGCCCACATCTCACACGAGCGTAAGTTGGAGGGCGAGGAGCGTCAGGAGATGAAGTTCTACAACCGCCTGGCCGATGGCTATACACCGCTGGTGAAACTCATCGCTTCGGAGTATGCTAACTCTCTGGCCTACGATGCTATTCAAGTTCACGGCGGCTCGGGATATATGAAGGACTACGCCTGCGAGCGCCTCTATCGTGATGCTCGCATTATGAATATCTACGAGGGTACTTCGCAGTTGCAGGTCGTGGCGGCTATCAATGCCGTGACGAAGGGTACATATATCGAGCAGATGGCCCATTACGAGACCTTGGAGTACTCGGAGGCTATGCAGCCTATCGTTGAGAAGATGAAGGCTCTGCGTGAGCGCGTGGAGGCTATGGTTGCCCACGTTGAGGAGGTGAGCAAGGAAACACCTTTGTTTAAGGATTTCCACGCACGCCGCCTGGTGGAGTCATCGGGTCATCTTATCATCACCTATCTGCTTGCACAGCAGGCGTCTCAGGTCGAGGAGTACGCATCCGACGCAAAGGTATATGCCAAGTTGGCCGAGTCGTACATCATTGGTGCTGAGGCTTATGTGATGAATTCAACAGCCGAGGATGTGGCTCTTATTTCGGAAGTAGAGACTCAGTTCTAATAAGAAACTGTCTAACAAGGCTCTTTTGGCATCTGGCTTGTCCTCGAAATGCTCATTTACGCTCGGTAAACTCCGCTTTCTTGGACTGCGACCAGCTTCAAAATAGCTCTTGTTATACAATTTCTGGTAAATAATAAGAAAAATGAAAGGGTGTTCGAAATCGGACACCCTTTTTGTTTGTTCGTATAAAAAAATAAGGGCCGACCGAAGTCGACCCCTTGGCGATTACTTGTGTAAGATTTCGCCCAGAAACGAACTGAAAAACCTCGATGCAACTTTGTAGCCGTTGCGGATTGAAAATGCCACGTCATATACCGTGTCCAGACGCTCGCGGATGTAGGCGATACAGCGCCTGATTGACAGCACATATATGAGCCACGCAACAAACACGAATCCTGCGCCGACGATGAGCGTGGATAGTGTTGCCGAGCCTGTCATCTCGGCTATCCACATCACAAGAGCTGTCACCAGCAGTATAATGGCCATAATGGTCGTTATGGTAAAGTATAGGAGCGGTGCCAGCACTGAGCCGACGGGTAGCTTGTTGTCATCCATAGTGAGGTGGCTGATAGGTTTTTACTTCTCGTCGTTGCAGTGGCAGCGAATCTTCTCGGCCTCCTGGTCGACATAATCGCGAATCTTATTGCGTAACTCGGGACCCGATTGGGGTGTCACCAACATAGTTACAACCGAGCCAACGAGCATACCGCCCAAAAATGATACAAGAGTACAAACAGAGTGTTTCATAACGCATTTTATTTTTTAGAATTCGAAGGTTAAAGTTGCAAAATCCGCGCCATAGGGATATATTTGTATAGTTACAATTTCCACTTTTTTGCAATGAACCACTTAACAGCCTCACTTCCTGCGCGTAACCATACGGTAGCCTTCACGGGTCACCGCACATACGACGGCGTGGCCGACGATGAGCTGCGCCAGATAGTGCGTTATCTCTATGAACGAGGGATGAGTCGTTTTCTGTGCGGTATGGCGTGGGGTTTTGACCTTGCCGCCGGGCGCATCGTGGCTGAGTTGAAGCGTGAAGGGGCAGATGTTGAGCTGGTTGCTGTTGAGCCGTTTGCTGAGTTTCGGGCGATGTTTTCGGGCGATGATATAGCCCTCTATGACGAGGTGCTGCGTGCGGCCGACGAGAGGGTAGTGGTGGCCGAGAATGATAAGATGGCCTATATGCGGCGTAACGATTACCTGGTGGACAATGCGGCGGTGGTTGTTGCGTGGTGGGATGGCAAGCCCCGCAGTGGCACAGCCTACACCGTAAAGCGTGCCCGCAAAAAACGCTTAGAGATAGTAAATATCTTTCCTCAGCCGCAGTTGGAGTTAGAGTTCTGAAAATAGCTTTTGTTATACAATTTCTGGAACAGATATATCAATAAAAAAAGGTGCCCCACGGGACACCTTTTTTACTATAATCAGCTGTGGATTACCACTCCAAAATCTTCTTGAAGTCGTAAGCCTCGGGGTTAGCAACATAAGCCTTTGCAGCCTCGTAATCCTCGGGAGTTACATAGTGCAAGAGGTTGTTGATAACCTGCTGGATCTTGTCTGACTCGATGTTTACGAGACGGGGAGGAATCTTGCCTGTTGTGGGATCCTGCAAATCCTTCAAGTAGAGAGGCGATACGAAACCATCCTGTGAGATGTAAACCATACAGCCTGTCTTGCCCTCAGAGAAGAGCTTGTAAACGCCCATACCCAACTCAGAGCAGTATACCAAGTCGTAAGCGATAGGAGTCTGGCAACGAACCTCGTAACCGATCTCAACGGGACGTGACTTAACCTTAAGCTTGAGCTCCTTGAGCTTGTTCTCCAACAACTCGTTGAAGATGTTAGCCTTAGAAACCTTACCGAGCTCGGGGTGACCGTGATCGTCGTATGTGAAGTTGATACCTGAGTTCTTAATCTCCTCATCAGAAAGAGCGTGGAATACACCCTCAGAGATCATAGCAACACCGTACTCGATGCCCATAATCTTACGCTTGATGATAGATGATACAACGAGGTTAACGATCTTCTCGATAGTGATCTCTGTCTTGTTGAACATCTCGGGGATAACGATCATAGGATAGTGGCAAGCAGAACCGATACCGAATGCCAAGTGACCAGCCGAGCGACCCATAGCAGCAACTACGAACCAGTTAGCCGATGTGCGAGCATCGTTGTAAACGGCGCGACCGATAACGGTACCACCCTCCTTTGCAGACTGATAACCGAATGTGGGTGAGCCTGCGGGCAAGGGAAGGTCGTTGTCAATAGTCTTGGGAACGTGGATGTTAGCAATAGGGTACTGCTTAGCCTCCAAGAACTTAGCGATACGGTTTGCAGTTGAAGCAGTGTCATCACCACCCACTGTTACGAGCAACTTGATGTTGTTCTCCTGGAAGAACTTGAGGTTGAAGTTATTCTCGAAATCTGCATCGGTGGGTTTGAAACGGCTCATCTGGAGGTACGAACCACCCTGGTTGAAGATGTTGTCT
>JAFYRX010000074.1 GCA_017546725.1 Alistipes sp. | reverse complement strand
TGCATACTCGACTCTGCATTTTGCTTGAAGGCTGCCTCAATATCTCTTTTCTCAAAAACATCAACCTCGGTCGGAAGTATAGTCTCCAATGTAAATTCGCTCGGGATATTATGCAACATACTATCATACGACGCTACAACTCGGCCTGACATAAAAAATTGCAAAGTGATATCCTCGCCCTCATTATTATACCATAATCGCGCACAACCAGAGCGAATAAGATACATATGTTTTGCTATAGCACCAGCCTCCAACAGTACTGTTTTTGCAGGTACTACAATTCGGGTACTTGTAACTTTTGACAAGTAGTTCTCTATCATAACATCTATGCCGTTAGCATTTCGCCACGACTTTACCTAAAGTATTTATTAGCAAATTTAATATACTGCTGCCAATCGTAGAGCGTGATGTCGTGCTTGCCGGTGCGGATATGATAACCGACATCACCATCCAACGAAGGCTGCTCGGGTTGTGGCATCTTGCTCACCGAAAGTCCCTTCTTGCCGTACAACTCATATACGGGCGAAGCGTAGAGAGCCGACAAGAACTCACCCTCGGGGTCGGCCCACGCATCCTCGGTAGCACTTGCCACATATACGGGGCGGGGCGCAATAAGCGCAATAAGTCCCTGCTGGTCAACGAACAAACCCTCCTCGTTATCGTTATACTTATTGTAGTTATCGCAGAACCAATGAGGGAACGATTTATTAATCTTGGCAACCGTCTCACCTACTTTGCGGATAGACAAAGCCGCACCACCACAGCCCGAATCATTAGACACGACTACTGCAAAACGCTCATCGGTAGCACCTGCCCACAGCGCAGTCTTACCCAGACGCGAGTGACCTACAACGGCTACACGCTTGTGGTCTATGCTCTTGTCGCTCTCCAGGTAATCCATCACGCGGCTCAGGCCCCACGCCCAAGCACCGATTGTACCCCACTGCTCGGCATCGGGTTTGCTCTGTCCTGCACGATAGAACAAGGGGTGGATACCGTTCTGGAAATTGTCGTCAAAATCGGGGTCCACATCGCCACGATAGATGGTCGCTACGGCATATCCCGCACCCACAATCTCCTCCAATGGCCAGCGCGACAAGGCCGCACCTCGCGGAGCATCTGTTCCCAAATCCTTGCCTGTGGGAGCATTGGCCGAGATGATGATTTCGGGGTCGATATTTATCTGATGGTTACCCTTGAAGTTCATACACACAAACGCAGGCACCTTGCCTTTTACGTTAGCAGGCTGATAGATAAGCAACAGAATGGGTGTCGACATACCCTCCAAATGCATAGCCACCTGCTTGCGCACAGCCTTGCCTCCCAAAGCCTTATCGCTCTGCTCCAGCAACTCGAAACGAGGCTCAATCTGCTTTTGGGGATAGTTGCCATAGACATCATTGAGGAAGAAATCCATAATCGCAGGGCGATGCACCCTCTTCCACTCCTTGAGTGAAGAGAACTCCAATGGTCCAGCACCATACTTCTGCTGCGCCGAAACACACATAGTCGGCACAGAGATTGCCAACATCAAAAGCGAGAACATAAATCGTTTCATAATATCTGTTTTTATTGTTTAATTCTTCAATCCTGAATTTTACCACAATCACAAAATCCGACAATACAAATATATAAAAAAGTAACGATTTTTGCAACCAACTGCCCCGTTACAGACTCCTGCTTTCAAAATAAAAACTCCTATTATCCAATTTTTGAAACAATCTCCAATCAAAACTTCATCGCCTCGGATTGATTTTTGGTTTTGCAATTTGGCTAATTTTATTTAATTTTGTAGGCAATATTCGCACAAAGGAACAAATTAAAATAAAATTATATGTCAGGTTTTTTTGGTTGTGTATCGCGTAACGAGTGCGTCAACGACGTATTCTACGGCACAGATTATCACTCACATTTAGGAACAAAGCGCGCTGGTATGGCCTTCGTTAAGGATGGCACGTTCACAAGGTCTATCCACTCTTTGGAAGATGGATATTTCCGCAATAAGTTCGAGAGCGAGTTGCCCAAATTTGGCGATGCGACGATGGGCGTCGGCATCATCTCGGACAAGGAGGCACAACCTATAACCATCACTTCGCAGATAGGTCGCTATGCGGTTGTTACAGTTGCCCGCATCGACAATATCGAAGAACTCACCAAAGAGTTGCTCGACGGAGGTCACCACTTTGCCGAGTTGTCGGGCTCGACAATCAACGCTACGGAGTTGGTAGCCATACTTATCGGTCAGGGCAAGTCCATCAAGGAGGGTATCGAGTTGGTGCACAGCAAGATTAAGGGTTCTTGCTCGATTTTGGTACTTACCGACCACGCCATCTATGCAGCACGCGACAAGTTCGGCCGTACACCCATCTCTATTGGCAAGAGTGACAAGGGATATGTATGTGCAAGCGAGAGTTCAAGTTTCGACAACCTGGGTTACGAATTTGTACGCGACTTGGGCCCCGGCGAGATTGTACGCATCACAGCCGACGGCATACATCAGGTTACAGCACCCGGCAAGCGCAAGCAGATTTGCTCATTCCTGTGGGTTTACTACGGTTATCCTTCGGCTTGGTATGAGGGTATCAACGTAGAGGATTGTCGCTATCGTTGCGGCGCCGCTATGGCCAAGTACGACAAAGACATTCATCCCGACTTTGCAGCAGGAATCCCCGACTCGGGCGTAGGTCACGCCATCGGCTACTCTAACAAGATGGGTATCCCTTACAAGCGTCCCTTCGTGAAATATACCCCCACGTGGCCACGCAGTTTTATGCCGCAGAATCAGAAGATGCGCGACTTGGTAGCGATGATGAAACTGTTGCCCAACAGCAAATTTACAAAGGACCAGAAGATTGTATTTATGGACGACAGCATCGTGCGCGGAACGCAACTCAAGGACAACGTCGTTAAGTTGCTTGACGCTGGCGTTAAGGAGATACATATGCGTATTGCCTGCCCGCCGCTGATTTTCCCCTGCCGATTCCTCAACTTCTCGACTTCACGCAGTACATACGACCTGTATGCTCGCCGTGTAATCCGCGACATCGAGGGTACTGACAATATTCCAGATGAGGTATTTGAGCAATATACAAATCCCGACAGCGATAAATACAAGGAGATGGTAAGCATTATGTGCCGTCACTTGCAACTCACGTCGCTCCGATTCCAGCGCTTGGATGACTTGGTGGAGGCTATCGGCCTCAAGAAGGAGGATTTGTGTACTCACTGTTGGGATAACTCAAGTTACGACGAATAACATATACCGCATTGCTATGCGTAAATTGCTAAATAAAGTAACCTTACTGCTGTTGATGACTATGTCATTAACGGCAGTTTGTCATTATGCCCACAGCCGTACAACATCGGGCAGGGGCAAAAGCCTACCTCTCATCATCGGTACATATACGGCTAAAGAGAGCAAGGGCATCTATCGTTGCGATTTCAACACCGCAACGGGCGAGTTGTCGCAACCCGAGTTGATTGCCGAGATAGACAATCCATCGTTTATGGCCCTCTCCGCCAACAAGGAGTACCTCTATGCCGTGAGCGAGGGTGGTAACAACCATACATCGGCACTCAATGCGTTTAGTTATGATGCCACCGAAGGTACGCTGAAATTAATCAATCGCCAGCCGACTCACGGTGCATCACCCTGTTATGTAGCCATTACCGAAGGTAAAGCCATAACGGCCAACTACACGGGCGGCTCATATTCCTTAATGAACATCAACGCCGATGGCTCACTCGGCAAGGCTACGGCGCAACCCATAAAACGTGAGGGCCGACGCTCACACGTTCACGGCATCTTCCCTAATAAGAAGAGTCGTAACATATTTATCACCGACCTGGGTTGTGACCTTTTGTTGCAGATAGACCAAGCGGGCAACATCATCTCCGAGACCTCGCTCAAGCACGGCTCGGGGCCTCGCCACTTGGCATTCTCTAAAAAGGGTGACAAAGCATATGTACTGAACGAGTTGTCGGGTACGGTATGCGTTTTTGACATCGAAGGCACGCAGCCTCGGCTCCTGCAGGAGATTGCTTCGGACAGCGTAGGTGGTGGCGGCTCGGCAGATATTCACTTTTCGCCCGACTATCGTTACCTTTATGCCAGCAACCGCTTGAAGGAGGACGGCATATCGATTTTCAGCGTCGATAAGCGTACAGGTCTCTTGGAGAAAATCGGCTACATCAAGACAGGTATTCACCCCCGTAACTTCACGCTCTCGCCCGACGGCGGATTTGTCATAGTTGCCGAACGTGACAGCAACCGCATCGAGGTATTCAGCCGCAACAAACGCACAGGTCTGCTCTCGGCTACACTACACAAGGCAGAATTGAGTATGCCCGTCTTTGTAATGTGGGGCAGATAGGGATAATTCCTAATTTAGATTTCAAAAATCGAATTAATATAACATCAGAGGCTGTTCCCTAAAGGAAACAGCCTCTTCTACTAAACACTCTTTAACCTAGTCTTAATCATCAATATCTATCAGTCGGAAATTCTTGTCGAATGTTAGTTCAAGGTGGTTGTTCAAACGCACCTCATACTGCTTGTGCTCGTGGTCGATGCCTAAAACTACGGCTTTAGGGTAGTTCTTCTCCAGATAATGCTTAATCTGCTTGGGGATAATCGCCGCAGGCACCGAGCCGTAACGGCAATCAACGCTCTTCCACTCTCCGTCGGCCAAAAACTCCAACTTTGTGCCATCGGTCAGCACAACCTCATACTCCTTAGTCAGCAATTCGGGGTCCACCTTGGCAAACGATACTTCACGACTTCCGAAATGCTCCGCCAAAAACTTTTGAGCCTTCTGTGGTAATTCATTAACTGATATGGGGCGGTCAGTATCGGCACACGCCACTCCCAATGTCAAAAACATAGCCGAAATAATCAAACCTAACTTTTTCATAATCGTAAAATCTTTAATGTTTATCTCTTTATCACACTACAAAGATTATACACGATTTTGAAACGAATTTGAAAAAATCGGTAGTTTTCGTTTTTTTTGAGATATTTTGGATTTTTTAGAGAGATTTTAGCCCTATCGGTGCGTATCACGAAAAATCCACCATAAAGCAGTGGCGGCCCTGCCTAAACTGATAACTTATGCCCAATGAATATGTGCGGCATACGGCAGCCACCAACGGCAGGCCCAAACCCATAGAGCCTTTGCTCTTGGGACCTTGATAGAATCTGTCGAATATACGCTCGCCATCCAGCACCTGCTCGCCATCGTTCTCGACGATAAGGCGGCCAGAACTAATCCTGACGCTACCCGATGAGCCTTCGGCGCTATGGACATACATATTTTTAATAAGATTTGAGACCATTGTTGTAGCCAACGACTCGTTCATCTCGACCTTCAGGCCCTCACCGACATCCACCTTGACCTGCATCTGTCGCGAAGAGTATATCTCGTTATACATCTCGACAGCCTCCTCGACTAAAGCAGCAACATCGACCATCGTGCTTTCGGGGAATTTGCCATTCTCAATCTTTGTCAAGAGCAGCAAGGTCTTGTTCAGGCGTACGGCACGCCCCAATGTCGATTGAATCTTGAACAACTCTGCCGCCTGCTCCTCCGTTAGATTGCCTTCATCCAACAACCACTCTACACGATTGCCAATAATCGCCAACGGAGTCTGCAACTCGTGCGAGGCATTGCCTATAAACTGCGACTGCCGTTCAACCAACTCCTCCGAGCGGTCCACAGCACCTTGCAAGGCTCGCCCCAGACGGTCGAACTCCTTAACCTGGGTATCGACGGGTACAGGCGAGGGCTTTACGCCCGGCTTATATTTATCGAGCCACTGCAACATAGCATACAGCGGACGCATATTGCCATAAAATATAAGTGTCGTCACACCCAACGTAATGAGCAACAACACCAGATAGAGCAGCACAATCCAACTGAGCAATGCGTGGAACAAATCATCCTTTTCGAATGTAGGTGTAGCCACCTGCAATTCGTAATACCGTCCCTGCTCATCGTGGAAAATAGTCGTCAAGACACGAGCAGGCTCGGTCTCCTGCTTCTCAGCAATATAGAAATTATGGTCTTCGTATTTAAGATGAGGTCGCGCCGCAGCATAAGCCGCATCGATAGGCGTCAACGTAAAACTATTATTAGAGCCATCTCCCACCTGCGGCAACTCCCGACCTGCCAAAACACGCGTGATGATTAACGACGAATAATCCTCCAGCGAATCATCGGTCTCGTCACGAATCTCATCGACCATAGCAAAATAGAACATCGTGGCCCATAGCGACATTATGACAAACAACGCTATGCCAAGACGAACTACTATACGATAGATAAGTCGCATCGAAAGACCAATTTTTATCTATACCTTAAATATTATTTCGCGCAAGAGAGTTTGCCGCCCTACTCTTTGACCACCAACTTGTAACCAAATCCATAGACCGAAACAATCTCAATCGTCGCTGCAGCATCTACCAACTTACGACGCAGATTCTTAATCTGCGCATATACGAATTGGAAGTTGTCGGCATCATCGGCATAGTCGCCCCATACGGCTTCAGCCAGAACAGCCTTGTCGATAACGTGCGAAGGTCGCTGCATAAAGTAAAACAGGATATCGTACTCCTTTTTCAGTAGAGGCAACTCCTTGCCAGAGATGCTCACCACTCTATTTTCGGGTTTCAACGAGACGTTGCCCAGGTTGATACTCAACTCGCCAGCCGTACGGCCACGTCGCAATACGCTCTTCACGCGAGCCAGCAACTCCGCCGTATGGAAGGGTTTGGGAAGATAGTCGTCGGCACCAAACTCCAACCCCGTAACTTTATCCTCAACAGAATCACGAGCCGATATGATTATCACATTCTCACGCTTACCCAATGCACGCAGATGCTCCAGAAGGTCAAGGCCACTGCCATCGGGCAACATAACATCCAACAAAATGCAGTCGTAACTATATCCCGCCAACTTACTGTCGGCCTCGAAAAAGGTCGAAGCCGTCTCGACAACATAACCCTCTGCCGCCAATGCACGATGAATAATCTCCCTCAACGAAGCATCATCCTCAACAATCAATATCTTCATTCTCGCTACGCTGTTAGTTATTTACATTGGCAAACATAACATCCGATTTTGAAATAAAACCGAAATGGGGCACAACCCAACCCTACAACCCCGCATTATGGACGGTTGTAGGGCACATAGGGTATTTTCATCACGTTGAGCGTCTTGGGAAGCCATACGCGATAACGTATATTTCGCTCCCAAGTATTGCCTGCCGAGCCGAAATCACACAGATGTACCTGCTTAGCATCGCCACTACCCTCGAGGTCGGTACCCATCTTCATAGGAGCAGTAAAGGCCATCCACGCAAAGTCGCTACCTACGGGAGTAAGTTCCACATAACCATCCTTATGCTCCACAGCCGAAGTCTCATCTACAAAGCCGTCACCGAAACGGCTGTCACGAGCCAATGTCACAGGGCCTCGCACGATGGCCTGATAGTTATTCTGCTCGACAACACGGCCTCGCATATCCAACTCGAGTGTAATCTTATCACCTGCTCGCCAATCGCGTGTCAGGGTGTGCCAGCCGTGAGCCTCAACCTTCGACTCCTCGCCATTAACCGCCACCTTGACGTGACTCAAATCACACCACGCAGGTATGCGCAAGGCTATTTGGAAGTTGGCCTCCTTCTCGGGATTAACCACCAATTCGATATGTCCGCTGACGGGATAATCTGTACGCTGCGTAATAGTCATCTTGGGAGCCTTCTTACCCTCCAACGAGAGTGTAGCCTCCGACTGCGCATAAAGATTTACCTGCACCAAATTATCCTTTACGTGATACATAGCCTGCGGAATCAGGGCAAAGGCACGTGGGCCATTGGCATTGCAACAGTTAATCTGCATACCGCACTGCGACTCACCAGGCGAGCGCATACCCTCCAACGGACTATATTTAGAAATCTGACCACCATCGGCACGCAACGATGCCATCAGGGCGTTGTACATTGTCTGCTCCAACTTATCGGCCAGCACTGCATCGTGAGTCACCTGCAACAGACGGTTGCAGAGTTGCATCCAGGTAAAGGTCACACAGGTCTCCATAGTATGATAAGTAGGTTGCGTCTGACGCTCCTTGCCGCCATACCAGCACTCGAAGGCGCTACCCGAGCCAGCAATGTTTATCTCCTGCTCGATGATAGTATTGACGGTCTTCTCTACTGCTGTAAGATACTTCTCCTCGCCTGTCAGTTTATACATCTCGAGCAAACCCTCATAGCACGACATCATCTCATAGGCCTTGTGACCATTCTCACGTGACCACCAACTCTCGGGATGGGGGAAACGACGAGCCACAGGCTTATCGGCTCTATCCAAAAGTTGTGGACCATCTGCAGAATTGAGTTGCTCGGCGATATAATTAGCAAACTCCAAATAACGCTTGTCGTTGGTGCGCTGATAGAGATATACTACAGGCTCCAGAATCGAGCAACTTGCCATACCAAAATAGTTACCCGTCATCGCTATGGGTGTAGCCTGCGGGCCAACCTGCGTCATCAAGTGGTCGATAACACCTCGAGCCGCCTTCAATGCACGCTTGTCGCCCGACAAATCGTACCACGCCAATAGACCGAGTGTAGAGTACTTTCTACCCCACACATCCCACTGCGCCAACTGATGCGTGGGAGCATAATTGCCGATGTAACCATCGGGAGTCTGTGTCGCCATCAAACCCTCGGCACCCTGCTTGATGATTTCATAGAGTTCGGCATCACGCGAATAGCGGTAAGAGGCGATAGCACCCTGAATCCATTTACCCCAAAACTCACTCTGCCAACGAGAAGTCTCCTCGCGCGAGCGGAATGGCTCAACCAAATGCTCCACATCCTGCGCTTTGACACGCTTTTCGATACAATCGTCGATACGACGACCTACATAACCTCCGATTTTAACACTCTCAACCGAAGAATTTACGGCAATCTGAGCCTGAAGTGGCAGACAGAACAATCCGCACAACAATACGATGACAACTCTTTTCATTTTGGGTTATCTGTTTTAGTTATTTACATTTTACATTCCCAAAGATAGCAAAAAAAAGAGAAGTTCTCGCTACTTTTCCAAAGAAAAAGAGTGAGGTCACAAAAGAATTTTCTACCGCAGCAGCCTGCCTTAAAGGCATAGTTTATGCTATGGCAAGGGTATGAAACGATTTTTTGCACTATTCCTAACATTCTTCATCGTAAGCCTCTTGGCTCTCGGTACTGCATACATCGACGGCAAGATGCGTCCTCAATACAACGAGGAGCATCTGTGGCACGACACACTGCAACACTTAAACGAACTTGGCCGACAGCAACATCAGCAAAGCATCCGTTACCGACAATACGCCATACACGCCCAACAGGCACAAGAGCCACAGATTGCCACACTGTTTCGGGCTATGGCCTTTGTCGAGGAGATAAAATGCGAAAATTGCAAAGATGTCATAGGTGCTCTCGGCGGAGTATTCAACGCTCCAATAGAGACCTCTACGCCGCTATCTTCTGTACACGACCACCTGCAAACCGCCATTAAAGAAAAGCAGAAATGCCACGAGCAAAAAATGCAGGGGTGTATCGCAAGGGCCATCAACGAAGATAATCGTTATCTGGCGCGTATGCTGACGTGGTGCGACGCAAGCGATGTGAAGATGATACTGATTATGCAGCAAGCCATCAAGGTCGCCGACACAGACTACGGGCCGACAAACGATGAGTTTACTTATGCTGCGTGCTATTGGGTATGCCCCAACTGCGGCAATATAGAGTGGGAGCAGATGCGCACCTGCTACTGTCCACACTGTATGACCTACAGCGCAGAGTTTTTGATATTTGAATAAAAAACGATTTTGAATCACACAAAAAGGGCTGCTCCCCAAGGAACAGCCCCTTTGATTATTGCAAATACTATAAGCCGAGTTCTGTACTCCCTTGCGGGAGCCTCTATCATTTATCTACGACTACGGTCACCCGCAGCCTCTAGCAACCTACCCCCCGACATTGGACGAGCAACCCTTAATTGTCGGTATACGCGGTCTTGCAACCCGTAAGACGTACTGCCAGACGACATTGCTGCCGCTGCGGTGGGCTCTTACCCCACCTTTTCACCCTTACCCGAAACGAACAGAAAAGAAAAAAGAATTCCCCCCCTCTTAATTCGCCCCTGGCGGTTATTTTCTGTTACGCTACTACACCCTCACGGACATCGAGCCGTTAACTCGTACGGCGCTCTGCGTTGCTCGGACTTTCCTCTCCCCTTGCGGGCAGCGATAGAGCGTACTTGCAAATGTTATAATGTTCGCTTTATATCCTTAATACGCAACTGCGTACTAACTGTTCCGCGATAGTGGTTCTCAACAACCTGATAGCACACATCGACCTGACGGCCCGAGCGAATCCACTCATAGTGTGTCGGCTGTTGGAACGCTATGGTCTGCATCACCGCATTGGGGCTCTTCTGCTGCATCAAATCCATACGCAGATGCTCCAAATCGGCTCCCACCAACTTAGGCTCGCCATACGAATTGGCCGCACGCGACACGAACACGGGTGCCGTATTACCTGGGCCAAACGGCTGGAAACTGTTGAGTTGGCGATGGAACGCAGGCGTAATGTCGGCAAACATCAACTCGCTGTCGATATCAACCTGCGGCACCAAAATCTGCGGGTCGATATGCTCATCGACATAGTCGTTAAAACGCTTGGTGAAAGCCTCCACATTTTCGGGCTTCATCGTAAGACCTGCGGCATACATATGGCCACCGAAGTTCTCCAACAAATCCGAACAAGACTCTACGGCCTGATACAAATCGAATCCCTGCACCGAGCGAGCCGAGCCCGTCACGAAACCGTTGCTCATCGTCAAGACAACCGTCGGACGATAGTAAGTCTCGATAAGGCGCGATGCTACGATACCGACGATACCCTTCATCCACTTGGGATTGTAGATGACCGTACTCTTACGGTTCTTCATCTCGGGGTGTGACTCGATATAGTCGTGAGCCTCCTGCGTCACGCTGCGGTCGATGTTCTTGCGGTCCTGATTATAGGAGTCGATGACGTCGCAGAACTCGCGGGCCTGCTTGTCGTTACCCTCAACCAGCAACTCAACGGCGGCAAAACCTCCACTCGGGGCGGCATTTTCGTCGTTTTCGTCCATACGCATACGACCTGCTGCGTTGATACGCGGACCAATCTTAAATACGATGTCGTCGATTGTGATGTTGTGGTCCTCGAGACCGCAAATCTTGATTATCGACAACAGCCCCGACGAAGGCATACGGTTCAAACGCTCCAGACCATAATAGGCAAGGATGCGGTTTTCGCCTGTCAATGGCACAATGTCGGATGCAATACTTACCACGAGCAGGTCCAACAGATGCTCAATATCCTTGAAGGGGATATTATGCTTCTGGGCATAAGCCTGCACGAGTTTGAAACCCACTCCGCAACCCGACAACTCATCGAAAGGATAGTTGCAATCGGTGCGCTTTGGGTCGAGAACTGCTACGGCCGAAGGAATCTCCTCCGCCGGAAGATGGTGGTCGCAGATAATGAAATCCACGCCCTTCTCTCTCGCATAAACAACCTTTTCTACGGCTTTAATACCACAGTCGAGGGCTATCGCAAGCGTCACGCCTTTACGCGCGGCGAAGTCGATACCCTTAACCGAGATGCCGTAACCGTCATTATAACGGTCGGGGATGTAGAAAACAAGGTTCTTGTGACCTATTTGCTTCAAAAACTTATAGACCAACGCAACGGCAGTTGTACCGTCAACATCGTAGTCGCCATAAACCATAATCTTCTCGTTATTGGCTATGGCACGTTCGATGCGCTCGACGGCCTTCGCCATATCCTTCATCAGGAACGGGTCGTGCAGGTCGCCAAGTTGCGGGTTAAAGAATTTGTTAGCCTTTTCTACGGTGTCTATGCCTCTCTGAACTAGTAGGTTCGTGAGAACGGGCGACATACGGAGATGGCTCGCCAAGCGTGCCACTGCCTCCTC
>JAFYRX010000073.1 GCA_017546725.1 Alistipes sp. | reverse complement strand
TCTGCCGAGAGTTTCAATGCAAAAGTAAAGGCTTTCAGAAATCAGTTTCGAGGTGTCAGTGATATACCATTCTTCATATACAGACTCAAAACTTTATTTGCCTAATTTTTTATCTCCCCACCGGAAATTGCAGGTGATCCATACAAGCCGTACAAATGCCGTACAAAACAAAAGAAAAACAGCGTTAGAAATGTTTCTAACGCTGTTTTGGTGAGGTCCGAAGCGGATTCGAACCGCTGTAGACGGTTTTGCAGACCGGTGACTAAGCCACTCATCCATCGGACCATCATTTCGAGGTATAACACCTCATTCGGAGTGCAAATGTACAAAAAAATATCAATTCACCAAAACTTATTGCGAATAATAGTGCATTTTCGTAAAAATTAGTAACTTTACATCGTGTGTTGGGCCCTATAATGGGGTGCGATGCGCCAAATTTTGCATTAAAACGGCTGACACCCAAGAAATTTTGCCTGCAGATGTTGTTGGAGAGTATTGCATTGAGTTTTGTTCCCAATCTTGGAGTGCGTGGGGCGGTGCACCTTGTCGAGTGTTTCGGCTCGGCCGAGGCTGTCTATGCCGCTTCCGAGGCGGAACTCATCGAGCGTGCCGACCTGCGTCGTGATATTGCCGCGAGCATCGTAGCACGCAAGGGCTTCAGCGAGGCTGAGCGCGAGTTGGTCTATTGCTCGCGCAATGGCATCACGCCGCTGTGCTCCACCAACGAGGCCTATCCCCGTCTGTTGCGTGAGATTGACGACTATCCCATCGTGCTCTATGTCTGTGGCGATGTGAGCGTTTTGAGCCGTCCTTCGGTCGCCTTTGTCGGTACTCGCAAGATGTCGGCCTATGGTCAGCGTATGTGCGAGGGGCTTATCTCGTCGCTCAAGGATGTGGTGCCCGATGTCTCGATTGTCAGCGGATTGGCCTATGGCATCGATGGGGCGAGCCACCGTGCTGCGCTTATGGCGGGTGCTACGACGGTAGGTGTTTTGGCTAACACTCTGCCCTCGGTTACTCCTGTGGCTAATGAGCGTCTGGCTGCCGAGATGGTGGCGCGCGGAGGAGCGTTGGTAACGGAACTCAACTCGCAGTCGAAGCAGAATGGCCGTTATTTCATTCCTCGCAACCGCATCATTGCTGGTCTGTGTACGGGTGTAGTGGTTGTTGAGTCGGGCGAGTCGGGTGGCTCGTTGTCGACGGCGGCCTTTGCCGATGGCTACAACCGTCAGGTTATGGCTTTGCCTGGCCGTGCGAGCGACAGCAATTCGCGCGGATGCAACCTGCTGATTCGCAACCGTAAGGCGCAACTTGTTCTCTCGGGCGAGGATATAGCGTGCGAACTTATGTGGGAGTTGGGCCTCGACTCCGAGCCGAAGGAGGTGAGTGGGGCGATACCGCTTACCGATGATGAGCAGACCTTTATGGAGTTGTTTGATTCCGAGCCCATCGGCATTGACGAGTTGCAGGTGCGTAGCGGATTGTCGTCGGGCGAACTTACGTTGATGCTGATGAATCTGGAGTTGTCGGGAGCCGTCAGACCGTTGCCTGGTAAGCGCTACGAGAAGTCAATATAGCCTTTGCCGCAGAGGGATGGCTGCAAGATGTTGTAATTATTAAAGGGCTTATAACCCTAATCCTGATAAGAATGAAATTGATTGATACACATTCACATATATACGCCGAGGAGTTTGATGTCGACCGTGCTGAGGCACTCGCGCGAGCACGCGCCGAGGGTGTTGGCAAGTTGCTTCTGCCAGCCATCGATGCCGAGAGCGATGAGCGACTCTTTGACCTTGTGCGCCGTGAGCCCGACTACTGCTTTGCGATGATGGGTTTGCACCCCACGTCGGTCAATGACAATCCCCGCTGGCGCGAGGAATTGCAACGTGTCGAGCAATATCTCCAGAATCCCCCCTCGCAGGTGGTCTTTTGTGCCGTTGGTGAGATAGGGCTGGATTACTATTGGAGCGAGGAGTTCAAGGCCGAGCAGCGCGAAGCCTTTGTCGAGCAGTGCCGTCTGGCCGTAAGACTCGATTTGCCTGTTGTGATACACACTCGTTCTGCGTGGGACGATATGTGCGAGGTGCTGGAGGCCGAGTGTCAGCGTGCTACCGAGTCGGGAGGCCGTCTGCGTGGCGTGTTGCACGCCTTTTCGGAGGGTGCCGAGGTCTATTGCCGTCTGCGAAAGTGCGGTGATTGGTTGTTTGGCATAGGTGGCGTGGTCACATTCAAGAAGAGTAGCGTGGCTGTTGCCGTCAGCGAGATGGCGTTGGAAGATATAGTGCTGGAGACCGATTGTCCCTATCTTACCCCCGTGCCTCATCGTGGCAAGCGCAATGAGTCGGCCTATGTGAAGTATGTGTGCGACAAGGTGGCCGAGGTTAAGGGTGTCTCGCCCGACGAGGTTGCCCGCATCACGACGGCCAATGCCGAGCGTATGTTCTTTGGTCAAAGAGCATAGGCTTTATATATATAAGGTGAAAATGTAATATTTAGCAGATAATATAGAGGTTATGATACAGACTCTGCACAATGCGGGCGGTGACCGCTCCAAGATTTTGATAATTTACACAGGTGGAACAATCGGTATGAAGCGCGATGAGACGACGGGTGCGCTTGTGCCCTTCGACTTCAGTGGTATCTACGACGAGTTCCCTGCCGTGCGTCGCCTCAAGGTCGATATTGACGTGCATACTATGCCCACGCTGATTGACTCCTCTAATGTTCGCCCCGCAGATTGGTGCGCCATTGCCGAGGTCATCAGGGACAACTACGCTCGCTACGACGGCTTTGTCATCCTGCACGGAACAGATACTATGTCCTACACCGCTTCGGCTCTGAGTTTTATGCTCGAGAATTTGGCCAAGCCTGTAGTCTTTACGGGTAGTCAGATTCCCATCGGTGTGTTGCGTACCGACGGCCGCGAAAACCTCATCACGGCTATCGAGATTGCGGGTGCCAAGCACGACGGCAGACCTATCGTTCCCGAGGTGTCATTGCTGTTCCATAGCCGTTTATGTCGTGGTAACCGTACCCATAAGAGTAGTGCCGAGGAGTTGGATGCATTCCGCTCGTCGAACTATCCTCCGCTGGCCGAGGTGGGTGTAAAAATCGCCTATAATACTGCCGCTATCCGTCAGGCCGAGCCCTCGGAGCAACCGCTCGAGATTGCTACGATGTTGAGCGAGGGTGTGGCTATCATTAAGTTGTTCCCAGGCATTGGCGAATACACCCTGCGTGCTATACTCTCGGTTGAGGGCCTGCGAGGTGTGGTGCTCGAGACCTATGGTGCGGGCAATGCGCCGACGGCAGATTGGTTCCTGCGTCTGATGAAGGAGACGGTGGAGCGAGGGGTTATCGTGCTCAATGTCACGCAGTGCGACAACGGTACCGTCGAGATGCAACTCTACGAGACAGGTCAGCGTCTTTTGGCAGCGGGTGTGCTCTCGGCATACGATATGACTACCGAGGCCGCCATCACCAAATTGATGTACGTTTTGGGCAAAAATCTGCCTCTGGAAGAGAGTTTGGCTCTTTTAAGAAAACCTCTTCGTGGAGAATTTACATTGTAACGGACTTGCGTAATTAAAAAAAAATGTCTATATTTCGGTCCGTAAAGTATGCGAAAATCGCAAATGCGGACGCACCTATGGGGAGATTGGCGGCGTAAGCGATTGACGTATAGCGTGTTATAGGATGTTTTCGGATAGGGAACGCTGTTTAGACCAAAGTGTCGACAGAGTGCCTAATTTGCTATCGAGGAGCCTAAAGTTATGGCTTATTCGATGCGCTTTTTGGTGGAAAATATTTTTTTTGAAGAAAAATTACAACATAAAACTAAAAAAATACAAGTAACAAAACACTAATTAAATTATTAAAAACACTATGAAAAAATTCTTTATGTTTTTGGCAGTTGCCGCACTTGGCACTGTAAACGCTTTCGCACAGGAGGCTGCTGCAGCCGAGACTGAATTGGCAGGCGAAACAATGCACCAGGTATTGATGCAGAAGTTCCTCGAGGGAGGTTGGGGCTGGATGTTGCCCGTATTGGTATGTTTGGTTATCGGTTTGGCTATCGCTATCGAGCGTATGTTGTACCTCTCATTCTCAAACATCAACACAAAGAAGTTTATTGAGAAGTTCGCTGAGACTTTGAATGGTCAGGGTGTAGAGGCTGCTAAGGACTTCTGCCGTAACACAAAGGGTCCCGTTGCTTCTATCTACTATCAGGGTTTGGACCGCTACGACCAGGGTATGGACGCTGTTGAGAAGGCTGTTGTTTCTTATGGTTCAGTTCAGACAGGTCAGATGGAGTCAGGTCTTTCTTGGATTGGTTTGTTCATCGCTCTTTCTCCGATGTTGGGATTTATGGGTACCGTAGTAGGTATGATCTCTGCATTTGACCAGATTCAGGCTATGGGTGATATTTCTCCTACTGCCGTTGCTGGTGGTATCAAGGTTGCCTTGTTGACTACTTTGATGGGTCTTATCGCTGCGGTTATTCTTCAGTTGTTCTACAACTACATCGTATCAAAGATTGACTCTTTGGTAAACACAATGGAGGATGCTTCAATCACTTTGGTTGACATCTTGACTGCATACAACAAGAAATAATTTATTCTCTAATCTGATAAAGATAGAATTATAATGGAGAAAGTATTAAAATATATTTTGGTTGCACTCGTAGGCGTTTCTGTAGCGTTGGTTGCGTGGGCTGTAGCTACTACTCCCTCTGACCCTACTACTGCAAATGCTACAGCAGTCGGTGCTAACCTCTATTGGGGTTATGCATTGATTATCGCTGCCATCTTGGCTGCCGTGCTGGGTGCAGGTATGGATATGCTGAAGAAGCCTGAGGGTTTGAAGGGTACTATTATTTCGTTTGTTGCTATTGTTGCAATCGTTGTAGTATCTTACGTTTTGGCACAGGGTCACACATACGAGATTGTTGACCTCCAGAACAAGGGTTTCTTCCCCCGCTTCGATACAGTAATTACTGATGCCAGCATTATGGTAACTTATGTTGCTATGGCTGCTGCTGTTATTGCAGCTATTTATTCAGCTGTAAGCGACGCACTCAAATAATGAAAGGAGACTTTTATGGCAGGAGGAAATAAAAGAAAGGTACCCGATATTAATGCCAGTTCACAGGCCGATATCTCGTTCATGTTGCTTATCTTCTTCCTCGTCGCTACTACAATGAGTACCGATAAGGGTCTTACGCGTGTGCTTCCCCCTATTCCTCCCGAGGATGTGAAGGTTGAGGACCAGAAGCAGAAGGAGCGTAACATTATGTTGGTATTCGTAAACGGTATGGGCCAGTTGATGGTCGGTGACGAGATTATGGATATTCGCGGCTTGAAGGATAAGGCTAAGGAGTTCGTCTTGAACGAGGCAGACGATGAGAATCTTCCCGAGAAGGAGGATAAGGAAATCGAGATGCCCGACGGCTCAAAGTGGGTTTACCCCGAGAGTAAAGGTATTATATCGTTGCAGACTACACGTGATACAAACTACGATATCTACATTAGCGTGCAGAACGAGTTGACTGCAGCGTTCAATGAGATTCGTGACGATGTAGCGATGAAGAAGTTCCAGGCAAAATTCTCTGAGCTCTCAGAGGATGAGCGTGGTGTAATAACCAAGGCAGTGCCGATGAAGATTTCTGAGGCTGAGCCACGTAAAGGTGCAACAAAGAAGTAGGATTATGGCAGTAATGAAAAAGAAGGGCAAGAAAGAAGTGCCCGCTATCTCAACAGCGTCTCTACCTGACGTTATCTTTATGCTTCTCTTCTTCTTTATGGTGTCTACCACAATGCGTGACCAGGAGTTGCTCGTGCGCTATCGTTTGCCCGAGGCTACTGAGATTCAGAAGTTGGAGAAGAAGAACTTGGTAAGTTATATTAACATTGGTGAGCCTGTACCTCATATGCAGGCTAAGTATGGTACTGCAACACAGATTCAGTTGAATGATGCTTTCCGTACTGCAAAGGACATCGGTGACTTTATCGCCGCCGAGCGTGAGCAGTTGAACGAGGCTGACCGTGCACAGATGACAACATCTATCAAGGCCGACCAGTTCACCAAGATGGGTATCATTACCGACGTTAAGCAGGAGTTGCGCCGTGCTAATGCGCTTAAGATTTCTTATGCAGCAATCGAAAAGCAGGCGACTAACAACTAATCACCACGATTCTTATAAATTAGGCGTTTCCCTCGGGAGACGCCTTTTTTTTGTGTTGAAGTTACAAATTCTCCCTCTAAGGCAAGAGTGAGTACCCGTTAGGGGGAGGGAGTCTGCTTTGAGTTGAAAGATTAAGGTTTAAAGATAAAAGATATCATACTCCTCCGTCACTCACTTTCGTTCGTGCCACCTCCTCTAACTTAGAGGAGGGAATTCTATGATTTTACGTCACTCCGCCGGGCCCAACGGGCGAGAATTGGACTCTTTATGGTAAATTTATTATCCTTCAATCGCCACCATTTCGTCTATTCTGATTCGGTGTGCAATGCCATATTCGGCCCGCGCGAATAGGCCGTGAAGGTCTAATGATATATAAATACAATAAATCATTGTAATTTATAGCGAAATCGCTTGTAAATCAATGAGATTATATCTACTTTTGACTTGGTAAATAAATATAAACCAATCAAAATAGACAAGATGTTTAATCACGAAATTGAATCGCAGCCTACAATTGTTAAATACGTTGAGGCTAATTGTGCCGGAATTCATCTACTCAATCTGTCGCGTTGTGCCATAGGTTACGTAGTGCGAGGAACAAAGCACATCTACTATGGAGACACCCATTATACTATTTCGCGTGGCGATGTATTCTATTTGGGCGTCGGCAACCACTACGTCGAGGATATCCCCGATGACGCAAAGCCCTTTGAGCAGATTATCGTTTACTACTCTCCGGTGCTCTTGCAGCGTATTTTGTTACATCTGAATATGACCTATTCGATTAACGTTTCCAATTCGCACAAGTGCGAGCATTGTAGTGCGTTCAATCACGTTTCGTCGCCTGCGTCTGCCTCGTTGAAGAGTTTCTTCTATCATACGGCCACCTATCTGCAGGATGACAATATGCACGACGATACAGCCGAGAATATCAAGATGACGGAGTTGGTATATTTGATTGTCTCGCAGACGGACGGTTGCCTGAAGACTAAGGTGCTGAGTAATGTCGATTCGGCGCACGAGAATTTCGAACAGATTATCTATGCCAATATCTTTAGTGACATATCTATCGAGACGCTCGCCTCGATGTGCAATCGCTCACTGACTTCGTTCAAGAAGGAGTTCAAGCGCCACTTCCTCACTCCGCCGCACCGTTGGTTTATCCATCAGCGACTGATGCAGTCGCGCTTGCTGCTAATCTCAACGTCGAAGTCTATATCCGAAATTGGCAACGAGTGTACCTTTCCCAATACTTCGCATTTTATAAAACTTTTCAAAAAGGAGTATGGCTGTACTCCCGCTCTCTATCGCACTCGTCATTGCAATTCTACCTCTTCTGCGGCCGTCACCCCGCTCGTAGCGGCTTCTGCCGTCGATTCTAAGGTCGTGGGATTGGAATCTGTGGCACTATAAGGTGCGATGTTTTTGAAATATTTTAATAATTAAGTGGGTGGAATTTTTCAAAAAAGAGTAAAAAGAGGCTTAAAATTTTGCAGATAAAAAATATTCGGTTATCTTTGTAATAACAATGTGGGGCGACCCACAGTTCTCATTAACCTAACTAACCTAACACGGTGGTGAAATGTTGCCAGACATTATCACCACCCATTTTTTTGGTAAATCTCTGTTTCGCGGGATTAGAACGGATAACCTACACCGAAGTTAAGTGCGGTGTTCTTCCAACGGAAATCGTGAATCCATCGTTGGCCCTCGGGGCGGTTGGGGTTGTGAATCTGAATACCCCAGTCCAGACGCAGGATTACGAACGTAATATCGATACGAAGGCCCAAGCCTGTATTCATACCCAATTGCTTGTAGAACTTGTCGAAGTGGAATACTCCGTCGGCAGGAACCTGCGTTTTGTCGCGGCCCAGATACCACACGTTACCTACATCGACAAACGTCGCTCCGTTGAACATCCCCCATATCGGGAAGCGGAACTCGGCATTAGCCTCCAGACGCATATCTCCCATCTGCACAGGGTAGGGCGTATCTTCTGCGGGGGTGTTACCTGGTCCTAAAGTACGAGGAGCCCAGCCTCGCATACTATTGCTACCGCCGACGTAGAACAAGCGGTCGAATGGCAATGCGCTCGAATTGCTGTACGGTACGCCGACACCCGCAAATATTCTACCCGCCAGGGCGGTCTTATCTCCCAACACCAACTTGTGGCTGAGGCTTACGTCACCACGTACATACTGCGAGAATCTTACCCCCAGCACGTTGTAGTAACCCTCTTCTGTTCGATTTGAGAAGGTGCGGCCAATCAGATTCATCAGATTACCCGCCGACTCGAAGTTTGCACGCAGAAGCGTGGTGTTACCTCCGATGTTCTGGTTCTGGTCGTTGTAGGTGTACGAGCCCGACAAACCCACGATAGCCTGCGTGCGGTAACTCTGTCGCAAATATTCGTTGCGGAGCGAGTTGAAGAACTCGTTGTTCATATAACCTACATTAATCCAGTTTATGTCTATCGGGCGCAGTTGGTATGAGTCGTGTCCATTCATACTTCGCCACGAATAGGTCCACGTTGCACGCGAGAGGTCTCGACGATAGTAGGGGCGGTCCTGATAGTTATACGATACCTCGACCTTCGTACGAGGTGTATTAATCTTGCGTGTAGATAGCCTGAAGGGTACGAT
Source organism: Alistipes sp. (assembly GCA_017546725.1). Classification (GTDB taxonomy): domain Bacteria; phylum Bacteroidota; class Bacteroidia; order Bacteroidales; family Rikenellaceae; genus Alistipes. The sequence goes on along the minus strand of JAFYRX010000073.1, from coordinate 24,149 downwards.
GAATCGCGGGAACGACAAACCTACGGCAAAGCCCAACTCGTTGGCGTTACGTTTCGCTGTGTTGGGGGCCTTCATATACTCATAACCGAAGGTTACCGAGGCGTTGAGCGTCTCGACACCTCGGAATAGGTTACGGTTTTGGTAACCTACCGTAGCCGATGCACCGTAAAAACTCGATGTTGTACTACCCTCCAACTCGACATTGAGCCCCTGCTTGAGTGTAGGCGAGCAGAGGATGTGGCATCGCAAATAACCCTCCTCAATGTTGTCAAAACGGCGTGGTGAATATGCTTCACGTCCATCTCCAGCGTAGTTTACCATCAGCGAGTCGTTCACCACGCGGGGCAACTCCTCGAATGCTATACGTGCGCTCTTGAAGTATCCGAGCGACATAATTTCGTTGTACGTTCTCTCGACCTGTGACGAGTTGTAGAGCGTGTTGGGAGTAAGTGGTATGGCCGTACGCAGCACCGCAGGACGTACATTGGGCTTGCCCTCCGATATGATGTTCAGTCCCTGATAGAAAGTTGTATCGACCATTCTCCTTGATGCCACCTCACGCTCGGTCGAGGGGTCATATTCAGGCATTACGTTAATCTCGGTTATGCGGAACAGACGGTTGTTGTCCATTATGGCACGTCCACGTTCGTCGTAACCCGTAATGTTGCGCTTGACAATCATACGGATGCCTACCTCGCGGTTGCCGCCGAGTGTATCGACACGATATTCGATGTTATTAATCGAGAAGTTATAGTAGCCTCTGTTATTAAGGTATGATGCTATGCGCTGACGCTCCTTGTCGAGTGCCGTAATATCGAAAATATTACCCACCTTGAGCAGCGATGCTGCCGAGTCAGACTCTATGACGGGGGCAAGTTGGTTGTCACGGAAGTCGTAGGCAATGCTTGTGATGCGATAAGGCTCGTTCTGCTTTGTTCGGAATGTGACTATGGCGCGCTTCTGTCGGCGGGTGGTGTCTATCGAATACTCCACCTGCGAAGAGTAGTATCCGCGCGAATTCATATAGGTCTTCAGGTTCTGCGCACTCTTCTCTGTAAGCGTAGTGTCAAGCAATACTGGCTCTTCACCAATCTTACGCTTGAGGTTGTTCCACCAATTATCCTTCTTGGGATTGGCCAGGTTGTAGGCCCATACGTAGAAGTTTGTTCCCAGGAAACGTTTATTGGGAGTCTGGCGTACATACTCCTCCAATGTTAGGGCCGTAATGCGTTCCTTTTTAGGGGTATCTTTGTCATCTTCAATCTCGACACGTTGCAGGAAGTATTCGCCTTGCGAGAGTTTGCGCGTGACGCTACACGCCGAGCAGAGTATGCACAGCAATGCAATGGTCAATATTTTCATTCCTCTCATAAGTCTTGTCTTCTCTGTTTACGCTGATTGGGATTCATCATATTTGTCTGCCGACCTCTCCGCCCTATATAGCAAGCCTCATACCATATTGCCTACGCGCTCTATCGGTCAAACCACAACCACCCAAATATGTTTCAAAAATACGAATATTTCCATCGACAAACAAATTATTTTCCCTCTAACCTGTGGTAATGGACCAATCTGCGAGGGAGAAATTTTAATTTCGCATTTTTTTTGTGTAATTTTACGCTGTAAATATGGGGTGCACCAATCCGTTGGCGCATCTATAAATAAGTAAACAATGAAGGAGAAATTTTTGATGGCTGGCTCTACAGCCTTGCATATAGCCGATTCTGGCAAAGGCGAGAAGTGTGTGGTGTTGCTGCACGGATATTTGGAGTCGATGTACGTGTGGGAGGATTTCCTGCCGCTGCTGACGCCCCACTATAGAGTTATCACGGTCGATATTCCTGGTCACGGTATCTCGGAGGTCAAGGGCGAGGTGCATACTATGGAGATGGTTGCTGAGGTGTTACGCGATATGTTGGACGAGTTGGGTATCGAGCGAGTGACTATGGTGGGCCATTCTATGGGTGGCTATGTGTCGCTGGCGTTTTGTGCTGCCTACCCCGAACGTCTCGATGGTGTTGTGTTGTTGAGTTCATCGCCCAATCCCGATACCGATGTTAAGCGTGAGAATCGTCGTCGTGAGATTGCTTTGGTGCGTGCGGGTAAGAAGGATGTGTTGGCGCGTGTCGCTCCCGAGGCGGGTTTTGCCGAGCAGAATCGCCGCCGCCTGCAACCCTATATCGATGATTTGGTAGAGCAGGTACATATCACCGAGGATGAGGGCATCGTTGCTCTGTTGGGCGGTATGATTGAGCGCAAGGACCAAAACGAGATGCTTAAAAACAGCCCCGTTCGCCAATTATTCATCTTGGGTAAGAAGGATAGTTACATCCCCGTCGAAGCAGCCGAGGAGTTCATAGCCAAGAATCCGCAGGCGCAGGTCGTGTGGCTGGAGGAGTCGGGCCATATGGGTTTCATCGAGCAACCCAAGGAGTGTGCTCAGGCACTCATCGACTTCGTAGGATAGCGCGAGCGACGCAGCGAGATATAGTAAAACGAGAGGCCGCCCAAGTTATTGGCGGCCTCTTATGTAACTTATGAGATATAACACTGCGACTACTATCACTCCCGCAAGGCTTATCTTTGCATTGCGAGTCAGCGCCAGCAGAAAGACAAATATCATTGCCGAGCCTACGGCCAGCGTCGAGAGCGAGAAGTATTCGTAGCGCTTGTATTGTCGTTGCTGGGTGTTGATACCCGACTCCGAGAGCGAGAATCCGATTGTTCCCTTTGCCTTGCGCCTTTCGCCGCTGAAATATACGGCAGCCAGGTAGTGGTGCTTTTCGGGGCAGTCCGACTCATAGAGCGTATGAGTGCCTATTGGTCGGCTCTCCACCCAACGGCCCGCCTGCATAGTCCAATGGTCGGGTTTGCTGGTGGTGCGGGTGTATATGCCGTAGCCTTGTCGCAGGCCCTCCTCATCGACTTCGCCTATGTAGTAACCCTCCTTCTCGTCCTTGAATTGCAGAGCCGATTTCCGTGCCGCGACCTCATCCATATTCTCCGTGAGCATAGCCCTCGCTTTGGGCGGCAACGTCACACCCCAACGCTCGATGCGTCGGCGCACAAGGTTGCAATACCAATCTACCTCGGCTATGGCTGCTTCGCGGTCCATCTACTATAGGTGGGCTGTTATTTTAACTGCAGGAATTGAGGTGTCGCACTATCAACTCCGTCAATGTAGTATAGGCGGATGTTGCTGCCCTGGCCCTCGTTAGATGAGTGGTTGTGTGAGAAGTAGTACATACCTCCGCCCAAGTAGGCCATACCTGTCGAGCCAACGCCAAAACGCCAGCCGCTGGTGCCTGTCTTGCTGTCCTTTTCGCCCTTATCCCACAATGTTAGTACGTTGGCTTTGTCGATGTAGGGTACTCCCTTCAATGCGCTCTTTGTGGGCTTTGCTGTGCCGTCGATAGCGAAGAGGTTGTAGTTGGGGAATTGGGGCTTCGTGCCTGGATAAACCGCCAGCCACCAAACCTTCAAATCCTCGTCATACTCAATGTTCTGTACACCGTATGTCGTGTTACCCGTATATGCGAAATACTCGCCGTCGGGCTTTGCAGGGCCCTCGCGGTGCATATTCTCCTGCGAAAGTGTGCGCTCATACTTGCCCCACTTGCTGATGTCGTATTGCAACAACACCTGATAGTCGTTGTCCGAACGCTTGCGGTCGCTATATACGCCATAGGTTACCGTCAGCATCTGTTTGCCGCCCTTCTTGCCGAACTTCGGACCGAAGGCCACACCATCGATACCACTGCAACCCAAGCGGTGCTCCCACTTGCCGTTCTCCAACTCAACTATTGCCTGATAGTCATCCACCACGGTCGAAAGGTGTACCGTTGTCATAATGCCATCCTTCTCGGCGCTCATACCCTCGCGTGTGATGCGGTCCACGTCGAATATTGCGATGTAGAATGCGTTGTTAGGCTTGAAACTACTCTTCTCGGCCTTTAGGATACCCTTGCCGATGGCGTCGTTCTTGTACTCCAATGAGCCGTAAACGCGACCATCCTGCGGGTTGAAATCCAAGTCACCCAAGTGGCCCAACAAACCCGTCACCGAGCCGATGATATTGCCCTGCAGGTCGGTCTTGATGAGTATGGTGGTGTAGGAGTAATAGACATATCCCTTCTCGGTGTCTACGGCTATACCCTGAATGTGTCCTGTCTTGAATGGTCCCGACTTGATGGTTTTGGGGTAGATGTGCATCATCTCTTGAGCCGATGCGCTTAGCGATGCGGCAATGATGATGAGTGCCAATGTGGCGAATGAGATTATACGTTTCATAGTGTTTTGATTTTGTCTTAAGTCGTTTTGCGAAGATACAAAAATATCACGACAATACAAAAGGATTCTTAATACTTGTATTATTCCACGTCACTTCACCGAGCCCGACGGGCGAGGATTGGAGTCTCTACAGTAAACCGAATAAGAAAGGATAATAAAAAATTCTCCCTCTAGGTTAAAAAAGGAATTATTCGATAATTCCCGTGCGTCAGCCTAATCGCGGCAGGCAAGTTTGCGGATGAAGGGCGACGCGCAGACGGAGGGTTAAGAAACGGAGAATTTTTCACGTAGTAAAAACGCGTAGGCGTCCGTTTTACCGACGGTAAGCGGAGAACCCGAAAACTTGTCACCGCGCCGCTTTTTGCTCACCTTTTTACGGCTAAAAAGGTGAAAAAGAGAAAAAGGTATAATAACTATCCCTCTATGTTAGAGGGAGTACCCTTTAGGGGGAGGGAGTGTGTTTGAACTGACAGTTCAAAGATGAAAGATGAAATTCCGATGCAGACTTTACAGACTCCTCTGTCACTCGCAAGCGAGTGCCACCTCCTCTAACTTAGAGGAGGAAATAAATACAACTTCACGTCACTCCACCGAGCCCGACGGGCGAGGATTGGAGTCTCTAAAGTTAGAAGAGGAGTTTGATTATATCCACAAAAAACATCGACCTCCGTTCGGAGGCCGATGCTTAAACTTTTGTAATGTTATTCGTTATCCTTTCGAGGATTACTGTGCGGGAGCAGCAGTTGCTGATACGCCCAACTTTGTCTTCACCTCGGGACCGAGGTCGATAACCGATGCCTCGTCGAAGTAGATGATAGGACCAGCCGACATATCAAATACTACAGCGTAACCGCCAGCCTTCGATACCTCGTTGATAGCGTCGATAGCCTTCTTCTCGATGGGAGCCATCAAGTCGCTATACTTCTTCTGCAAATCCTGCTGAGCCATCTGCTGGAACTCCTGTGAACGAGTCTGCAAGTCGCTCAACTCCTTCTCCTTGAGCTGCTTTACGGCGTCAGTCATAGTCTCGAAGTTCTTCTGATACTCCTGATACTTGGTATTAAACTCCACCTGAATAGTCTCGGCCTGTGCAGCGAGTTCCTTCTGGTATGACTCCATCTGTGTCTGCAAATCCTTGTATTCGTTCATAGAGAGGATAAGCTCCTGTGTGTTGATGCGTCCCATCTTCTGGGCAAAAAGTGATGTTGAGAACATCACGCATACTACCGCAAGGGTTAGTTTCAAAACTTTTTTCATAATTTTTTTACTTGTGTCTGTTTATTTGTTTGTCTCTATTTGTCTAACGTAAATTACTCTGCTTTTAGTATTGCGATAAGTTCTGTGGTCTTATCGGCCTTCGACGAGTAGTAGAGCATCGTAGCATTCTGTGCCACGTCGATAATCATATCGTAACCCTTCTGCTTGGCATACTCCTCGATAGCGGCAAATACCTTCTTCTGAATAGGCTGAATCAACTCCAAGCGCTTCTTCATCAACTCGCCCTCGGTGCCGAAGATTGACTCCTGAAACTTAGTAGCCTCCTCTTCCATCTTGATGATGTTGTCCTCGTTGGCCTTCTGTGCCGACTGCGACATCGAAGCCTTGCGCTGCATATAGGCATTGTAGAGGTTCTCAACCTTTTCGAACTTGGCATCTACCTCGCTCTGGTATTTTGTTGCCAACTCATCGAGTTGCTTCAATGCCTGATTGTATGTGTCTATTGACTTGAAAATCTTCTCGCTATCTACTACCGCGTAATTCTGTGCCGCTGCCGTCGCTACAAAACCCATCACGAGGGCTACAATTAAAATAAGTCGTCTCATAGTTTTGTAATTTAAGGTTTGTACTAAATACAAATATACGAATTAATTTCCAAAAATCTCGCCACTGCTGTTAGAAAGTTTGACCGATGGTGAAGTGGAGTTGGCTACCGCTACGCTTGGTCTGACCAGCCGCACAGTCGAATCCCCAACCCCAATCGAGGCCCAACAAACCTACGATAGGCAGATACATTCTGATACCGATACCAGCCGAACGCTTAATCTTGAACGGCGAGAACTCCTTCCACGACTTGAATCCGTTACCACCCTCCAAGAAGCCCAACATATAAATCTGTGAAGATGGCTTCAAGATGAGCGGGTATCGCAACTCCATAGTATATTTATTGTAGGCCATAGAGTAACTGCTGCCGATGGGGTCCAATTCACCATCCTTGTAACCACGCAAACCGATGATGTCTACACCATATATAGTATAGCCGCTCATACCGTCACCTCCGACCTCAAAGCGCTCGAAAGGCGACAACTTGTTCTTGTTGTAGTGGCCCAAGAATCCCATCTCGGCGTGAGCCATCAACACCAACTTCTCGTTGCGGCTGATAGGCTGGAACCAACGGCCCTTCAACTGCCAGCGGTGGTACTCAATCCAGCGGTAACGTGTCTGGTCGGTCATCGACTCGTCGCTATAATCGCGGCCATCCCACAATGAGTAGGGAGGCGTGAAGGTCAATGTAGCCGAGAAGTCAGAACCACGACGCGGGTAGATAGGCTGGTCCACTGTCGAGCGACCAAACACCACCTTTGCCGAGAGTTCGTTGGCTATACCGTCTCTCATAATGAAGTAATTCCAGTTGTTCAACGCATAACGGCGGTACTGTGCCTCCATATAGAGCGTAAAGTAGGGGTCAGGCCACTGCAGACGCTTACCCAAACCTGCCGCAACACCTATCGAGCGAAAGTACATCGTTGCCGACTGCCAGATATAATATGCGTTGTTCTGCTCTGAGATGTGTGCCGATACGCTCAATGAGTTAGGCTTGCGACCACCCACCCAGGGGTCTGTAAAACTGATGGCCAAAGCCTTGTAGTATGTACCGTTGGTCTGTCCCGAAATTGAGAATCTCTGGTTCTGTCCCATAGGATAGGGAGTCCACTTACCCTTCTTGAAGAGGTTGCGTGTCGATACGTTGTTGAGTGAGATACCCACCGAACCTACAAACGAGCCTGCGCCCCAACCACCTGCGATGTTGAACTGGTCGCTGGCAGCCTCCACCAACGGGAAGTTGATGTTTACCAAGTCGCTCGAAATGGGCTGAATGTCGGGCTCCATCTGCTCGGGGTCAAAGTGTCCCATATTCATCAACTGACGTATTGTGTACATCAACTGCGAACGGTCGTACAACTGTCCGGGATATACGCTCAACTCGCGGCGGATAACCTCGTCATCGACTTTGGTATTACCCGAGATACCCACCTCATTGATGGTAAAAGGCTTACCCTCGAACACCTTAATCTCCATATCGATAGAGTCGGCGCCGACAACAATCTCCGACGGCTCAATCTGCGACATCAAGTAACCTCTGTTCTGGTAGAGAGTCGAAACTGACTCCTGGTCAGGGTCCATCTCGCGGCCGATACCCAACTTCTTGTGCATCGACTTCTTATCGTATGTGTCGCCCTTCTTGACGCTGAACAGACGCTGCAAATCCTCCGTGGCGAAGATAGAGTTACCTACCCACTTTACGTCACGGATGTAGAACTTGTTACCCTCATCGACCTTGATGTGGATACCTATGCGGTCCTCCTCCATATTGTAAATCGAGTCCGAGAGGATGGTGGCATTACGATAACCGCGTGCGTTGTAGAAATCGAGCAATAGGTTTTTATCCTCCTTGTAATCATCCTCCTTGAGTTTGGTGTTCTGGAAGAAGTTTGCCGACTTCTGGTGAGTCTTCTTGAATGCCTTACGCAGACGCTTGTCGGTGAATTGGTCGTTGCCCTCGAATGTGATAGAGCCTACCCTCACTTTGGCGTTGCGGTCCACGCGGAACGTCACGTTCACGGCGTTCTTCATCAACGTATCGTTGGTAATCGATGTCGTAATCTTTGCGTTGCGGAAACCCTTGTCAGAGTAATATTTCTTGAGCAACTTCTCGTTCTTGTCGATAACGTAGTCCGACAACTCAGTACCAGTCTGCAACTTGAGTTGCTCCTCGATAAGTTCCTTTGATTTGCTGCGAGTCATACCGGGGCCGATAACATCCCAGTGGTGTACTCTGGGGCGCTCCTGCAGGAATACCTCCAAATCGAGGCTGTCGCCTTCGATGGTGGCTCCAATCTTCACATCCGAGAAGTAGCGCTGTGACCACAAGCGGTTTGCGGCGCTCGAGATGTATGAACTCGGCAAGTAGAGCGAATCGCCAGGGATAAGACCTGCACTCGAACGCAAGATATCGGGGTTGAGATACTCAACACCGTGAATGTTTACGTTGCGGATATAATACAGGCGAGGTGCAGCCTCCGAATTTATCATCGGAGCATTTTCGTCAAAAATGATAGTCTCCTTTTCGGGTTTGTCCGCCTCGGTCTTTGCCTTGCGGTTAGCCTTCAAGGTATCTGCTTGTTGGGCAAAGGTCGGCATTGCCAACATAAACAACGCAACCGTTGCGACCAATGTTTTAATAACGTATCTCATTATAAATCAAAAATTTCAACTCTACTTAACCAATCCATATCGACGGTCTCTTGCCGAGAAAGCCTCGATGGCCTTCTCCAACTCCTCACGATTGAAGTCGGGCCACAGCACATCGGTAAAATAAAACTCGGCATACGAAGCCTGCCACATCAGGAAGTTGCTCAAACGATACTCGCCGCTGGTGCGGATTATAAGGTCGGGGTCGGGCATCTCGGCAGTATAGAGTGACGATGAAATCATCTTCTCGTCAATCTCCTCGGGCTCAATCTCGCCAGCCTTTGCACGACGTGCCAACTCCTGCATAGCGGTCTGAATCTCGCTGCGTGACGAGTAGTTCAACGCCAAAACGAGCGTCATACGCTCTCCGCCTGCGGTGTGGCCTTCGATTCTTGCCAAAGCATCGCTAACTTTCTGTGAAAAACGGCTCTTGTCGCCTATAATCTTCACGCTTACACCCTGCTTCTTAAGTTCGGGGGTGTGCATCTCGACGCCTGTGCATACCAACTCCATCAAACCATCTACCTCGGCTTGTGGGCGGCCCCAATTCTCTGTCGAGAAGGCATATACTGTAAGCCACTTTACTCCTATATCTGCGGCGTTGTACACCGTCTTCTGCAAGGCTTCCATACCTGCAAAATGGCCCTCACTACGCTCCTTTCCGCGCAGGCGGGCCCAACGTCCGTTACCATCCATAATGATGGCAATATGTTGTGGAATATTCTTCATTTCGCTCATATAACTTGCAAATATATGAATTTTTGCTCGGATACTAAAGAAAAACGTAGTTTTTATTTATTTTTCGGCCTTAATATTGTCTATCCGTAGATTTTGAATTCTCAATTCCTTATATCGACATCCCACATCAGTTTACTATGTAACGTCTCGTAAAACGTGAAAATACAAAACTATTCCTTGTTCGGAGCCTGTCAAGGCGACCAAAGTCCCCTGCCTGAGGCGGGGGATTAGGGGGTGGGTCAGACTTGTAAATACGGCCTCGGCCGTAAATCGGGTTGCGACAGCAATGTGACCTCCCTATGTTTGCAATTGCAGGTAATCTCCGAGGTGTCGTCTAATTCCTTATATCGACATCCCACATCAGTTTACTATGTAACGTCTCATAAAACGTAATATTGTGCGGGGTGGCCAATAAAATTCTTTCGGCAGCGCGGCGAATGACGATTTTTTGGTCGTCGCCGATGCGGTATGTACGGTTGTCAACCGACAACATCGCCTCGCCGTGACGGGCGTGAATTTCGAGTTCCACGACGGCCGTATCGGGGATTACAACGGGGCGCATTCCGAAGTTGTGGGGTGCCAGCGGAGTAATCAAAAAACAACCGCACTCGGGGGCTACGATGGGGCCTCCTGCGCTCAACGAATAGGCCGTCGAGCCTGTGGGTGTAGCAACTATCACGCCATCTCCATTGTATTGTGCAACTACCTGATTATCAACCTTTGCAATGACCTTCAACATAGTCGCTTCAAGGCGTTGTGCCGACACCTCATTCAGCGCTGTTACCACCTCGTCGCACTGGTTTATTCCCTCTATCTGGAGCATAGTGCGGGGGCGGATGTGGAGCCTGCCCATAGCGATGTCCTCGAACAGCGGCTCGACACCTTCGCGAGTGGCCGTTGTGAGGAATCCCAAGTGGCCGAAGTTGATACCTGCGACAATGGTGTTTTTGTTGTGGAGTCGCTGTACACCCTCGAGCAGAGTGCCGTCGCCTCCGCAGCAAAGCATAACGCTCTCGGCGGGTTGCTCGCCCGTCGAGGTGGTGTATATTTTTTCGGCCTCAATTTTGCGGGATGTTTGCTTTTCGACAACGGTGGCAAACTCCTGATTTATCGCAAAATCGAATCCGTAACGCTCGATGAGCGAGAAGATTCTTTCGATGTCGGCGGCCGAAGGTGCAATCTGTGGTCGCGAAAAAAGTAAAATTTTCATCTTCAAGTCGAAAAAAATGAGTAACTTTACGTCGCCAACGGCGACGTAACCGACCAAATACCCCCTGTGGGTAGTTCAAAATAGGGCGGTCGAGTCGTCCGTGTAAGTGGCAATTAACTATGCAAATATAGGTATTTTATGACAAAATTGAGTGTAAACGTTAATAAGATTGCGGTGCTGCGCAATTCTCGTGGAGGTAATGTGCCCAACGTGGTGCGCACGTCGCTCGACATAGAGCGTTTCGGTGCCGAGGGTATCACCGTACATCCACGTCCCGATGCTCGCCACATCCGCTACGACGATGTGCGCAATTTGAAGGCCGTCATCGACACCGAACTCAACATCGAGGGCAACCCCATTCAGAGTTTCATCGACCTTGTGCTGGAGGTCAAGCCTGCGCAGGTCACGTTGGTGCCCGATGCCGAGGATGCCATCACCTCTAACGCTGGTTGGGATACCATCCGCAACCGTTCATTCTTGGTCGATGTGTGTGGCCGTTTCAATGAGGCGGGTATCCGTACCTCTATCTTCGTTGACCCTATGGAGGAGATGGTTGCAGGCGCTCTGGATTGTGGTGCAAAGCGTGTGGAACTCTACACCGAGGCCTACGCTGCGGGTTACAAGGCCGACCGTGAGGCTGCCATTGCACCCTATGTTCGTGCTGCCGAGGTTGCTCGCCGAGTGGGCTTGGGACTCAATGCTGGTCACGACTTGAGTCTGGAGAATCTGACCTATTTTGCCGAGTGCATTCCGTGGTGTGACGAGGTATCTATCGGCCACGCCCTCATAGCCGATGCACTCTATTATGGCTTGGAGAATACTGTTCAATTATATCGTCGTTGCTTGGCTTCGACTGTGAAGTAAAAGTCTATGGCAGAAGAATTTGCACCGCTTGCGAACCCTGTGTTCCGTAAGATTTCGCGCATAGTCGATGCGTTGGGCGTCGAGGCCTATGTCGTTGGCGGCTATGTGCGTGATTACTATCTGCGCCGTCCCTCGACCGATATTGACGTCGTCGTGGTGGGTAGTGGTATCGAGGTTGCCGAGGCTCTGGGCCGTGAGGTCAAGGGCAAGGTCTCGGTCTTCAAGACCTTCGGTACGGCTATGGTGCGTGCCTATGGTGCCGAGGTGGAGTTTGTAGGTGCTCGCAAGGAGTCTTATACGCAGGACTCTCGTAAACCGCAGGTTGAGCCGGGTACTCTGGACGATGACCAGCGTCGTCGCGACTTCACCATCAATGCTATGGCTTGGTGTCTCAATGGAGAACGTTTTGGCGAGTTGGTTGACCCCTTTGAGGGTATGTATGACCTGGAGGATTGCATCATCCGCACCCCCTGCGACCCCGATATAACCTTCTCGGACGACCCTCTGCGTATGATGCGTGCCGTGAGGTTTGCCACGCAGTTGGGCTTCGATATCGAGGAGGAGACCTTCGATGCCATCGTGCGCAACCGTGAACGCATCAAGATAGTCTCAAAGGAGCGTATCCTCACCGAACTCAACAAGATAGTCCTCTCGCCCGTGCCCTCTATGGGCTTCGATTTGTTGGATGTGACGGGCCTGCTTGAGTTGATATTCCCCGAGATGCACCGTTTGAAGGGTGTCGATAGGGTAGGTAACCACGCCCATAAGGATAATTTCCGCCATACGCTCAAGGTGTTGGACAACGTGGCTCGCAAGAGCGATGATTTGTGGTTGCGCTGGGCGGCCGTTCTGCACGATATTGCCAAGCCACTGACCAAGGCTTACGATAGGAAGATTGGCTGGACCTTCCACCAGCACGAGGTTGTCGGCTCGAAGATGGTGCGCGATATCTTCCGCCGTATGAAGTTGCCTATGAACGAGCATATGAAGTTTGTTCAGAAGATGGTCTATCTCCATCTGCGCCCGATTATTTTGTCGGAGGATATGGTGACCGACTCTGCGGTACGTCGTCTGCTGTTTGAGGCGGGAGACGATGTGGAGTCGCTGATGACTCTCTGCGAGGCCGACATCACATCGGGCATCGATGCCAAGGTGAAGCGTTATTTGGCCAACTTCGAGTTGGTGCGTTGCAAGATGAAGGATTTGGAGGAGCGCGACAGAGTACGCAACTTCCAGCCACCCATCACGGGCGATATAATTATGAAGTGCTATGCCCTGCAACCCTGTAGCGCCATAGGCGAGATTAAGGAGGTCATCAAGAATGCCATTCTCGACGGCGAAATCCGCAACGACTACGCCGAGGCCTATGCCCTAATGGAGCGCCTGGCCGCAGAGCGTGGTCTGCAGAAGGTGCGCGACGTCGCCCCCGCAACCGCCCCCGAAAATGTACTCGCAGTCGAGGAGACTCCCGCAACCGAGGAAGCTCCCACCGCCGCCGAAACCCCCACTACCGAAACTAAATAAAAAACTAAATAAAACCCTTAATTTTTATAAGACGTGAAAAAGACTATTATTACCATTCTGCGCTACGCCTGTGTCGTGGCCATTGCCGCCATTGCCTATGCCTGCGGACCACGCAAGGCCGAGGTATATGTCACTTCGGGTGCGGGCGAGATGCAGTTCCGCTTTGCACAACTCGGCAATGCCGACCTTCGTGATGTAGCCCCCTCGGAGGGTAATTTTATCCAACTCAAGCCCGAGAGTCACCGCCAACCCGTTTATGGCTTTGGAGCCGCTATTACAGGCTCTACCTGCTACAACCTCCTGCAGATGAGCGAGGAGGATAGAGAGGCTATTCTGCAGGAGTGCTTCTCGCCCGATGAGATGGCTATGAGTTTCATCCGCATCTCTATCGGTGCGTCGGATTTCTCGCTCGACGAATATACCTGCTGCGACAAGGAGGGTATCGAGTTCTTTGAGTTGCACGAGTACGACCGTCGTGACCTGCTTCCTATCTTGAAGCGCATTTTGGAGATTAACCCCTCGGTGCGCATTGTGGGCTCTCCGTGGTCTTGCCCCAAGTGGATGAAGATTCACCACGTAACGGGCGAGCCGTTCGACAGTTGGACTTCGGGTATTCTCAACCCCAAGTATTACGCTGACTATGCCGAGTATTTCGTGCGCTGGATTGGTGAGATGGAGGCCGAGGGCATACCCATCTATGCCATCACCGTTCAGAACGAGCCGTTGAATCACGGCAACTCTATGTCGCTCTATATGGGTTGGGAGCAGCAGCGTGACTTCATCCGTGACCACCTCGGCCCCGAGTTCGAGAAGCACGATATCAAGGCCAAGATTTGGGCCTTCGACCACAACTACAACTACGACAACGTACCCGACCAGCAGGGCTACCCCCTCAATATCTTTGCCGACAGCGAGGCTTCGAAGTATATCGCGGGCTCGGCTTGGCACAACTACGGCGGTCGCGTGTCGGAGTTGGACCGCATCTACAAGGCTTACCCCGATAAGGAGATTTTCTTTACCGAGGCCTCTATCGGAACGTGGAACTACGACTTCGAGAAGTGCCTTGTGAACGACTTTGCATCAATCTTCATCGGTACGCTCAACCGCTACGGCCGTGGTGTGACGTTGTGGAATCTCATCCTCGACGACAAGGGTGCGCCCAACCGTCCGAAGGGTTGCCGTACCTGCTTTGGTGCGATTGAGATTTCGTCGGAGACCTACGACTTTGCATCGCTCGACCGCAAGAGCCACTACTACAATATTGCTCACTGCTCCAAGGTTATCCAGCCTGATGCGTGGTGTGTAGATGTTGAGGCCGAGTTGCCTCGTGGTGTCGAGATGTCGGCCTTTGTCAATCCCGATGGCTCGTTGGCTGTAGTCGCTGTGAATCGTTCGCAGGAGTGGCAGAATGTAGATGTGAAAGGCGCAAAGCGAGAGTTTACATTGACATTGCCACCTCGCGGCATTGCATCGGCCAAGTGGGCAGAGTAAAATAACGAAAATAATAAGGTGATTTCTTCGTTATACTCATCCTCGAAATCCTCATTTACGCCTTAGTAAACTGCGGTTTCTCGGATTTCGCAAGCCTTGAAATCCCTCTTATTATTCTCGTTATTGACAGTAAAATAGTAAAAGAAAAACTCTCACATCTTGGGGATGTGAGAGTTTTTTTGTTGTCGATTTAAAATTTATCTCTCCAGCCGAAGAGCAACATATCGCCAGGCTCTACATAGAGCGACGGAGAGTATGTGGCGGCGGGGACTATCTTGCCGTTGGGCAGGTAGCGCATCACCTCGGCGGCGCACTCCACAGTCACACGTTGTGGCTTGTAGATGTCGCGGTTTACGACCATCAAATAACGCTTCGAGCCGTTCTTGAGTTGCGATACAACGACACCCTCGCCATCGGCCTCCACCTTCGCAATCTGCTGGGGTAGGTCGCCCTCGGCAAGTGCTACGGTCTGTGCGGGGATGTTCTCGCCCGTATGACGCACCTTTATCATCTCGGCACCCAAGAATACATCCTTCAGAGTCTGCACCTCGTGGTTAATCTCGGCTACACGGTCCCACACCTCGGTGCGCTGACTATTAGCGTCGATGGGCGCATTGTGGAAATTCCAAGTCTCTGTGCCTGGGGTAGTATAGGTAAAGTATTGTATTCCCTGCGCACCATAAGCCAAGTTGGTGAATATCTGCAAGCGCATAGCGGCACGGTTGGCTACGGGGTAGGGGTCGTGTGCCGTCGAGAGCGAGAATGCCCAGAAGGGTACGCCCGCCTTCTTTGACTCTGCGGCTACATCCTCCAAATTGGCGTAGAAGTTGTCGCGTCGCACGCCATCAAATATTACGGGGTAGTGGTCAAACGACACCATACCCAACTTAATCTGCTCAATGAACTGCTTTACGTGTGCGGCGTATGACTCTGCTCCCAGATGTGCTGGTGATACATAGTTGGGGAAGAGGTTGAGGTACAACAGTTTGGTATCGTCGGCCTTGCGGATGTTGTCGGCTAACTCGGCCAACTTCGGGAAGTCGGCACCCGTAGGCTCATCACGCAGGAAGTAACCCGCCGTCTGCGGATGGTGGCGGAAACGCTTCACGGTGTTTTCTGTATCATCATACATCTCACCGCAGGTGATAAGAATCTTTACACCCGTGCCTGTTGATGCCTCCAGCGCCTGCTCCACCTGCTCGGCAGAGCCGAAGTGTGAGAACGAGATGTTGAATCCCGCCTCGGCCATCTCCTCGTAACGCTCCTTGGTCACCTGGTCGCCCAGGAGTGAAAACCACGCAAGTATAGGGAATTCGTCGCCCGTAGGGTTGGTGTAAACGTGAGGTTTCGACACGTCGTTCGTGCCCAATTCCTGCTCTACGGGGGCTGTTGTGCCACCGCAGGCGCAGAGTATAAATGCCGCTGCAAGTGCAGTGCAAAGTGTTGATAGTCGCTTCATTAAAATTTTGTTTAATAGGTGTTATTTCTTCTCCAATCTTCGCAACCAATCCGACAGAGCCTCCTGCCACATAGCCTTGTACTCAAAGTCGCGGAAGCCCCAGCCGTGACCACCTGCGGGTAGGATGTGGAGCGTTGCGGCAATGTTGTGCTGCTTGAGAGCATTGTAGAATGAGGTACTGTTGTAGGGCTTCACACCGTCGTTGTCCGACAATACAAGGAAAGTCTGCGGTGTACTCTCATCGACGAGTTGCTCTGCCGACCACTTGTCGGTCAACTCCTGTGTGCGGTCGTTGCCCAGCAGGTTGTTGAACGAGCCAGCGTGTGTGAACGCAGGGTTGCCCGTAATTACGGGGTAGAACAATATCGTAAAGTCGGGACGTGCCGTTGCTCGCGGACTCTTGTCGCCGTTGGCCTCCAATGCTCCTACGGCTGTCGATGCGGCCAAGTGGCCACCAGCCGAGAAACCCATTATGCCGACACTCTTCAGCGCCTCTTTGCCCTTGTACTCCTCGCGCATATAGCGTACCGCCTCGGCGGCATCCTCCATAGGCACTTGGGGTGTGTGGTTGGGCATACGATACTTCAACACCGCCGCAGTTATGCCCTGCTGGGCAAACCAACGGGCAAAGTCGTGACCCTCGTGCCCCATAGCCAGCAGCGCGTAGCCTCCGCCAGGGCAGATTACTACAGCCTGACCTGTGGCCTTCTCTGCAGCCGCCTCATAGATGTAGAGTACGGCCTCGGTGACGTTCGATATTCTCACCTCGCCCTCATCCTTTTCGGGCCCCGTAAGGCCATTCGAATGAGGTGCGGTAGCGTTATCCCATAGTTTTACTGTAAGGTCTTGTGCTTGCATAGTGGTGGTCAATAGCGATAAGGCTATCGTTAGCAAAATTCGATGCATTTATAATTTCGTTGCTTAATATTAGTTATGGTGCTTACATATAAAATTACACTACTATTAAGTCGTTTGCTTCTTTAAGCCTACGTTGCGGCTTTTAGCCGCATTTACAAGTCTGACCCACCCCCAACCCCCGCCTCAGGCAGGGGCTTTGGTCGCCTTTTCAAGGCTCCGAATGAGCTAGAACCGTAGGTTGTGTAATTATTATTTTATGTCGAGACGCTGCTTCAGGTATTCGCCTATGCGGTCGAGGTGGGTGTAACTACCCGTACCTGGTGCCGCTGTGCGCTGGAAACAGTGGGGACGCAGTGCAAGTGTATGCAATTCGCACTGAATACCCATACTGCGCATCTTCTCCCAAACCTTCACCGAATTCATCGATGCCCAGCCGTCAGCGTCGCCGTGAATCATCAGCATAGGTGCTGTCTTGAGGTCGAAACTGAACTCGGGAACGAGCACTGCGCTGTCGGCATTACCGCCCGTAGTGTTGTTCTTGTCGGCTCCGTCGGTCAAGGCGTATGCGGGATAGATGCCAATACCCCACTGTACATTGCAGGGGAGTCGGTCAATCTCGTCGATGGCAAGGTATGAGTTGTGCATCGAACTTGTCACGCCCATAAGCGTCAGGTGACCACCTGCCGATGAACCCATAATACCAATCTTGTTGGGGTTGAGACCTCGCTTGGCTGCCTGTGAGCGCACCAAACGTATTGCACGCTGCAAATCCTGCCAAGCCGTAGTGTGCTTTGCCAAGCCCTCGGGACGGGGTGTGCGGTACTTCATAGTAACTACCGTGATACCCATCTCGTTGAGGTAGCGACGTGCGGGAGCAACCTCAAATCCGTCGGGGTTGTTGCCCGTATAACTACCGCCCGAGTAGATAATCTGTATAGCGTCGGTCTTCTTATCCTTCGGGATGTGCCACTCGATGTAGGGCTTGCACTGCTTCTCCTGTGCGTTAGGCATCTTGCCCTCGGGCCATACATCCTCTACAAAGTGCTCTGCACGGGCATCGTCGTTGGGGTAGCGAGCCATCAACTCCTCCTCGGGTTGCAACTCGCCCATATAACCCATCTGTCGCATAAACTCCACCGTGCGCTCAAAGCCGTATGCACCGTGACCTTTGTCGGCATAGAGGTGCAACTCGGCGGGAATCTTCATCTCGCGCAGACGGCGATAGATGAGTGTCGAGCCGTTGGGAGTGTAGGGGTCAGTACCACCGTGCTGGAGAGTCATCGGGCAGGTCTTCTCGTCAAACTTGAACACCTCCGACAACTTTACATCCAGACCGTAACCATCTCTTGTAGCGGGAGTACCAGCCTCGCCATCGGTCGTTACATAGGCGGGGGCATTCACCACAGCCCAGTTGATGTGGCAGGGTACTTCGTCCAACTTGTCGATAGGCTCGTAGGCTGCAGTCTGCGAACTTGTCGCCAACAGCAGAGCCAAGTGCGAACCAGCCGACATTGAAATCACACCAATCTTCTCGGGGTCATAGCCACGCTTCTCTGCCTCCTTGCGCACCATACGCACTGCACGCTGACCATCCTCCCAAGCGGTTTGGTAGATAGGCAATCCTACGGGGCGGGGTGTACGATAGACGAAGTTCACGGTCTGGAAACCGAGTTCGGTGAGTTGCTCGCGCCACATTTTAATCAACCCTACGTCGCAGCAACTGTTGTAGCCACCGCCCGATATGAGAATCATACAGGCGTCGTTGTCTGCCTCCTTGCTGGGCTTGTCGCCCCACTCGAGGTAGGCTGTGCGATTCTTGTCGGCTTTAAATCCCTCCTTGCCCGCCTCATCGGTCATAGCGGCAATCTGGTGACTCTGTGCATTGGGCATCTTGCCCTTGGGCCATACGGGTACTCGCTCAAAGGCGTAGAGGCTCATCGAGCATAGCAACAACAGGCCGAGTAGTGTTGATTTAAGTTTCACGGCGTTAAAGTTTTATAGTTTTTTACTCTTGTTACATTACGATATTGATGATTTTGCCCTTCACGACAATAATCTTCTTGGGGGCCTTGCCCTCGAGCCACTTCTGTGCGCCCTCGGTCTCTACGATGGCGGCCTGAATCTCGTCGGGAGTCATCGTGAGAGCGTAGGTCTGCTTGAAGCGCAACTTGCCGTTCACCATTACGGGGTACTCAAATACGCTCTCCACCAAGTGCTGCTCGTTGAATTCGGGATACTTTGCATCGAATACGCTCTGCTCGTGTCCCATCACCTGCCACAACTCCTCGGCAATGTGGGGTGCAAACGGAGCGATAAGCACTGTCAAAGGCTCCAATATAGCGCGCTTGTGGCAGGCACCCAACTCGTTGAGGCAAATCATAAATGCCGAGATAGATGTATTGAACGAGAAGTTCTCGATATCCTCTCTTACCTTCTTGATGGTCTTGTGCAGTGTCTTGAGTTCAGCGGGTGTAGGCTGCTCGTCGTTGAGAGTGAGTTCGCCCTCCTTGCCGTAGAACAAGCGCCAGAACTTACGCAGGAACTTGTGTACACCGTCGATACCATTAGTGTCCCAGGGCTTCGACTGCTCCAACGGGCCGAGGAACATCTCATACATACGCAACGTGTCGGCTCCGTAGTTTTCGACGATGTTGTCGGGGTTTACCACGTTGAACATCGACTTCGACATCTTCTCCACAGCCCATCCGCAGATGTACTTGCCATCCTCCAGGATGAACTCTGCATCACGGAACTCGGGACGCCAAGCGCGGAATGCCTCGAGGTCGAGCTGGTCGTTCTTGACGATATTTACATCGACGTGAATCTCCTGTGTCTGGTAGTCGCCCTTCAGGCCCAACGATACGAACTTGTTGGTACCTACAACACGATAAACGAAGTTTGAGCGGCCCTGAATCATACCCTGATTAACCAACTTCTTGAAGGGCTCCGACTCGCATACATACCCCAAGTCGTAGAGGAACATATTCCAGAAACGTGAGTACATCAAGTGGCCTGTAGCGTGCTCGATACCTCCCACATAGAGGTCTACGTTACGCCAATACTCGTTGGCCTCCTTCGATACCAAACCCTCGGTGTTGCGGGGGTCCATATATCGCAAGTAGTATGCTGATGAGCCAGCAAAGCCTGGCATTGTAGAGTACTCCAATTGGCAACCGTCGAATGTCCAATCCTTCACGCGTGCCAAAGGTGGCTCACCCTGCTCTGTGGGACCGAAGTTCTCGATAGGAGGCAACTCCAAAGGCAACTTATCCTCGGGCAGCGGGTATGCTGTCTCGCCCTTGTAATATACGGGGAAGGGCTCACCCCAATAACGCTGGCGTGAGAAGATAGCGTCACGCAGGCGGTAGTTAATCAACTTCTTACCCAAGCCACGCTTCTCCACCTCGTCGAACATTGCGGGTATAGCCTCCGTTACATCCATACCTGTGAGGAAGCCCGAGTTAATCATCTTACCCGCCTTTGCGTCGTAAGACTCTACCTCGATGTTGCCACCCTCCACTACGGGGATAATCTCTATGCCGAAGTGACGAGCGAAGGCGTAGTCACGAGAGTCGTGTGCAGGAACGGCCATAATAGCACCTGTACCATAGCCCGACAAAACATAATCCGAGATGTAGATGGGAATAGCGTTGCCCGTAAATGGATTGATAGCGTAAGAACCAGTCTTTACGCCACTTACGCGGCGTGTCTCGGCAATACGCTCACGCTCTGAACGCTTCTTTGTCTCGGCGATGTAGGCCTCGACAGCCTCCTTGTTCTCGGCTGTAGTGAGTTCCTCTACCCACTCGTGCTCGGGAGCGATAACCATAAACGTCACGCCAAAGATAGTATCGGGACGTGTAGTGAAAATCTCCAATTTGCGCTCCGAATCCTTCACGTCGAAGAATACCTGTGCACCCACAGAACGACCAATCCAGTTGCGCTGAATCTCCTTCAACGAGTCGCTCCACTGCAACTGCTCCAAACCGTCCAACATACGCTGTGCATAGGCCGTTACGCGCAACGACCACTGCTTCATACGCTTCTGCTCAACGGGGAAACCGCCACGCTCCGACAGACCATCCTTAACCTCGTCGTTAGCCAATACAGTACCCAACTGCGGACACCAGTTCACCATTGTGTCGGCACGGTATGCCAAGCGGTAGTTCTGCAAAACCTGCTCACGCTTCACCTCGTCCCAAGCATTCCACTCCTCGGCCGTGAATGTCATAGGCGCAGTGCAAGCGGCATTCAAACCCTCGCTACCACTCGTTGCAAACTTCTCCACCAACTCCTTGATGGGGCGAGCCTTCTGGCTGTCGTTGCAGTAGTAGTGATCGTACATCTTGAGGAATGCCCACTGTGTCCACTTGTAATATTCGGGCTCGCAGGTGCGTACCTCACGGTCCCAATCGAAGCAGAAACCAATCTTGTCCAACTGCTCACGGTAGCGGTTGATGTTCTGCTCTGTAGTTACGGCAGGATGCTGACCTGTCTGTATAGCATATTGCTCGGCAGGCAGACCAAAGGCGTCGTAACCCATCGGGTGCAGCACGTTGAATCCGCACAGACGCTTGTAGCGTGAATAAATATCCGATGCGATATATCCCAGCGGATGGCCTACGTGAAGGCCTGCTCCCGACGGATAGGGGAACATATCGAGTACATAATATTTCGGGCGGCTGTTGTCAACCTCCACTTTGTAGGTCTTGCGTTGCTTCCACAACTCTTGCCATTTGGTCTCAATCTGCTTAAAATTGTATTCCATTTGAGTAGTATTTTTTTGTTTATTTGTTTTCGTTCTATCTCTTGTTGGGTGCTGGATGAAGTCTGCTGGTCTGCCTGTTTTTGCCTTACGGCGTGGTCTGTTGAAACCTCAGAACGAGCCTTACTACCTCGCACCTATATATTATATAAATATTCAATCTGCAAATATATAATAACTTGGGCGCAGTTCAAAATTTTTTGCAATGAAAAGCCTCTCTGGTGGCCGGTTTTCGTGCGAAAAATGTGTGAAAAGTTCTCAAAAAATGACACGAAAACGGACTGTGACCTCGCGGATTTTGTCCATTTTTCTCCGTTTTGTTTTGAGAAACGCTCCGAATTGGTACCGAAAAATTGGTCGAATTTGGCTCAAAATCGGCTCCGATTTGCCCGAAATTTTCATTAAAATTTTCTTCAAAATTGACGCGAATTTGATGCGAGTTTTGTAGCCGAGTAACCCTCTGTCTTGTCGGTTTTTGGGCCGAAAATGGCATCAAAATTGGGATTTTTCAGTCGAAAGACGTAAAATGCGTAAAATGCTGAAAAATATCACTTTGACGCGATATGTATAAATAAATACTTATAATTTCGGTAAAATCATAATGAAAAAGAATCGAAAATGGGCTAAAATGCTGAAAAATGCCGAAAAAAGAGTCATATATATAGTGTTATTAAAATTTTTTCATTACCTTTGCAGTCCGAATTGGACGTTTTAAGAACGGAAATTGATTAATTAACAAACTAAAAGGACAAAGTTTTTACAATGCCAACTATTCAACAGTTAGTAAGAAACGGTCGAGTGTCAATGGAGGACAAGAGTAAGTCACCTGCACTCGCAGCGTGTCCCCAGCGTCGTGGTGTATGTACTCGTGTGTACACTACTACACCCAAGAAGCCGAACTCGGCTATGCGTAAGGTGGCACGTGTTCGTTTGACCAACGGCAAGGAGGTCAACGCCTACATCCCCGGAGAGGGTCACAACTTGCAGGAGCACTCAATCGTGCTCGTACGCGGTGGTCGTGTAAAGGACCTACCGGGTGTACGTTATCACCTCGTGCGCGGTGCGCTCGATTCAGCAGGTGTTGACGGACGTCGTCAGCGTCGTTCAAAGTACGGTGCTAAGCGTCCCAAGGCCGCTAAGAAGTAAAAATTAAACGAACGTAATTAAATCAGGAAAACAAAATGAGAAAAGCTAAGCCTAGAAAGCGAATTCTACTTCCGGATCCCAAGTTCAACGATATCGAGGTAACTCGTTTCGTTAACAATTTGATGCTGGATGGAAAGAAGAGTATTGCTTACACCATCTTCTATGATTCTTTGGAGTTGGTAAGCAAGAAGATGAAGGATGCTGATAAATCTCCCCTGGAAATCTGGAAACAGGCTCTTGAGAATATCACACCCCAAGTCGAAGTTAAGTCAAAGCGTATCGGTGGTGCGACCTTCCAGGTTCCTATGGAGGTTAGACCGGAGCGCAAAGTTTCAATTTCAATGAAAAACCTTGTCCTTTTTTCGCGTAAGCGCGCCGGCAAGTCAATGGCAGAGAAATTAGCGTCAGAGATTGTAGACGCATACAACTCACAGGGTGCTGCCTTCA
The DNA here is from genome assembly GCA_017546725.1 of Alistipes sp. GTDB lineage: Bacteria > Bacteroidota > Bacteroidia > Bacteroidales > Rikenellaceae > Alistipes. Next base: position 887 of record JAFYRX010000073.1, on the reverse strand, counting down.
AGCGTAAGGAGGAGATGCACCGTATGGCGGAGGCAAACAAGGCATTTGCACACTTCAGATTCTAAAAAACAGAGAGTTAAATGGCAAGAGATCTTAAATATACTCGTAATATCGGTATTATGGCTCACATTGATGCCGGTAAGACAACAACCTCGGAGCGTATCCTGTTCTACACAGGTAAGACTCACAAGATTGGTGAGACTCACGAGGGTTCAGCCACTATGGACTGGATGGCACAGGAGCAGGAGCGTGGTATTACTATTACCTCAGCTGCAACAACTGCATTCTGGAACTACAAGGACCACCAGTACCAGATTAACTTGATCGATACCCCGGGACACGTTGACTTTACTGTAGAGGTAGAGCGTTCATTGCGTGTTTTGGACGGTGCCGTTGCAACTTTCTGTGCTGTTGGTGGCGTTGAGCCCCAGTCAGAGACAGTATGGCGTCAGGCTGACAAGTACAATGTACCCCGTATCGGTTACGTTAACAAGATGGACCGTACAGGTGCTGACTTCTACGCAGTTTGCGCTCAGATCAAGGAGCACTTCGGAACTACAGCTCTTCCCGTAGTATTGCCTATCGGTTCAGAGGATAAGTTCGAGGGCTTGATTGACCTTATTTATAATAATGCTATCTACTATTACGACGACAAGACAGTTCGTGATAACTTCGAGCTCAAGGAGATTCCTGAGAATATGAAGGCTGAGGCAGCTGAGTGGCGTGCTAAGCTCATCGAGGAGGTTGCTGCTACTGACGACGCCTTGATGGAGAAGTTCTTCGAGGATCCCGATTCAATCACTCCCGAGGAGTTGATCGCAGCTATCCGCACTGCAACAATGAATATGACATTGGTGCCTATGATGTGTGGTTCTTCTTTCCACAAC
>JAFYRX010000072.1 GCA_017546725.1 Alistipes sp. | reverse complement strand
CGATACTTGTTGGATTAATCGAAATCACATCGTTGTCAGCCTCGGGCGTGAGGTGAATATCGCACGAGATTCGTTGGCCCGCAACGACCGTCACCTGACGGCTATTGCTCGAGTAACCATTGGCCTCGACGCTGATTTTATACTGGCCAGGCGTGAGCGATTTGAACTCAAAGTGGCCGTCGCTACCCGACACCGTTGAGGCGTTGCTGGGTGAAATAATCACCTCGGCATTACGCACAGGAGCACCTGACTTGAGGTCAGATACGATACCATAAACATCACCTACGGGCGAACTCTCGTCCTCGGTACAAGCACTAAACATCGCGGCAAATACCACCGCCCAAAATAACAAAAGTCTTTTCATTGTATATGTTTTTTATTCTTTCCTAAAAGTCATAACCGACGATTGCGCTAATTAAAAAATTGGTACGTTCTTAAATGCAAAAGTATCATTCATAAAACTTGTACCTTGATATACTTTAACATATATCTGAATCTTTTTGAATGAGGTAATATTTTCTGGCACGTTATTGATAGTTATTGAGCCTTTACATTTCACGCCCTCGGGTAAGGCCACGTGCAGATATCCCATATTGGTGTTAGTATTTCTGAATACCAATTTCACATCCGTTGACTTGTTGTATTCATTGCCATCGGAATCTATAATAACAGACTTTGAGTGGCCGCTATAATATTCATTATATGGAACATACATTCTAAATCCTTCAATATCTCCAATCCCGTTATCTGTCATTGTAAACTCAAACTGCACAGTCTCCCCATATCGTTTACAACTTGTAATCTCAAAAGAGACTTTGGGGTCACACGTCGCAATTGTCGCCGATGAGTAATCCTCAACAACCACGTACTCAGCCTTAATTGTTATAGGGTAACATTCGCCACTATCCAGGTCGTATAGATAGATTTGGTCATCAATGTCGGAGGTCATTAAATTGCGATTTAACCTAACCAGCACCTTAAATGTTCCATTTGCGGCTAAAGAGCCTTTCTTAGTAGAGACTGTTATGCAATCGTTTTCTATATTTTTAATCTCCCAATTAAGGGTAGCGTTACCGCTATTTGATATTACCAATGGTAATTCTGTATAACTGTCTTCAAAATCAAGTTCTGTCGTTGACAGGTCAACTTGTGCGCTATACACAGTCTTTTTAGCCACAACGACAACCTGTTTATCGTGAATACCATCCGATACAATAAATGAAGTATTGATATCTTCACTCATCTTATTGCGGTCAAGAGTCACTTTTATTACCTTGCTGCCACCAACTGCAATTTCACCCTCTTGTTCTGACACCGACAACGGAGCCTGCAAATTGGAGATATTCCAATTTAGAGAAGCATCACCCACATTCTTCAGGGTTATTGTCTTCTCTGAAGACTCTTCTCCAAAGTCAAGCGTTGTAGGTTCTACAACTAACTCACCTTGAGTCTTTTGCGGAGTGCACGAGACTGAAATTGGGTAGGAGTTGCCAAAAGCCGCAATGCTCACAATGGCTGATTTTTCCTCAGCCACAAGTTCACGATTAACAGAAAATACTATAGTTTGTGATTTACCTGCAGATATACGCCCTGCTTTAGGATGAACTGATAACCAATTGTTATTTCCTAAATTTACCGACCACTCTGTTTCGATATCCCCTTCGTTGGTGATAATTACAGACAATTCGTCTTGGTTAGTTCCAAAATCCAAGTTTGTAGGAGTCACTTTCAAAGTTTGGTCTATCACAATTTTTGAAAGACGGATATCGCAAGTTACCTTCTGCCCTGGGATAATTGAGACTTGACGACTATTATTCTCATAGCCGTCAGCATCTACGCTGATTTTATATTGACCAGCCTCAAGACTTACAAACTCAAAATGGCCATCATTACCCGAAACAGTAGTTCTATTACCAGGAGAGAGAATCACCTCGGCATTACGAACGGGTGTGCCACTTTTAGAATCTATAACAGTACCATAAACATCCCCATATACAGAGACTTCATCGCTTGTGCAGCCAACTAGGACCACACAAGCGATTGCCATAAAACAGAGTATTTTTTTCATTGTAATTTATTAATAACACTAGAATGTTATTGCTGCAGTCATCATAGGTGCACCCTCCATAGAAACCGATGGTACAAATGCATAATTATTTCCTTTTGAGTCCTGACGCTTCACTACCAAACGTTGCGCTCCTGGTGCGGCGATAGCGTCTATCAAGTTATAAAGATATAATGCGGCAGTAGCGCCAATACAGATATTACGAGCCGTTGTAAAGTTATCTCGCTTGGTCTGGTAACTACGAATGAGATTTACATCGTAAGTTTGCAACATACGAGTATTATAATCCGCACGCACGCCCTCTGTGAACACTATACCAGCAGCACATACAGCCGTTCCGCCCAAGATTAAACCTCCCTTAAGGTTTGAACCTTTATGGAACTGTCCCCAACCCGGAATAATCATAGAACGCCACAAACCACGTGCTCCATATTTTGTCGTTGCGGTAACATTATCAAACATCGGGGCAGTCTTTGAAGTAGATTTAGCATACAACTTTGTCAAATGGTATGTACCAGAGTTGTCTCGTTCCCAATACTCTGCAATATTCTTGATATGCAAAGATACTTCACCGCCTTTAATGTGGCTTGTTGCTTCAAACTCCTCTTTCTGTACATCCTTAACCTTGCCATCCTCAACGACCTGTGAATCGACAACCTTTGAGTCGTAATCAGAAACAACGACTACACCATTCTCAAAACCTGAATTTGCAATAAGGCCCGCCAGAGACTTCTTACGAGCATCATCCAACGACGATGCTACAGAATAATCTATCTCGTAATTGAAGGTATTGTTTGTTGGCTTCGGGAGTTTATGTATCCATCGAGGCTTGATAGGTTCCGACTTAGCCTTTTGCGCAAAAGCATTCATACCGCTTAAAACAAAAAGCGGCAAAACAAAAAGTATCAGACGTTTCATTTTTATTTCTTTAAGTTTTGGAATCCGTCATTGACGAAGGCTGATACCTCATCTGCGTATTTACGAGCCACACCCATCTCCTCGGCAGCCTCTGCAAGAGCCTTCTTGTTCATCTCGGCTGCTGCTTTCTCGTTAATCAAGAAGAATGCACGCATCTCATACATACCATTGCTATTACGACGATACAAATTGAACGATGGCTTGATTGCACCATTCAACTCCTTCAAAACGACACGCTCATAACCAGCAACAAAGTTTTCACGCTGCTCTTCGTTTAGGTCCTTAAGGTCTGTATTGATACGAGCTCTAACCATTGAACGCGCATACTCAGCGTATTCGTTGATTGCATTGTTACGAGCAACAGATTTCGCAAGGTTTATACTCTTCTTATCTGTTGCATTTCCCACCAACTCATAAGCGTCACCAGACTCCATCTGTGCATAGTGAGCAGTCAATACCGATGCAAATGTTCCTGTGCCATCCAAAGACCAGCCCTCTTTGGCAAACTGCTTTGCATTAGTCTTAATAACCTTCTTGGTTTGCTTTGAAGTTTGGGCATAACTAATGCTTGTAGATACGAACAAACAGCAGACAATTAATAAAATTACCTTTTTCATAATTTCAGGAAATAATATGCCGTAGCAACTCCGATGCGGCTTAGTAAATAAAGAAAGTGTGGAGCTGTTCGCTTATTTGAAAGAAGGCTGTGAAATGAACTATGCACATATAAACAATCCCCCACACCGCAATAGCATATATCAAATTGATATGTCTATATACGACTACGAGCGTTGCGTCATCCCTGTGCATTCAAAAACTCGCATATTTTCTTTCAAAGATTAGCGAAACACTTTCACTAACAAATATGTATGTTATTTTCTAATAACACTACAAAGTTAGGAATTTTTCCGTAATCTGCAACAATCTCTCGAGGTTTTACCACTTATTTATATTGTGAATATCGCACAAACAACTATTTCTTCATCCCAAACAGATTTAGACATCCCACATTTGTCAACAAATTTCATCTAAAATATAGCCATCTGCCATCAACGCAGATTATTACAAGCATAAATATTTCCAGCAAACATTATAATTTACTATATTTGTAACCTGAAAATGCAGTCTCTCTTTATAAATTCGAACAGACTGATAGCAATCTTCACAGAATTAAAGAATAAAAAACATATACAATGAAAAGACTTTTGTTATTTTGGGCGGTGGTTTTTGCCGCGATGTTTAGTGCTTGTACCGAGGACGAGAGTTCGCCCGTAGGTGATGTTTATGGTATCGTATCTGACCTCAAGTCGGGTGCTCCTGTGCGTAATGCCGAGGTGATTATTTCACCTGGCAACGCCTCTACTGTGTCGGGTAGCGACGGTCACTTTGAGTTCAAATCGCTCACTCCAGGGCAGTATAAAATCAGCGTAGAGGCCAATGGTTACTCGAACAATAGCCGTCAGGTGACGGTCGTTGCGGGCCAACGAATCTCGTGCGATATTCACCTCGCGCCCGAGGCTGACAACGATGTGATTTCGATTAAGCCGACAAGTATCGACTTCGGTACCAACGAGTTACAGATTGCAGCAACGGTTACGAACGAGAGTGACTCGG
>JAFYRX010000001.1 GCA_017546725.1 Alistipes sp. | reverse complement strand
TGGCTCTCCTTCTCGATGTGTGTTCCAACTTCAACTTTGATGTCTGAGTCAACCTTCTGGCTCAGTGTCCCAAGTGGCCCTTTCACGCTTACCGTGTTGTCAGCTGCGATCTCTACAGTAACACCAGCGGGCAAGATTACAGGTAGTTTACCAATTCTTGACATGTTGTAATAGTTGTTTGTTTAGTTAATTAATTTTTCGGAATCCTCGATTCTGTTTCTAAGACTACCAAACGTAGCACAATACCTCGCCACCTACGTTCTCCTTGCGAGCCTTAGCGTCAGTCATGATACCCTTTGAGGTAGATACGATAGCGATACCCAAACCATTCAATACGCGTGGCATCTCTGCTACTGATGCGTACTGGCGCAAACCTGGACGGCTAACACGCTTAAGGTTCTTGATAGCGCACAACTTAGTAGCTGCATCGTACTTCAAGGCTACCTTGATAACTGGGTGACCCTTCTCGTCCTTGTCAAACTTGTAAGCGAGAATGTAACCCTGCTCAAACAAAATCTTAGTGATTTCCTGCTTAATTTTTGAGCCAGGAGCTTCAACCACCTTGTGGTTGGCTTTCGCTGCATTTCTAATTCGAGTTAGAAAATCCGCAATTGGATCTGTCATAATGAATTAAAAGTTAAAAATTAATAAATTAAAATTGTCTATCTATGCTTATCTTAGCATTCGTAATTCGTTCACTTTCACCGCGTTAAACCCTCCCGTAGGCAACACTCACAGGTGCATAACGCGCACAAAAGCGCGCAAATATACGCAAAAGTTTCGAATCCACCAAAGATTTCGCGCTAATTTTTAAGCATTTAGCACTTTTCAAACCATACGACAAATGTCGGCACAACACTATTTTGCCAACATTTCGCAGGTAAATCTTCGATTTCCGAGCCTCGCAGAACAACCTAAAAAGGCGACACCACGACTATTGCGTGGGCCACACCCTTCTTAAGTAGCTCTCGAAATCTGGTGGACACAATAACCCTCTGCAGGCGACGTCCACGACTCTTCTCTATGCACACCCACTCGGTTTCGGCTATCAATCAGCTGACTACACAACGTATCCATCTCATTGACACCTCCATAACCATCGACAACCAAAGGCCATACGCAGATAGACTCTATACCTATATTATATATATAGCCTCTCTTTCGATAGCATCCCGAAAGTCACAACGCCGAGATTGCTCGTCATCATCACCCTCGATCACACCTTTAGGTCTGCACCTGGATTCGAGATTTAGCGAGAGAACTTTGCTGCTGTGTGTTTCGCAAGAAGTTACCACTATAAAGCGGCACTTTCCTCGCTTGCACAATAGCACTACTCATGCTCTACGCCCATATAAAGCGGCGGTTGTTTTGGATCTACCTATGGGCATCTACAACACCCTGCAACCATCTGCTTTATCCAATCCGTTGTCGAGGCACCCCCAAGGGGATACCTCATACGGATCTTCCTATACCGGATGTACTTTCGTCTCGCGACGAGCCACAATCCTACATATAAGGATGTGCCACCCATTAGGTGACACCTCCTTGAAGTTTCGGTCGTTAAACCGAACAGTACGCCACGCGCTCATAGAGCTGCAGCGACTGTTGGTCTATACTACCAGCTGGCCTTCTTTACGCCTGGAATCAAGCCGTTCGACGCCATCTCGCGGAACTGAATACGGCTGATACCGAACTGACGCATATAACCCTTAGGACGGCCAGTGATCATACAGCGGTTGTGCTGACGGATAGGATTAGAGTTGCGGGGCAACTTTGAGAGGGCGATCCATGCCTCCTCGTGATCCATCTCACCTGCCTTAACCTTTGCTGCGATCTCCTCGCGCTTGTGAGCATAACGCTGTGCAAGCTTCGCACGCTTAACCTCGCGTGCCTTCATTGACTCTTTTGCCATAGGTTACTGGTTCTTTTTTGCGTTCTTAAAAGGAAGGCCGAACTCACGAAGAAGAGCATATGCCTCCTCGTCAGTCTTTGCCGACGTTACGAATGTAATCTCCATACCGAAGATCTTTGTGATCTTGTCGATATCGATCTCAGGGAAGATGATCTGCTCGCTGATACCGAGAGTGTAGTTACCCTGGCCATCGAACTTGTCATTGATACCCTTGAAGTCACGGATACGGGGAAGTGCTACGGCGATAAGACGCTCCAAGAACTCGTACATACGGTTCTGACGGAGTGTTACGCGAACACCGATAGTCATGCCCTTACGCAACTTAAAGTTAGAAATATCCTTGCGAGACTTAGTCTGCACGGCCTTCTGACCTGTAATGCGGGTAAGCTCCTCCTGGGCAACCTCGATCAACTTCTTGTCAGCGATTGCCTGACCCATACCCTGGTTTACAACGATCTTCTCGAGTTTTGGGCACTGCATAACGCTTGAGTAGCCAAACTCCTTCATAAGGGCAGCAACGATGCGCTCCTTATACTCGGTCTTAAGTGTAGGTACGTATGCCATTATTTAATCTCCTCTCCTGACTTTTTAGCGTAACGAACTAGTTTGCCATTCTCATCTGCCTTACGACCAATACGGGTAGCCTTACCTGTCTTAGGATCGATGGGCTGAAGATTCGAAATGTGGATGGGTGCCTCCTGCTCTACAAGACCACCCTGGGGGTTCTTTGCGTTAGGCTTGGTAGCCTTCTTGCAGATGTTTACGCCCTCAACGACTGCGCGCTTCTTGGCTGCATCTACAGAAAGTACCTTACCCTGCTGACCGCGGTTGTCACCAGCGTTAACATAAACCATATCCCCCTTCTTAATATGCAATTTAGACATATCTCAAATGTTTTTTTAAATTACAATACCTCGGGAGCCAGCGATATGATCTTCATATACTGGTCACGCAACTCACGGGCTACTGGACCGAAGATACGAGTACCACGGATCTCACCCTGATTGTTAAGGAGTACTACGGCGTTGTCATCGAAACGAATGTACGAACCGTTGGCACGACGAATCTCCTTC
>JAFYRX010000071.1 GCA_017546725.1 Alistipes sp. | reverse complement strand
TGAGGCTGAGCATAATCGTCGTGATGCCTTGTGCTGCGGTGGCTCGCTGGCAAATACGGTCATCGACGACGGCAAGCAGCAACGCATCGCCCGCCGTATGACTGCCGAACTCGAGGCTACGGGCTGCGACACCATCGTCACTTCGTGCCCCCTCTGCCAGAAGAGCATCGCCCGTACCGCCACCCGCCCAACGCTCGACATCGCCGAGGTCATCGCCCAGCGTATTGTTTCGTAGGGTTAGGTGGTTACGCGTCGTGGATTGCGCGGTGTGGATTGCGCAGCGTTATTTCGAAAGATATGTGGTCTCAGCTTGCGATTTTAGGAAGTTGAGACCATTTTTTTTGAATGGATATACACCCCCCCCCGCAACGAAAGATATTGAAGGCCGTGATGATATAAACGAAAAAAGGAGAAACGCGTGTTCCTCCTTTTGTAGTAGGATTCAGTATCGAAATTTCTAACCGATTTATAGATGACTTTGAGCGTGTTATTCTATTTATGAAATGGTTAGATGATAGGAGACTGTAATCAAAACATCTTCACATAATCCACCCAAGTGTATTCAAGGTTGAGGTGTATTCAAAAAAATCGGCAGACCCGTGATTGAGTCTGCCGTTTTCTGTATTCGGTTAAGTCAAAGAGTTATTTGACTAACCCGAAGCTCATTGTAAGGTCACTTACTCAAAGTAAACTCAAACCTAAGACCGCCATTGGGGTTGTTGGTAGCGATGATGGTGCCGCCGTGGAATTGTACGGCGTGCTTGACAATCGCCAGACCGAGACCCGTGCCACCCATTCGGCGGGAGCGACCCTTATCCACTCGGTAGAAACGCTCGAAGAGGCGTGGCAGTTGTATTTCCTCCACTCCGCAGCCATCATCTTCAAAGCGAATCTTACACATCTTATCGTCATTCTCAACGAGCGATATATAGATATTCTTACCACCAGAGTAGGCAATGGCATTCTCCGTAAGGTTGCGAAAGATAGAACCAATGAGCGATAAGTTACCCTCAACAATGACCTCGTCTGGAAAATCTGTATGTAGCGTAAATCGCTCCTCCTCGGGCATTATCTCCAACTCGTCTGCTATCTCATCGATTATATGGTTGATATTTACCGACTCTTTACCTATCAACTGACTACCATCCTCCATACGGGTAATAAGCGAGACATCGCCCAATAGTCGGCGTAGGCGCTCGTTGTTGGTGTAGCAACGCTCGATAAGTTCCTGGCGTTTCTCCTCACTAAGGTTGATGCCCGACAGCAGTGTCTCCAAGCATACCTGAATAGAAGCCACAGGGGTTTTCAGCTCGTGGTTTATGTTGTTCGTGAGCTGTCGTTTGATGCGTATCTTCTCCTGCTCCTCACGCATTGCTGCCTCGTGCGCAATATCTCGGTCTTTGATGGTCTGTTGCCACTGGGCGTATAGTTGCACAATATGGTTGGATATAGAGCCGAGTTCGTCATTTGGGAATGGCTCTGCCTCGTTGAACGACTCGCCCCTCTTTGCCTTTGCCGCAAAGCGATTAAGGCGTTCGATGGTCTTGCCCAAGCGTCGTGTGGCGAAGTATGCCAAGACGCTCACCGTGAGGCTAATGGCAAGCATAACTCCAAGGTAATCCCATTCGGCCTTCAATAACTCACGCAGCGATGCAGAGTATGGAATAGCCGTACGAACAACAACCCTGTCGCCCCGTGTTGCGGAGTAGAAATACTCACGACCATCGCTTGATGACTGTCTTCCAATATGATAGCCCGAACCTTTCTTTAATGCCTCGGCTACTTCGGGGCGATGGCGATGGTTATCAAGAGAGTCGAGCGACAACAGATTATCATAGACCACAGCACCCGACAGCGTGATAACAGATATACGCAGGTCATCAAATGGCTTCTCGTAGGTATTGATAAACTCCTCGTAAGAGACGCCATCCTCTACTGCATCAAGAAGGAGTCTATTGTATAGTTGCAGTTCGGCACTTAGAAACTCCGATTTATACTGCTTCTCTCTTAGATACTGAAAACCTATGGAGCATAGGATTATGGTCCACGAGAAGGCAAGCAACATCACAAAGAGTCGCTTGTGGTATGATAGTTTAGTCACGGAAGCCATAGCCAAAGCCTGAACGGGTTACAATATAAGAACCATATTCGCCAATCTTTGAGCGTAAGCGGGTGATATTAACATCAATCGTACGACCCAACACAACCACCTCATCGCTCCACACCTTGCTCAAAATCTGCTCACGAGAGAGTATCTTGCCACGATGCGAGATAAGGTATGCCAAGAGCTCAAACTCCTTGCGTGCGAGCTTCACCTCAACGCCATCCACCGTGCAACGCTTAAACTCCATATCGAGTTTCAGACCCTCAACCTCCAAGGTGCAAGGCTTCTCGGTCTGCACGGTTTGTCCCTTTGTTCCCGCCGTGCGACGCAATACACTCTTAACTCGTGCCACAACATTGCGAATGGTATATGGTTTCATAATGTAGTCGTCAGCACCGAGGTTGAGTCCCATAATCATATCATCCTCCGAGTCTCGTGCTGTGCAGAAGATAATGGGTATGCCAGCCGTAGCGACATCTGCTTTGAGCATCTTCGCCATCTTGATGCCGCTAATCTCGCCCATCATAATATCGAGCAAGATAAGCGAATAGCCTTTTAGGTCGAGAGCCAAAGCCTCCTCGGCACTAAAAGCTATATCAACATCATAGCCCTCGTTTTCGAGGTTGAGTTGTAGAACCTCGCATAGAGTCTCCTCGTCGTCTACTATTAGTATGCGTTCAGCTGCCATAGATACCTATTTAATTAATATGATGCAAAATTACACAGAATTATCGAGCCTAAGTAACTGATAATCGAGATTTAACAAAAATGTAACATTTTAATCATCAGCCACATTTAACCAAAGCCTAATTTTTTTGAAACATTTATGAAATCTATCCTCCATACTTTTGCGGTGTGAAAAAACAAGAAGCAGACAATTAACTTAAAAACATTATTTAATATGAAGAAATTTACAATTTTGGCAGCTCTTTTAGCTTGCATCGGTATCAACGCACAGGCACAGGATGCCGCAACCGTAGAGCCCAAGGGTAAGGCTATCGTTCAGGTATTTGGTAACTTCCACGCTGGCTTTGGCGAGAACAACGGCGATATGGGCTTTGAGCTCGACCGTAGCTACCTCGGTTATGAGTACAAGCTCACAGATGGCCTAACCGTAAAGGGTGTGATGGATATCGGCAAGTCGAAGAGCGTAGATGACTACCACCGCATCGCCTACATCAAGAATGCTCAGGTATCTTGGAAGAAGGGCAACCTTACGCTTAACGGAGGTCTTATCTCAACTACGCAGTTCAACTTCCAGGAGAAGTTTTGGGGCTACCGCTACATTATGAAGTCGTTCCAGGACCAGTACAAGTTTGGTAATAGCGCCGACCTCGGTATCTCGGCAGCTTATAAGTTTGCAGATTGGGTATCGGCCGATGCAATCATCGTAAATGGCGAGGGCTACAAGAAGATTCAGGTGGGCGATGGCCTCAACTACGGCCTCGGTGTGACACTTACCCCTGCAAAGGGCTTCCAGATTCGCTTGTATGGAGGCTTGAACGATAGTGGCGACAAGAGCCAAGCTAAGACCGTAAATATGGCTGCCTTTGCGGGTTATAAGAACAAGACCTTCACAATCGGTGCGGAGTACAACCATATGCTCAACGCATCATACACCAAGGGCAACGACCAGTTCGGTTACTCGGTATTCGGCTCGGTTAAGGTGGCTAAGTATGCAGAGCTCTACGCTCGCTTCGATGACCTATACTCTAACAATGATTGGAACATCGCCAAGGATGAGCGTGCCGCAATACTCGGTGCACAGTTCAAGTTGGGCAAGTATGTGAAGATTGCCCCCAACTTCCGAATGTCGATGCCAAAGGCTGATAGCTCAAAGATGGGTTGCTCGGCGTATGTAAACTGCTACTTCGGTTTCTAATAACACAAGTCTAATAAATTAACACATAGAGATATATGAAAAAGATTTTTAAGTCAGCGATGACAATGGTCGCAGTCCTTGCTTTTGTTTCTTGCGGCGGTAATGCAACAAATGGTAGCCGTGAGGCTCAGGAACTCTCGGGTGCTGGTGCAACATTCCCACTTCCTTTCTACAATGTTGTCTTTGAAAAATTTGCCGAGGTAAATGGAGATGTCGTTGCGTATGGTGGAATTGGCTCTGGTGGCGGTGTTCGCAACTTGCGTGATAAGATTGTCGACTTTGCTGGTAGCGATGCCTTCCTCTCGGATAAGGAGATGGCAGAGATGGCTCCCGTGGTACACATCCCAACCTGTATGGGTGCAGTAGTGTTAGCTTACAACCTCGACGGTATTAAGGAGCTCAAACTATCAGGAGAGATTATCGCCGACATCTTTGCTGGTAACATCAAGATGTGGAACGATGAGCGCTTGATGGCTTTGAACCCTGGCGTAGAGCTCCCTTCGGAGGCTATTATCCCAGTATTCCGCTCTGATGGCTCAGGTACAACATTCGTATTCACCGACTACCTCACAAAGGTTAGCCCTATGTGGCGTGAGAAGTTTGGTGCTGGCAAGTCCGTAAACTTCCCTTCGGGTCAAGCAGCAAAGGGTAATCCTGGCGTAGCTGGCGTAATCAAGCAGACAAAGAACTCTATCGGCTATGTAGGCTCGGAGTATGCCTTTGCGCAGAAGATTCCATACGCCAAGATTAAGAATCAGCGTGGCGAGATTGTAGAACCTAACGCAACATCTATCTCGGCAGCAGCT
>JAFYRX010000070.1 GCA_017546725.1 Alistipes sp. | reverse complement strand
GAGATAAGGTATGCCAAGAGCTCAAACTCCTTGCGTGCGAGCTTCACCTCAACGCCATCCACCGTGCAACGCTTAAACTCCAAGTCGAGCTTCAAACCCTCAACCTCCAAGGTGCAAGGCTTCTCGGTCTGCACGGTTTGTCCCTTTGTTCCCGCCGTGCGACGCAATACACTCTTAACTCGTGCCACAACATTACGAATGGTATATGGCTTCATAATGTAGTCGTCAGCACCGAGGTTGAGTCCCATAATCATATCATCCTCCGAGTCTCGTGCCGTACAGAAGATGATTGGTATGCCCGCCGTAGCGACATCTGCTTTGAGCATCTTCGCCATCTTGATGCCGCTAATCTCGCCCATCATAATATCGAGCAGGATAAGCGAATAGCCTTTTAGGTCGAGAGCCAAAGCCTCCTCGGCACTAAAAGCTATATCAACATCATAGCCCTCGTTTTCAAGGTTTAGTTGTAGGACCTCACATAGAGTCTCCTCGTCGTCTACTATTAGTATGCGTTCAGCTGCCATAGATACCTATTTAATTAATATGATGCAAAATTACACAGAATTATCGAGCCTAAATCATTGATAATCGAGATTTAACAAAAATGTAACATTTTAATCATCAGCCACATTTAACCAAAGCCTAATTTTTTTGAAACATTTATGAAATCTATCCTCCATACTTTTGCGGTGTGAAAAAACAAGAAACAGACAATTAACTTAAAAACATTATTTAATATGAAGAAAATTACAATTTTGGCAGCTCTTTTAGCTTGCATCGGTATCAACGCTCAGGCACAGGACACCACAACCACAGAGCCCAAGGGTAAGGCTATCGTTCAGGTCTTTGGTAACTTCCACGCAGGATTTGGCGAGCAGAACAACGATATGGGCTTTGAGCTCGACCGTAGCTATTTGGGTTACGAGTACAAACTTGACGATGGCCTGACAGTAAAGGGTGTAATGGACATTGGTAAGTCGAAGAGTGTAGATGACTACCACCGCATCGCCTATATCAAGAACGCTCAGGTGTCGTGGAAAAAGGGCAACCTTACGCTTAACGGAGGTCTTATCTCAACCACACAGTTCAACTTTCAGGAGAAGTTCTGGGGCTACCGTTACATTATGAAGTCATTCCAGGACCAATACAAATTTGGTAATAGCGCCGACTTGGGTATCTCTGTGGCCTATAAGTTTGCTGATTGGGTATCGGCTGATGCAATCATCGTAAATGGCGAGGGCTACAAAAAGACTCAGGTAAACGACGGTCTAAACTATGGCCTCGGCGTAACATTGACCCCCGTTAAGGGCTTCCAGATTCGCCTCTATGGTGGCCTCAACGAGAGTGGTGTTGAGGGTAAGGCAAATACCGTGAATATGGCGGCTTTTGCAGGTTATAAGCACGACAAATTTACAATCGGCGCAGAGTATAACCATATGCTAAACGCATCGTATGCTAAGGGTAATGACCAGTTTGGCTACTCGGTCTTCGGCTCGGTTAAGTTGGCAAAATATGCAGAGCTCTACGCTCGCTTCGACGACCTATACTCTAACAATGATTGGAACATCGCCAAGGATGAGCGTGCAGCAATACTCGGTGCACAGTTCAAGTTGGGCAAGTATGTGAAGATTGCCCCCAACTTCCGAATGTCGATGCCAAAGGCTGATGGCTCAAAGATGGGTTGCTCGGCGTATGTAAACTGCTACTTCGGTTTCTAATAACACAAGTCTAATAAATTAACACATAGAGATATATGAAAAAGATTTTTAAGTCAGCAATGACATTGGTCGCAGCTATTACAATGGTATCTTGCGGCGGTAATGCAACAAATGGTAGCCGTGAGGCTCAGGAACTCTCAGGTGCGGGTGCAACATTCCCACTTCCGTTCTACAATGTGGTCTTTGAAAAATTTGCCGAGGTAAATGGTGATGTAGTTGCATACGGTGGCATCGGCTCAGGCGGCGGTGTTCGCAATTTGCGTGATAAGATTGTCGACTTTGCTGGTAGCGATGCCTTCCTCTCGGATAAGGAGATGGCAGAGATGGCACCCGTCGTGGTACACATCCCAACTTGTATGGGTGCAGTAGTGTTGGCTTACAACCTCGACGGTGTTAAGGAGCTCAAACTATCGGGAGAGATTATCGCCGACATCTTTGCTGGCAATATCAAGATGTGGAACGATGAGCGTCTTGCTGCTCTCAATCCCGATGTAAAACTCCCTAATGAATCCATCATTCCAGTATTCCGCTCTGATGGCTCAGGTACAACATTCGTATTCACCGACTACCTCACAAAGGTTAGCCCTATGTGGAAGGAGAAGTTCGGCGCTGGCAAGTCGGTAAACTTCCCTGCGGGTCAGGCAGCAAAGGGTAACCCTGGTGTTGCGGGCGTAATCAAGCAGACAAAGAACTCTATCGGCTATGTAGGCTCGGAGTATGCCTTTGCGCAGAAGATTCCATACGCCAAGATTAAGAATCAGCGTGGCGAGATTGTAGAACCTAACGCAACATCTATCTCGGCAGCAGCT
>JAFYRX010000069.1 GCA_017546725.1 Alistipes sp. | reverse complement strand
CTCCTCTTCAAAACAAGGGCTGGATGCGGAATTAGAATTATCATCCTTGGAATATATAGGGGTTTCACCCATTTCCTCGCTCGCCGCAACAAATTCAAAACCTTTGAAGTCAAATCCCAGATTTCTTTCATTGTTTTCTTCTCTTTCTTCCAATCGTTCACTATCGTTCTCGATTTCCTCTTCTTGAAAACCTATTGAAGAATTAGAAAAAGAAGATTGAAAACCTATTGTCCCTGATGGGGTATCCCCATCATCATCGCCATTTACATTTACTTCTTCATTTACATCTTCTTCAACATCTACATTAACATTCTCATCAAGGGGTTGTTTCTGGGGTTGAATTAGGGGTTGTTTTTTGCGGGCGTTCTGGTTACCCTTCGGCGCACCGCCTAACTTGCCAAACTCTGCACCCTTCTTACCATTCTCAACACTCGCCATATACCGCCGTCTTGCCGAGTCGAGGTTTGGTTTCGCCATTGCAAGGATGATATTGACATACGGACTTTGGCTCTCCTCATCAATACCTTCCAACGCATAATCTCTTATTTTCATCACGCACTCTCTAAACTCACTATCGTTGAGGTGCTTCATCGCCTCCAAAAAGGAGTCATAAAAAACAAAACTGTTCTTTCCATTGTCTTTTTTGATTTTTAACATATTTATATTAAATTTGTGTGATTATTATAACCCGCACCGACACCATCGGCGCAGGTGAAAGCGCTCCTCTCATATAATATAATAAATAAGTAGGAGCATATAGTAAACAAAACAGGTGAGCAAAATTTAATAGACAGCCTCTATCCATTTAATGAATAGTATTACACGCTTGTAATCGTTTATAAATGGGTTAGAAATTTCGATGAGAAGTTCTACTAAAGAGGACTTGTCACATTGACAAGTCTTTTTTTTGTTTGGCGGCATATATTGTCTGCCTACATTACATAACCGACCTAAATACTAAAACTCTACATTATGAATATCCCAAAACGAGTCGCACTGCTTGTTGCGGCACTCTTCGTCACAACATCATACGTCATAGCACAACGCCCCGTAGAGTTTGTACGCCCGATGATGGGTACGACAAACAACGGCTTCGTCGCTCCCGTCGCCGCCGCACCTTTCGGTATGGTAGAGTTGTGCCCCGACACCTTCTTTTCGGGCTCGGGATACCTCTACGAGCACGGACACATCTATGGTTTCAGCCACACCCACAAATCGGGAATGGGAGGCACCGACTTTCAGGATATTATGTTCTGCCCAATAGCCAACACCTCGTGGGAAGGAGCAGAAGTGTGTCCCGAACGTGTAGCAAGCCGATTCTCGCACGAGAAGGAGTATGTCGAGCCAGGTTACTACCGTGCCACACTGCTCGATTATGATATTGAGGCCGAACTAACCGCCACACAACGTTGCGGTATGCACCGTTACAACTACCCCGCGACAAAGAATCGTCAAGTCTTCATCGACCTCCAGCATGGTAGCGAACACGCCTGCACAATCATACCCGAAGAGGACTTTGATACTGTACGCCTATCGCACATCGAGCGTGTCGGCCCTCGCACAATACGCGGCTCACGCATAACAAACGGCTGGGCACCCGAACAACACGTCTATTTCTATGCCGAGTTCTCGGAGCCTATCGCCGACCTCAAGATTTACAACAACCGTAAACTCGCTCACGGCGCCTCATCGGCCGAAGGTACCGACCTGAAAGCCGTCCTGAGTTTCGGTGCCAGCGACTCACCCATCATAGCACGTGTCGGCATATCCCCCGTGAGCGTAGAGGGCGCACGCAAAAATCTCAAAGCCGAGATACGTACTTGGGATTTCGACAAGGTGCGTCAGACGACATACGACGTATGGGATAAAACACTATCGGCCATAGAGGTAGCCGATGCACCCTCGCCGCAGAAGGAGGTATTTTACACCTGTCTCTACTTTGCACACCTCTACCCACAACTATACTCCGATGTCACAGGCCACTATCGCTCATCCGACAGCAAGGTTTACAAAGGCCGCTTCAACTACTACGGCGGTGTATTTAGCCCCTGGGATACATTCCGTACGCAGGTTCCGCTTATGAACATCCTGCATCCCGAGGTTACAAGCGACTTGATGAATACCCTGCTCGAACACTACCGCCACTGCGGACAACTCCCCATTTGGTTGCTGGCTGGTGTCGAGACTATGTGTATGATAGGCTACAACTCGATGCCCGTCATTGCCGACACCTACTCCAAAGGCATACGCGGCTTCGATGCCGAGGCACTCTTTGAGGCTATGAAAGCATCGTCCAACCGCGACACATTCGGCTACTTCTTGCGCGATTTTCGTGGAGCACGCTACTACAATCAGTATGGCTATGTACCCTGCGACAAGGAGATTACATCGGTATCAAAGACTCTGGAGTATTGTTACGATGATTGGTGCATCGCACAGATGGCCCGAATGTTAGGCCACGATGAGGATTACAAAACTTACCTGAATCGTGCCCAACGCTACAAAAACCTATTCGACAAGAGTACCAACTTTATGCGAGGTCGCCTCTCCGACGGCTCGTGGCGTACTCCGTTTGACCCATTCTACTCGAATCACTACCAGCCCGATGACGATTTCTGCGAGGGCACATCGTGGCAGTGGAGTTTCTTTGTACCCCACGACATTGCCGGTCTGGCCGAGTTATATGGTGGCGAAGATAAATTTGTTGAAAAGTTGGATTCGCTCTTTACCGTCAGTTCCGAACTGCACGGCCCCAACCCCGCTCCCGACATCACAGGCCGCATAGGACAATACGCCCACGGCAACGAGCCTGGCCACCACACACTCTACATCTACAACTACGTCGGCCAACCCTGGAAGGGCCAAAAACGCATCAGCGACGTGCTCTATACGCTTTATAGCACCAAGCCCTACGGTATGTGTGGCAACGACGACGGAGGACAGATGTCGGCGTGGTACATAATGAGCGCTATGGGATTCTATCCTATGACTCACGGACAAGGCATCTACTGCATTGGCTCGCCTATGTTCAAGGAGGTGCACCTCAAGCACAATAAAGGTACTCTCACCATCCTCGCCCCCAACGCCTCACGCGAGAATTGTTATGTGCAGAGCGTGACGCTCAACGGCAAGCCTTACGACAAGAATTGGTTTTCGCACGAAGATATGTTCGGCGGTAGCAATACCCTCCGCTTCGAGATGGGCCCACAACCCAACACCTCGTGGGGTAGCGCACCCCACACCCGCCCGCAATCTATGCAGGCCGAGATTGCAAGATTTTAATCTTACGCCACACTCACAACAAAATAGGCTACTAACCTCAGATTGCTAGTAGCCTATTTTTATTCTACGTGTTAAAATTGTATAATATTAGGGTTTTTAAGGCTTGCGACGCCCGAGAAAGCGGAGTTTACTGAATCGTAAATGAGCATTTCGAGAGGCGAGCGTAACGCAAAAAACACCATATTAGACAATTTTATTTTACTTTCTCTATCTCAAAGATAAAATCCCCACTCGCTTTATCTTTAAGGCGGTTGCCCTCTCTATTCCAATAGTTCTTGCCACCACGACCAGCATTCTGGATGCTCCACTTGCCATCCTTCTTAGTCAGAAGGTAAGTGTGCCACTCGGCATCATACGGATTACGTTCCTTATTTGCCCAGAATGTACATCTCTCGTTAACGTAGCGACCATCCTGCTTATTAGTAATCTTATAACGACCTGTCTTTGTACTCTGCTCAATCACCCACTGCTGACGCTGGGGATTAATCACATCGCGCTCGGCCTGGAATACGGGGTGGTCACCTACTCTGTCGGGACCAGCCTGCGCATTGGTCAAATACTCGCCATTAACTTTGATGAAATACTCTCCATCAGCAATAGCCTGCACAGGGAAGAACTCCTCACCATAGGTGTATTGCTTACGATACGCCTTAATCAACTCTGCCAAATGCTCTTCAAGCCAAGGAGTAACAACATCACCACTGACCATAGGCTTTGCCTTTACGATAGAGCCCTCGTAATTACGACTGATAATAGCCTTCTGTTGCTGCTCCATCTTAGACTGCGTAATATAACTAGCGATAAAGGCCATTGAGTCCTTATTCTCCATTGCCTCAACCATATTTACATAGTGTATGCCTCGCATTCCCAGCAACTGCATACTCTCGAGCCAGGGTTTGATTTCGCTCAACATCTCGGGGTGATTTTCTTCATCTGCTAACACCTTACTTGCTGCCACGATAAGTTGCATAAAACTCTTGCGCAACTCCTCGTTTGATGCAGTCTTAAAATTGGGGCTCTCACCCTCACGACGCAAGCCGTGACCTGTCTTACCCAAATCCACATTATTCTCGCAGAACACCTTGAACGCATCAGCACACGAAGGCATCAATGCCACCATCGCACGCTCCCACGAACTCTCGGCATCGTATGCGGGCATATTCCAAGTATAGTCGGCTATGCTGTAAAGGCTCACCTTCGATGCCTCGGCATACTCCATCGGGTTAGAGCAGAATCCACTGACCATATTATTAATGTTCAAGCCATTGCCATAGGTCTTACCCATCAACAAACGGCTCTGACAATAGTCGTTTACGGGGTAGTTCAACCAGATGAATGCCTTACGCTTAATCTGGTCGTTAATCCACTGCATATCATTCTCCTCAATCATATCGACAACCGAGTTACCCGTCCACATAATGCGTACTTCGGGGTACATCTTTGTACCCAAGATATTGAGGTAGTCGTCATTGCTCCAATTCTTGTTGTATTGTGATGGGCACATAATCAGCGGCTCTACATCTTCGTGCTTACCCACGAACTCATCAGTCAAGTAGTTCATCAACTCGGCCTGCTTGTCACCACGAGCACCCTCGCCCCACACGTCATCGAAGAAAACGGCAAAGGTACGGATACCCAACTCATACATTGCATTGAGTTTATTTACTACGTTACGGTAATCCTCCATACCCCACTTGATATCGCCCGCAGGGTGAATAGCCCACACGAACTTAACCTTGTTCTTGTGTGCCACATCCACCAACTCCTTCAACTGTGCAGCCTCCTTTGCAGGATATGGCTCACGCCAACTAGCACGGTGGTAAGGGTCATCCTTCGGTCCATAAACGTAGGTGTTCAACTTATACTGACCATAGAAGTCAAATTGGCGCAGACGGTCCTTGTGGCTCCAAGGATTACCATAGAAACCCTCGATGACACCACGAGCCTCTACGCTCGGGTAGTCCTCAATCTGACACTGCATAACCTTCGGCTGACTCAAAACCTGCAATAGGCTCTGCACGCCATAGAACGTACCACTATTGTCGCGACCTGCGATAACCACCTTATCGGGAGTCACCTGCAAGAAGTAACTCTCGTTGGCTGCAGGGATATTCTTCACATATTTTGCAACATACTTGTCGCCCGCCTCGCCGATGATGATAGGCTTGGCCATCCCAAACTTCTTGGCATTTACTCTCTCGCTTACGCCAATAATCTCCAAATTCTCGGCAAGCAGATTAATAGCATCCGAATCGGCCTCGCTTGAACCCACGACATAAAATTTGGTGTCGTTTGAAAATGCCTCCTCGCCCCAACTAATCTTCTGTGGCAGCGGTGAGATAGTCACAGTTTGGGCATTTACTGCAAGTGCCATCAAACACGCCATCAACGTAATAAATAATCTTTTCATACGAATTATGTGTATTAGTTTTATAATTTTCAATTCCTCACGCAAATATAAACAAAAAGTAGGACCTATCCAATTTTCAGATAGGCCCCACTCGCTTTACTTCATATTTTAGGTTTATCGCTCCTCGCTACAATATCTTAAAACTCAACGTCGCACCTACACGACAAGGTTTTCCGTGATTGTAGAAGTTGTTATTCATCGACTTAAAGTAGAATGTATAGAAATCCATGTCGGTCAGGTTACGGCCCCACAACGAGAGTGCTACATCGCGGAATTGGAACATCAACGACGCATTTAGTTGCGAATAGAAGTTCTGTGTCAACGTATTTGCCTCGTTCCAATAAATCTTGCCAGCCCCCTGCCAAGAAGCATTCAAATCTATATACTTCAACAGCCCGCTATTACTTACAAAGAATCTATACGAAGCACCCAACGATGCTGTATGCTGCGGTGCATATGGCAAGTAATTACCAGCATAATCATTTACACCATCGTTGAACTCCACAAACTTAGCATTCGTATAACCATAACTACCCACAACCGTCAATCCGCGCACGGGCTCACGACGCTGCCACTCCAATGTTGTCTCTACTCCTCGGCTGCGCGACTTACCTGCATTCGACATCATACGGCCCGTAGTCAATCCATCAGGGAATACGGTCAGTTGCTGGTCTCGACACTCAATCCAGAAGGCCGCAAAGTCCCAATTCAGACGATTATCTGCAAAACGCAACTTTCCACCCACTTCATAATTCCAACTATATTCAGGCTTGTAAGTCGTCACCGAAGCCTCGTCATAAGGCGAAGGCTCCGAAGGTGCAGCAGGGCGTCCCATAGCCGTCATTGCATCATCCATCAAAGCTGTCTTAACTTTGTTTTGCAGGATATCAGAAAATATCTGCGTATTAAATCCACCTGCCTTGTATCCACGAGTAGCCGTCACATACAAATCACCCGCATCGGTAGTAAAATTCACAGCCACCTTCGGCAACAACTCCAGATAATCCAACTTCTCATCACCCTTGAACGGCACCTCAACCATACGAAAATCGGGAATCATCGGTGGCATACCAGGACGCATAGCACCCATCTTGTAACCTATCTGCGATAAGTTATCGTACTTCATCTTCGCCACCTCATAATCCAATCTAAGGCCTGCCGTAAAGCGCCAGCGCTCACCTGCACGTAGTGATGATTCGTGATAGAGAGCCAAGCCCATAGTCGGCAAATCGAAATTACTCTCGACAGTCAATGCCTCACGGTCAAACTCCAATAGATTCTTTATCATATCGGGCATATTACCCAACACCAAAGAGTTGATACCCTCCTCCAAAATACTTACGGGAGCCTGCATATCGATAGTCTTATAGAATGCGTATGCACCTGTCAACCATTGCCAGCGTCGTGATGCGTCATTCGTACGAAATACCACATCCTCCGTCACAGCCCACTCCTTCTGCTCCTGCGCCAAAGTAAATATCGACTCGGGCGTGAGGTCGTTATCCATACGCATACGGTCGTGCATATATTGCAGACTTGTTGTCGCTGTAAACTTATATTTTTCGCCAGCGTGCGAGAGCATCAAGCCATCGCTTACGTTCAAACGCATATATCCGCTCGGAGAGTTATAATTAATCGGACCTACTACATCCTTCTCTGCATCATACATTGCATAAGCATAACCGCCCTCATCGGTATAGCCTACCGATGCCGTGTTATCAATCTCCCAATTACTACCTAAATCCCATACCAAACGCAGACGGCCACCGCTACTCTGTCCCCAATCGACATTGCTGCCATCATACGCATTGTCAAAAAATCCGTCGGTACGGTTGTAATAACCACCTACCGAGTAACCAAACCGTCCATTACCGTTACGACCATAATACATCAACTTACCATTAATCGTATTACCCGAGCCATACTCTACCGAGCCGCGCATACCTGTATAATTCATTGGCGATAGAGTATATACATTCATCTGACCACCCATCGTATTACGGCCATACAACGTACTCTGCGGTCCGCGCAACAATTCCACACGCACCACATCCATCATATCGAAATCGTAGTTGTTTTTATTGAGGTAAGGTACACCATCCACCGTCACTCCAATCACAGGCTGGTCTATTCGCGCACCAAATCCGCGAACATAGATTGACGAGGTCATCTTTGAGCCGTAATCGGGTTGATAGAAGTTGGGCATTATGGCCGACAAATCCTTCACCGAGTGTATCTGCTCACGCTCCAACATAGCCTCACCCATTACACTCGACGAAAGAGGCTGACGCTTTAGTCCAAAATGTTGCTTGGGCATCTTTATCGCTACGCTAACTCCGTCAATAACCTCCGTAGTATATAGACTATCGGGCTTAACTACCTCACGCTCATCCGCTAATGCCACTCCCTGCACGCCACACACAGCAGCCACTGCCAACATTAATTTCGTAATCTTTTTCATCACTATACTTTTATTCATTTTCGCTGACAAAAGTACGATAATCCCACTCGCGTTTCAACTATCATAAATTATAGTTTTGTTTTTCCGATAAAACATCTATATTTGTAATATGAATCAACGTCCGAAGATAGTTATCATACATCCCAACTCGCTTTGTTGCTTGGCAATGCGAACAATCCTCACGGATATAGCACCGTTTGTCGATATGTTCCGTGATGTCGAGGTGTTGTCGTATAACTCATTCGACGAGTTTACTGCGGATAATCCAGCCAATGCCATACACTTCTTTATTTCGGGCGACACATTAAAGGATAACACCCACTTTTTCAACGCCATATCGCGCCGTTGCATAGTGCTTGTCGAGGGCGAGGAGGATTTCAAAGCCGACGGATTCCGCACGATTGATATCCGCCGTCCCGAGCGCGAACTACTCAAAGCATTCCTTATGATGCAGAATGCAGCCCACCACGCTCACGGAATGGAACACCACGCCACACAGGAGGAAAAGGAGTTGCTCTCACAACGCGAAAAGGATGTCCTGGCACTAATCGTTAAGGGTTATATCAACAAGGAGATAGCCGACATACTTAACATATCGACTCCGACGGTCATCTTTCACCGCCGTAACATCAGCGAAAAGATTGGCTCTCGCGCCATAGGCCGCCAGACTATTTATGCGGTAATGAACGGCATTGTAGATGTCAAGGAACTTTGATTTTATTAAACATTATAAAAAACGAGAATATCAAAAAACTTAATGAAAATATGAAAAAATACTTTCTTTTAATCGCCGCTTGCCTTTTCGGCCTTACGGCTTGTGACAATGCCGCTCAACAAGAGCAGGAGCAGGAAACAACCTACCCTAACGAGGTTATCGAGACTATTATGACACGCCGCAGCGTACGCCAATACAACGACGAGCCTATTCCACACGAGGTTATGGATAAGATTCTGGAGTGTGGTATCCACGCACCCAATGGTATGAATGCACAGCGTTGGGAGGTGAGAGTTGTAGAGTCTCAGAAATGGATTAAAGATGCAACAGAGGCTTACAAGAATAGCGTTCCCGCCGATTCGCCTATGGCCAAACAGTTCGAGGACCCCAACTTCAAGAATATGTTCCGCAACGCCACTAATGTTATCTTCATCTCACACCGTCCAGGCCCTTGCACACAACTTGATTGCGGTTTGATGGCTGGCAATATGGTAAATGCAGCGAAGTCGCTGGGCGTATCATCAGTTATTATGATGGGTCCCATCGGATTTTTCTCTACCGAGGCTGGTAAGCCTTTCCTCGATGCCCTTGCACTAAGCGAAGGTCAGGAGTTGCTGATTTGTATCGGTATGGGTTACTCTGACGAGAAGCCTGAGACTCCAGAACGTAAGTACTCGAAAGTAAAATATGTGCAGTAAATCCTGCGCCAAGTAAATTTATCCAAAAATAGTTTACTTTTGATTTTGATATATCATCTAATTACGATATATTTGTATCGCTATTCGGGGCTGATTTCGCACTGCATAACAATAAAGAGTTAAATAACAAAGATATTGACGATATGGGTTTCTTCTTTTATAAGCGATTTTATTACTTCCGTGCGAACGGTCAGGATATCGTATGCTAAAATGAAGATGCTTTCATAGATAGTAATATTAATCCTGACCTCGATAATTCTAGGTCAGGATTTTTTAATCATTAACGAATGCAAAAGATTGCAATACAAGGATACGAAGGATGCTTCCACCACATTGCCGCCATACAATATTTTGGTCGCAATATCGAGATAGCGCCGTGCGATACGTTCCGCGCTGTAGCCGCTATGGTCAAGCGTGGAGAGGCCGATATGGGCCTTATGGCTATCGAGAATTCGATAGCAGGCTCTATCATCCCCAACTACAGCATCCTGCAGGATGAAAATCTTCAGGTTGCAGGCGAGGTCTATCTGCCCATCAAGCAAAACCTGATGGTCTTGCCCGATGTAGAGTTGGAGGATATACGCGAGGTAGAGTCACACTCGATGGCTCTGTTGCAATGCATCGACTACCTCGATAACTTTTCGTGGAAACTTATCGAGTCGGAAGATACCGCATTGAGTGCCCGCCATATAGCCGAGAAGGGGTTGCGCCACACGGCAGCCATAGCCAGCGAACTCGCGGCCGAGATGTTCGGATTGAAGATTATTGCACCTGAAATCAACACAATAAAGAGCAACTATACTCGTTTTATGGTTCTCAAACGCTACGACCACGACATTGCACCCAATGCAAACAAGGCGTCGTTGTATTTCAAGACACCCCACGAGGAGGGCTCTCTGTTGAAGGCGTTGAGCCAATTGCAGAATATCAACCTCTCGAAGTTGCAGTCGTACCCCATACCGAGCGAGCCGTGGCACTACCTGTTCCACATCGACTTGGAGTTTAAGTGCTTGGACGACTACATCAGAAACATCGACCGTCTGCAGAGTGCCACAAGCGAGATGCACGTTTATGGCGTTTACCGCAGCGGCAAATAGATTGAGAACAAAAAAAACAATATAAATAATTAACAATTAAAACATTACAAAACTATGACAAAGGTAACAATCACTCCCTCGCATCGTATGGATTGCATCAAGGAGTATTACTTTTCAAAGAAGAACCGCGAGATAGCCGAGTTGCGCAAGGCTGGTCGTGACATCATCTCACTCGGTATCGGTAGCCCCGATATGCCCCCCGCACAGGCTGTTATCGACCGCTTGGGCAAGGAGGCACAGCGCCCCGACGTTCACGCCTACCAGCCCTACAACGGTAGCGAACTCTTGCGTCAGGCATATGCTGATTGGTATGAGAAGTGGTACAACGTGAAGTTGGACCCCAAGAGCGAGGTTCTCCCTTTGCTCGGTTCAAAGGAGGGTATTATGCATATCTGTATGGCATTCCTCGACGAGGGTGACAAGGTATTGGTTCCCAACCCTGGCTACCCCACTTACCGCGCTGCCGTTACATTGGCTGGTGGTGAGGTTTTGGAGTACCGCCTCAATGCCGCTAACGGTTTCTACCCCAACTTTGAGGAGATTGAGAAGGAGGATTTGAGCAAGGTTAAGTTGATGTTTGTCAACTACCCCAATATGCCTACGGGTACACACCCCACTGTAGAGTTGTTCGAGAAGTTGGTTGCCTTTGCTGCAAAGCACAACATCCTTTTGGTACACGACAACCCCTATAGTTTCGTTCGTAACAACTTGCAGTTGAGCATCCTCTCAATCGAGGGCGCACGCGACGTGGCTATCGAGATGAACTCTACAAGTAAGGGTCACTCTATGGCTGGCTGGCGTGTAGGTGTTGTAGCAGGTCGTGCCGACATCTTGAGCGACATCTTGCGCTTCAAGTCAAATATGGATTCAGGTATGTTCTTCCCCGTACAGGCTGCTGCTGCCGAGGCTTTGGCTTTGGGCAACGAGTGGTATGACGAGTTGAACGCTACATACTACGAGCGCGAGGCACACGGCTACGCTTTGCTCGATGCACTTGGATGTAACTATGTTAAGGGACAGGCTGGTCTGTTTGTATGGGCTGCTATGCCCGAGGATTTCGACGGCGACTGCTTCGCATTCTCGGACAAGGTATTGAACGAGTGCGACGTATTTGTAACTCCTGGCGGTATCTTCGGTAGCGAGGGTAACAAGTATATCCGCATCTCACTCTGTATGCCCGCCAACCGTTTGGCCGAGGCTGCCGAGCGTGTTAAGAGCCGTTTTGTAAAATAACCATCCGACAAAGATGAAAGCAACCGTCATTGGTCTTGGCCTTATAGGTGGTTCGTTCGCATTGAGCCTCAAGGAGAAGGGACTATGCGATGTCGTGACGGGTATCGAACACTCACCGAGCAACGCACAGAAAGCGCTCGAGTTGGGTTTGGTCGAGAGGATTGTAACTATTGACGAGGCTATTGCCGAGAGCGATTTAATCGTCTTGGCAACGCCCGTCGATACGATACCCATAATGGCGACAAAGATACTCAACCGCATCAGCGAGAAGCAGATTGTGATGGATATGGGCTCCACCAAGCAGGAGTTGTGTGAAATTACTATGCTGCATCCTCGCCGAGGTCGCCTGGTCGCTACCCACCCTATGTGGGGTACCGAGAATAGCGGTCCCGAGGCTGCCGAGCATAACGCCTTCAAAGGGCGTACGGTGGTAATATGCGAAAAGGGACAGACCGACAGTGACGCTTTGCAGTTGGTTGAGCACATCTACCAAAGTCTCGGTATGCCGATACGCTATATGTCGGCCGAGGAACAGGATACACACTGCGCCTATGTGTCACACATATCGCACATCACATCTTTTGCCCTGGCTCTGACTGTGTTGGAGAAGGAGCGCGAAGAGGAGCATATTTTCGATTTGGCCGCTGGAGGTTTCGAGAGTACGGTGCGTCTGGCAAAGAGTCTGCCGCAGACGTGGGCCCCGATATTTTTGGGCAACAAATACAACGTTTTGGATGTATTGCGCGAGCATATACACCAGTTGCAGATTCTGCGCCGTATGATTGAACGCGATGACAGAGAGGGCTTGATTGAGGCTATGAAGAGAGCCAACAAGATTAGAGAGATATTAAAATAAGACCGCAAGTGGCCATAGGTTAGGCTTGCCCGATGGCAAAAGACGAAAGGGCAAGAGGCCACATAGGGTCTAAAAAAATAATTTAGGTAAAATGGGAAAGTTTGTACTTGGGGAGAAACGTCCCCTCATCATAGCAGGACCTTGCGCTGCCGAGACTTACGAGCAGACCGTTAATACGGCTCTTGAGTTGGCGAAGTCGGGCAAGGTTGACGTAATACGCGCAGGCGTATGGAAGCCCCGCACCAACCCTGGCACATTCGAGGGTATTGGCGAGCCTGCATTGGGGTGGCTGGAGGAGATTAAGGAGAAGACCGGCCTCCCATTGGCAGTCGAGGTGGCCAACCGTTCGCACGTTCAACTCGCGCTGAAGCACAATATCGATATTCTTTGGATTGGTGCGCGCACTACCGTGTCGCCCTTTGCCATCCAGGAGATAGCCGAGGCTCTGCGCGATAACAAGGATGTAACCGTCTTGGTCAAGAACCCTATGACGCCCGATATCGGACTTTGGGCTGGCGCCGTTAACCGCCTTATAAACGAGGGTATTCCGCGCGAGAACATAGGTTTGATACATCGTGGATTCTCATACTTTGGGCACACGAAATACCGCAACCCGCCTATGTGGCATATGATTTTCGAGATGCGCGCACGCTTCCCCGAGATGATGATGATTTGCGACCCGTCGCACATCTGCGGTTGCCGTCCATTGTTGCAGGGCATTGCACAGCAGGCCGCTGACCTCTGTTTCGACGGTATGATGATTGAGAGCCACAATTCGCCCGACAAGGCGTGGAGCGACTCGGCACAGCAGGTTGTTCCGCAGGATTGCATCACAATGATTGACAACATTATGTGGCGTACCAAATCGGCCGACGACCCCGAGTTTAACGATGAGTTGAACCTCTGCCGTCAGCAGATTGACCAGATTGACGCCGAGTTGTTTGAACTCTTGAGCCAGCGTATGAAGACCGCCGACAAGATTGGCCACATCAAGAAGGCTTCAAACGTAGCCATCCTGCAGACCAACCGTTGGGGCGAGGTATGCCGTCGTATGCTCAATATGACACGCTCGATGGGCTTGAGCGAAGAGTTTGTAAATTCGGTCCTCGAGGCTATCCACGTCGAGAGTATCAACCACCAAAACGAGGTGATGAATAAGTAATTGAATAAAAGAAGTAGGTTAAGCCAAAGATAAAAAGGTGACAATCTTGCTATAGTTGAAGAAAAAAAGTTAAATTTGTATCGAGAAACTATGGACAAGACAATTACATATTCCGACATAAGGTTGCACTACACCGTCGAAGGTGCAGGGCGACCTTTGTTTTTGCTACACGGCTGGGGATGCAATGGTGAGATTTTCAATCAGTTAAAACCATATTTGACGCAGTATTTCCAGGTCTTTACGGTAGATTTCGCAGGCTTCGGCAAGAGCGAAGAGCCGCAGAGTGTATGGGGTGTGGAGGAATATACCCGTTCGCTAGAGGCTATTGCCGAGCAGGAGGGGATTACCAACCCGATACTCATAGGTCACTCATTCGGTGGCAGAGTCTCGATAGTATATGCCTCGCGCAACGCTACTCGCAAAGTGATTTTGGTGGATGCTGCTGGAGTGAAGCCACGAAGAAGTTTTACTTACTACCGCAAGGTCTATACCTTCAAACTCTTGAAACGATTGTTGCCACTCATCGTCGGCAAGGAGCGAGCCACAAAGATAATCGAGCAACGACGTGCGAAGGCGGGCTCGGCCGATTACAACAACGCCTCACCTATGATGCGCGCGATATTGTCGAAGTGTGTAAACGAGGACTTGTGCCACCTAATGCCCAAGATTAAGGCCTCGACACTGCTCTTTTGGGGCGAGAACGACACCGCCACACCTTTGGCCGACGCCAAGCGTATGGAGAAACTTATCCCCGATGCTGGTTTGGTGACCGTTGCGGGTGCTGGACACTACTCTTTCATAGAGAATATGCCGTTGTTCGTAAGGGTGTTGGAGAGTTTTTTAGCAAAGGATATGAAAAAGGAGTAGATGATGACGATACTATTTAGTTGCATATTTTGGATTTGTTACACTGCGCTATGGTTTGCCGTAGTACGCTTCGACGTGCATATGTTCCAACACAACTCCTATCGTGAGGAGCGATACGCAAGGTGGTTTCGTGGCGGATACAAGTTTTGGCGTGCGGGGATGATTGCCGTATTGGCCATTATGGGTGCACTACCCTTTGTAACGCGAGAGATATTCCTCGGATTTGCATCTGCAATGATGGCCGCTATCGCGTGGGCGGAGTTGCGCACCACATACAAGAAGCCTATCGTTTATACGATGCGTGTGAAGCGCTTGTTCCTTACGGCCGTACTCTTTACGGCGGCTGTCATTGGCGCTATGGCATACTTCGCACCGCAATATACCGCTTTGGCTGCACTCGTGCTGTTGTTTATGCCCGTAGTAATGCTTACATCTAATCTGCTGAACAAACCTTTGGAGGCTATGATTTCGCGCTGGTATTACAATGACGCGCAACGCATCCTGCGCTCGATGCCCGACCTTAAGATTATCGGCGTTACGGGTAGTTTTGGCAAGACCTCAACGAAGCACTACCTCTATCGCATACTCTCCGAGAAGTACAACGTACTGATGACGCCTGGCAACTTCAACACAACGTTGGGCGTGATTCGCACCGTCAGAGAGCATCTAAAGCCCCACCATCAGGTCTTTATCGTCGAGATGGGAGCCAAGCAGAGGGGCGACATCAAGGAGATTTGCGACTTGGTACACCCTACTATAGGTATCGTGACGGCTGTTGGTGAGATGCATCTCGAGACCTTCGGCTCAATCGAGGGGGTACTCAATACGAAGTTTGAACTCATCGACGCACTTCCTGCAAACGGTTTGGGCGTTATAAATATCGACTCACAGCCTATCGCAGAGGCGCACCTCAAGCACCACTGCAGAACTATAAGTTACTCGGTGGAGAACACCTCAGCCGATTATCGCGCTACGGAGGTGAATTATGCACCGCTATCGACGTCGTTTGCCATAGACGTGCGTGGCGACAAGAACGATGGCTATGTAACCCACTTGGCGGGACGTGGCAACATACTCAACCTACTGGCCGCAATAGCCGTAGCCGACGAGTTGAAGGTGCCCTCGGCTATGCAGAAACGAGCAATACGCCAAATCGAGCAGATTGAACATCGCTTGAGCATAAAGCATACGGCTGGAGGCGTTACGATTATCGACGACGCTTACAACTCAAACCCTGCAGGCGCAAAAATGGCTCTGGAAGTATTGCGCGATTTCAAGCGCAAGGGCGGTGGTCGTCGCATAGTGGTAACACCTGGCTTTGTCGAGATGGGCGAGAGCCAGGAGCGCAACAACCGTGCGTTGGGCCAGCACATAGCCGAGGCGGCTGACTGGGCTTTTGTCGTAAACAAGGTAAACCGAGAGGCCATAGTGCAGGGACTCAAGGAGCGCGACTTTGCGGAGGAGCGCATCATCATAGCCGACTCGTTCGCCGAGGCATCGCAGCGATTGGCGCAGATGATGATTGCGGGCGATGTGATATTGTACGAGAACGATTTGCCCGACTCATTTAAGTAGAAAACTATAAAACTCAAGATAAACGATGAAGAGTAAAATTAATGTAGGAGTAATATTTGGTGGTCGCTCGGTAGAGAACGAGATTTCTGTATTGACCGCTATTCAGGCTATGGAGGCCATCGACACCGCGAAGTACAACATTACGCCTATCTATATATCAAAGCAAGGCGCGTGGTACACAGGTGAGGCCTTGCGCAAGAGCGAGAACTACCGCGATATGGAGAGTCTGTATGCCAAGTGTGAGGCAGTATATCTACGCCCCATCTATGGCGACAATAACCTCTACAAGGTTAAGCGTCCGATGTTTGGCAGCGACGTAGTGGCTAAATTGGATGTAATCCTGCCCGCCCTGCACGGCACCAACTGCGAGGATGGCTCATTCCAGGGTGCTATTGAGATGACGGGAATACCCTATGCGGGTTGCAATGTACTCGCCTCGGCCAACGGAATGGATAAAATCACGATGAAGATGATACTCTCGGAGTCGGGTATCCCCGTAATAGAGTATGCTTGGTTCTCGGATAAGGAGTGGTTCGACAGTCAGGAGAGTGTCGTAGAGCGCACCGAGAAGAAGTTGAACTACCCGATGATTGTAAAGCCCGCCGACTCGGGCTCGAGTGTAGGTATTACGGCCGTACATAACCGCGAGGAGTTTATCGAGGCAGTTGATAACGCCGTAAGTTACTCAAAGCGCATCATCGTGGAGCGATTGGTGGAGCAATTGAAGGAGATTAACTGCTCGGTATTGGGTAACTACTACGAGTGCGAGGCTTCGGTATGCGAGGCACCTATCCGCAGCGGTGAGATTTTGAGTTATGCCGACAAATATCTTGGTGGTGGAGCCAAAGGTGGCGCTAAAGGCGGCGGCGTAAAGCAATCGCAGGGTATGCGCTCTACGGTAAGAGAGATTCCCGCCAACCTACCTAACGAGGTGACCACATTCATTCGCACTACGGCTGTCGCTACGTTCAAGGCATTGGCTTGTGATGGCGTGTCACGAATCGACTTTATGATTGACGAGGCTACAGGCAAGATTTATGTAAACGAGATAAATACCATCCCGGGCTCATTGTCGTTCTATTTGTGGGAGGCTACGGGTGTATCATTCAACGAGTTGGTAGAGCGATTGATAGCCATTGCATTTGAGCGCAAGCGCGACTCATCGTTCAAGACAACAAGTTACAAGGAGAACATCTTCAATTACTCATCTGCGAGCGCAGGCGCAAAAGGTGCCAAGGGCGCAAAGAGATAGATGCGTGAAGAGGTAAAGTTTTGTAGAATAGATTATAAACCTAAAACAAACGTGTGATATGAAAAGATTTTTTATCGTAATGATTGCCCTGATGACTGCAATGCAGGCTCAGGCCGGATTACTTCCTTCGCTGAAGTGGGGCGTAAAGGGCGGTATGGATTATCAGGTGAATAATTTCCAGAGTGCAGTCGAGAGTATTGACATCAAATCTAATACGGGTTGGTATGCTGGAGCGCACGCCACATTGAATTGGGGTATGCTCGGAATACGTCCCGAGTTGATTTACTCACAAAACAATTTCAATTTGGAGGGTATCGACGGTACAATAAAGATGAACAAGGTTGATTTACCGCTGTTGTTGGAATTGCGATTTTTAGGTCTGCTGTCGTTGCACGCTGGACCTACGTTCAACATAATGACCAACACATCGGGTACAAGCGAAGGCGCACAATGGGACATCAAACGCCCAACGATAGGCTACGCAGCAGGAGTAGAAGTAGAGATTTGGAAAATCGCTATCTCGGCTCGCTACAACGGCGCATTTGAGGAGAGCGAGGTATTGGGATACACAACAGGCGAGAACAAGATTTCTACAATTCAGATTGGTATAGGATTTAACTTCTAGCAGCATACTGATTAGAGGCAGATAAAGAAAAGGCCAGAAGTTGCGACTTCTGGCCTTTTCTATTACTTATCTACCCTACCTGGATACGCCTCAAGGGCCTTGCCCAATATAAATAGCGCACGTTGCAGGTCTGCTTTCTTCAGGACATAGGCGATACGCACCTCATCTCGGCCCTTATTGGGGTCTGTATAGAAACCTGATGCGGGAGCCATCATTACAGTCTCACCCTCATATTCGAACTCCGAAAGACACCAAGCACAGAACTTGTCGCTATCATCAATAGGCAAACGTGCTACTGTATAGAACGCACCCATAGGAATAGGCGAATAGACTCCAGGAATCTTATTCAAGCCATCAATCAAACAGTTACGACGCTCAATATACTCCTCGTAAGTACGAATCATATAGTCGCGCGGTGCATCCAACGATGCCTCAGCCACAACCTGACCAATCAAAGGAGGACTCAAACGAGCCTGACAGAACTTCATAACGGCATCACGCAGATGGCGATTCTTGGTAATCAATGCGCCAATACGTATTCCGCACTCCGAATAACGCTTCGACACCGAGTCAATCAAGACAACATTCTGCTCGATACCCTCCAGGTGGCAAGCCGAGATATAGGGCGAGCCTGTATAAATAAACTCACGATAGACCTCATCAGAGAAGAGGAAAAGGTCATACTTCTTGACAATGTCGCGTATGCGATTCATCTCCTTACGGGTATAGAGGTAACCCGTAGGGTTGTTGGGGTTACATATCAGAATACCACGTGTACGCTCATTAATCAACGCCTCAAACTGCTCTACCTTTGGCAAGGCGAAACCCTCTTCGATGGATGTAGAGACGGTGCGGATAACGGCACCCGCCGAGATTGCGAAGGCCATATAGTTGGCGTAGGCAGGCTCGGGAACAATAATCTCGTCACCAGGGTTAAGGCACGACATAAAGGCAAACAACACAGCCTCGCTACCGCCCGTAGTGATGATGATATCATTGGGCGTGAGTTTAATTTGATATTGGTCGTAGTAGCCCACCAGCTTCTCGCGCAACGAGAGGTAACCATCACTTGGACTATACTCCAAAACCTTTCTGTCTATATTCTTCAGAGCATCCAACCCCTCCTGCGGCGTGGGCAAATCGGGCTGACCGATATTCAGATGATATATCTTCACACCACGACGTTTGGCCTCATCAGCCAACGGCACCAACTTACGAATAGGCGACGCAGGCATCTGCACCGCACGTTGAGAAATTTGTGGCATATAAACCTAACTTTAACCTAAAATCCTAACCTAAAAAGAGATACCGCCTATACCGTAAGTACAAGCGGTACCGTAAATTATATTATCCTGCTAATTAGTTCTCCATTGCCTTCTCGGGCAACTCCTTTACGAATCGCTTGATGCGGTCATTACCTGTAATATTGGCAAGCATCGGCAATCCGAGTACCAAACCTGCACCAGCAACTACACCGAGGAAGGTAAAGGCAAAAAGAATCTTTGCACGCTGCGGCTTACTCTTCTTGTAAGGGATAGTCACAGGACGAACTACTGTAAGTACAGGAGTATCCTTCTTTACCTCAATCTTAGCCTGCTCCAACTGTGTAGCCAACTCACTATAGAGGTTCATTGCGAGGGTATATTCCGCATCCAACTTCTCTGCCTCAACTCTTGCAGAGTACTTATTAGTGTTGGTATTTGCATCACGGAAAGCGGCACGGCGCACCTGAATATCCTCGAAATTCTTCTTAGCCTCATCATATCGGCTCTGGATAAAATCCAAATTCGACTGCACCTTGGCAATCTTGAACTCAGTAATATACTTCTGCAACAATACTACTGTCGCTTGTGTCAACTGTGCAGCGGCTACAGCCTCGGGCATATTAGAAGTAATAGTAACAAAACCTTTCTTCTCTTGCAGCGTAATAGAAACACTCTGTCCTAGAATATTCATAGCATCGAACTCCTCCTTGCTCAAAGTCTCCACAGTAGGACCTTCGCTCTTGCCGACACCAGAATAGTCAGGCTCTGGCTGCTCACCACGAATGGCATTCAAGATTACAAAAGGCAGGCCAATCGTATATTTCTTGATGTAACTAAACACGCTTGGTTTGTTATACTCCTCGCTTGTGTAGTAGTCGAAGAAACTTACAGGCTCGTCAATCTCCTCAAAGTTAATCTTGGTCTGCATCAACTCCTTGCGGAAAGTTGTACCATTCATAATATTCTCATATACCAACGGAGAGAGAGCCATTACATCCTCTCCACTATTCATATTCACACCAGCCAAAGCAGCCAACGAACTCATCTTCGAATTACCCGACTTACCTGTATCGGGTACAATATCGCAACTTGCGGTATATACTTTAGCACTAAAAAGAGCGACCAACACTCCCAACACTACAAAAACGCTAGCAACCTTGATAATCAACCATCGGTTAATCCACATCTTTTGAATCAACTCAACGAGGTCAATTTCCTGCTCCTCAACGGGCATATTATTTTGATTCTGATACTGTTCCATAGTCATATAAATTATTTACTTGCAACACTTATTGCCGATAAAACGACAGCTGATGTTGTCGTCAAAGGATTAAGAACAGCTACAATATCAGACCACTTTACAGGTTCAGAAATACTCTTTGACGGAACAATTATAATACATCCAGGTCGTACTTCGGCTCGTTTGCCGGTAGACACCATTCCATTCATATAAATAACAAATGAACGATTTTTTCGAGCCCATTTCTCATATCCTCCAGACGCCTTTATATAATATTTCAAATTCTTATTCGATTTGAATGTAATAGTATTTGGATATGTAACAGCGCCTAACACTCGCACAGAACCGTTATACTCGGGAATAGATATTACATCACCATCACGCAATACAATATCTGCATCAGAACCTGGTTTATTTAAGGCCTCTTCCAAATCTATTCCTACAGTATACACTGACGCCATCTCTAAATTACTCAAATTTAAGGTATCTCTAGAACCCGCCATTGCTTGCTTCTCTATCAATTCATTTAACGCAGTACGTTGCGCACGCTCCTCGTCTGTCATTTTACGAATTAGATAAGCACCCTCGATAAAGGCACCCGCGTTAGGATTACCTGCTGCAGATATAACCTCCGAAAGACGCATATTACGGTGTGTCAATGGATAGTTACCGGCAAAAGGCACCTCACCCTGAACAGTCACGCTACTCTGCTGAACGTATACAGGTGAACGACGAACATATACCTGGTCGAAGGGCTGAAGAACAAATCCTGCACCGCCATTAACCTCAAGTCCATCATTAACATCAACTGTAAAAGTCTCCAACAACTCATCGCGTGTTGTAGTGCTCTTTGAATCCTTAATACGACGTGTGATTGTAATATTTGCTGTCGATGCAGACTCTTGAAGGCCACCAGCCGCAACCAACAAATCCTCAACCGTCATCTTATCAGCATAGGGATAAACTGCAGGACGGCGTACCGAGCCATAGATTGATACATTATACTCCTCCTGCATCTCCGATACAGCAGCAATTGTAAGCATATCATTGGGGCGGAGTGTAATATCCGCAACCTTGCCAGACATCAAACCTGCCAAGTCAATCGGCAACACCTCCATTGTCCAATCGGGCTTCTCGCGATAGAGCAACGCACGAGCCATAAAGGCATCCTCACGCAAACCATCTGCACGCTCGATAAGTTGCTTTACTGTGCTGGTTTTATCGTCGATAGCGTAATAACCCTCACGATATACGGCACCTGTAATCTGAACACGGTTATTGAAACGGTCAATATCACCAGACACCGCTACATTATCGCCATCCTCCAATACGAACGAATCGAACTTATCGCTCTCAACGGTAAATGACTCCCACTTACCACCCTGACGACGAGTCACACTCACCATCTTGCGGTTAGCCTCATTTGAGAAGCCTCCAGCATAGTTCAAAAGGTCGGCAACAGTCTCGTTTTGAGTCAACTCATAGAACATAGGACGCTTTACCTGACCAGCAATCTCAACAAGTTTGCTGTAAGGGGCAACTGTAACGAGGTCACCGTCACGCAACGCAATATCCTTCTCGGTCTTGCCATTAAGGATATAATCGAATACATCTACCTCAGAGAACAACTTACCTGCACGATAAACCTTGATGCTACGCAATGTACCCAAATCGCTCACGCCACCAGCGACGTGCAATGCGTGGAAAAGTGTTGCCAACGAAGGCAAAGTATAAGTACCGGCATTGCCAACCTCACCTGTGATATTAACCTGAATACTACGGATGCTACCAAGCGAAAGTTTCAACTGGATTGAGCCGTCATACAATCCCTCGTACATCGCAGCCATTGAACTACGCAAACGCTTTGAAGCCTCGGCAATAGTCAAGCCCGACAATGTGATAGGACCAACACCCGAAATAACGATTCTGCCATCGGGAGAGATTTTATACTTATTGCTTGAATCAGTATTACCCCACAAGTCGATAATCACCTCGTCACCAGGACCCAATACATAATTATCGGGAGTTGCAATCTGCAAATTAGGCTCAAAAGTAAGTTTTTTGTTGGTGAACAAATCGTGACCAAAAAGACGACGAGTAGCACCGCTTGTGCTTACAGCCACACCATCAGTATCTGCCGTCGGAGCGGTCGTAGAGCCAGGCACAACTGTTCCTGTATTAATACCTCTGTCTCTTTGTACATTTTCTTGATTTGCTTGGGCACTCTCTTTTCTCAATTCGCCAATCTGCGACTCAGAAAGAGTTCCATTACGGTAAGCCTCCAACAATTGTTGGTTACTCTGCGCGTAAGATGCCATAGACACCGTCACGAGCAGCAACAATACAAACAGTTTTTTCATTTTTTTATTGTAATTAAGTTATCTTTCTTTTATTCCCGTCTACCCCTCAGTGATGCATTACCACACAATAGGGTACACACAAGCGCAAAGATAGCAAAAATCGACTACCCAAGCAAATATATTTCGGCTTTATATGTATTTACACTGAATAAAATGCAAGATTCTCCGTCAAAAGCACATCACTTCTTGCGCTTACCCGACGTAGCCTTCGCTTTTGCGCCCTTGCGTGGCTTCTTTCTTACCGACCAACCGAAGTGACCAATCACCTCTCCCAACGAAAAATACTCTCCGTGGCAATAGGTTATAGGCTCGGCTCGTTGCAAGTCTAAACGCCCACTCTCAGGGTCGATATACTCCTCATCTACCAACACATTTACCACGTCGGCCAAAAACATATCGTGCGAGCCAAGCGGAATGATTTGCTTTACTCGACACTCTATCGCAACGGGCGACTCCTCAACTACGGGCGCCGTAACAACTGCCGCAGGAGTAGCAGTCAACTCCATCTGTGAGAACTTGTCGTAATCCTTACCAGACCTGACTCCACACCAATCCGTCGCGCGCGCCAACCGCTTGGTAGTAAGATTAATAACAAACTCGCCAGTACGCTTGATTATCTCATAAGAGTGCCTCTCGGGCCTCACCGATATATAGCACATAGGCGGATTGGTACACGTTGTACCAGTCCACGCTACGGTAAAAAGATTATACTCCTCTGGTGTCGCACCGCAACTAACCAAAACGGCAGGTACAGGGTAAATCATAGTCCCTGGCTTCCAACTCTGCTTCATAGTTCAAAATTTTCTGCGTAAAGATACTAAAAATCCTCTCGTTTTAATATCTTTGCAAAGACAAAACCTTAATCCTATGAAAATAACGCTACTAACCCTAATCTCCACTCTGCTATTTATCGGCTCACTGTCGGCACAAACGCCTCGCAAAGCCGCCAACGCCTACCGCAATGAAGGCTACCGTCTTGTATGGAGTGACGAATTCTCAAAAGATGGTCGCCCCGACGCCCGCAAATGGCGTTACGAAAAGGGATTTGAGCGCAACCTGGAGGCACAATACTATCAGCGCGAGAATTGCTGGTGCGAAGATGGAATGTTGATTTTCGAGGCCCGAAAGGAGCGCAGAGTAAGTTTCGAATACAACCCCAACCCGACGTGGTGGGACCAGCGTGCACTCTACGCCGACTACACATCGGCCTCAATCAACACACGAGGCAAGTTCACATTCTGCTACGGCCGTCTTGAGGTAAGGGCAAAGATTCCCGTAGGCAAGGGCTCGTGGCCCGCAATATGGCTATTAGGCACGACAAATGCGTGGCCCCACTGTGGTGAGATTGACGTGATGGAGTATTACCACATCGGAGGCAAACCACATATCCTCGCAAATGCCGCGTGGGGAGGTCGCAAGGCAGGAGAGGCGGTTTGGGACGACATAAAGATTCCGTTCTCATACTTTACCGCGCTGGACAAGGATTGGGCCGACAAGTTCCACATCTGGCGTATGGATTGGGATTCTACCTCAATCCGCATCTATGTAGATGACATACTATTAAATGAAATTCCTGCTTGGAAAAGCATCAATTCAGGCGGCAAAGGAGAAGGTATCAACCCCTTCTCGCGCGAACACTTCATTCTTCTAAATTTGGCTCTCGGCGGCAACAACGGTGGCCCGATAGATGATGCCATACTACCCCTGCGCTACGAGGTTGATTACGTGAGAGTCTATCAGCAGAAATAAATCATCGAGACATACAACACAAATCAGCGGGCTGATAATTAACACATTACCAGCCCGCTGATTATAAACACCTATAAAGAATCGAAACTACTTTGTACCAAAAATTCTGTCTCCAGCATCACCCAAACCAGGTAGGATATACTTTCGCTCATTCAAATCATCATCAAGCGCCGCCAGATAGATATCAACATCGGGATGAGCATCGCATACAGCCTTCAAACCTTGTGGCGACGCAACCAAAGCCATCATACGAATATTGGTAAAACCATCCTCCTTCAAACGGGCAATTGCATCACAAGCGCTACCTCCCGTTGCAAGCATCGGGTCTGTCAAAATCACCATACGGTCCTTATTGGCTGGCATCTTATAATAGTAGAAAACAGGCAAGCAGGTCTCCTCGTCTCGATACATACCGATATGGCCTACTCTAGCCGAAGGAATCAGACTCAACAATCCATCTACCATACCAAGTCCTGCACGCAAGATAGGAGCAATAACAACCTTCTTTCCCGCAACCTTAGGCGCATTCATTTTCTGGAGGGGAGTCTCGATTTCCTCATACGCCAGAGGGAAGTCTTTGGTGATTTCATAACCCATCAACATAGAAATTTCCTGCAACGACTGACGAAATTTATTAGTCGAAGTCCTCTTGTCGCGCATAATACTAAGTTTGTGTTGCACAAGTGGATGGTCTATAATATGTACACTCATAGTATATTATTATTAAAGTTTTAGATTCTATTCACAAATTATGGTCTTTATACCCTAATTCTCTTCCTTCTCTGGATTAGATTTTTTCTGAGGAATTATCAAATTCAGTATAACGCCAACCAATGCCGCCAATCCAATGCCGCTCATTGTAACACCTCCGAAAGTCATCTCTGCACCTCCGATACCCAAAGTTAGAATAAGCGATGCGATAACCAGATTACGGGTATCACCCATATCGACCTTATTCTTTATCAAACTATTTATACCAACTGATGCGATAGTTCCGAACAGCAACAACATAATACCTCCCAAAACAGCGCTCGGTATAGTTTGCAGTATAGCATTCACCTTTCCTAAAACAGAGAATAGTATACCCACGACTGCCGCAATGCGGATAACAGCAGGGTCTGCAATCTTTGTCAGTGAGACAGCACCTGTTACCTCAGAATAGGTAGTCACAGGAGGTCCTCCGAAAAACGAAGCAGCAATGCAGGCCAAACCATCACCCAACATTGTACGATGCAAGCCAGGCTCCTTCACAAAATCTTTACCCGCTACCTCACTAACAGCATACACATCACCAATATGCTCTATAACAGGGGCAATAGCCACTGGAATCATAAAAACAACAGCCTCCCAGCAAAATTCAGGACGGACAAATGCTGGCAATGCAAACCAAGATGCATCTACAATAGGCTGCAAATCTACAACACCTAAAAATATGGCTACCACATAACCTACTAAAATACCCGCAAAAATAGGAATCAAACGAAGCAGCC
The DNA here is from genome assembly GCA_017546725.1 of Alistipes sp. Taxonomy (GTDB): domain Bacteria; phylum Bacteroidota; class Bacteroidia; order Bacteroidales; family Rikenellaceae; genus Alistipes. The sequence goes on along the minus strand of JAFYRX010000069.1, from coordinate 7,283 downwards.
CCTTTCCGAACAACGATACGATGACTGTAGTTACCAATGCAATGATTGCCAACAACCAGTTTGATTTGGCCATATCGACACCCGTACCTGCCAACGATAATCCGATAAGCATAATAACAGGACCTACCACTACGGGAGGGAACAAGCGAGTAATGAAATCGACTCCGCGAAAACGCACCAAAGCGCTCATTATTCCATATACAGCACCCACTGCGACAAGGCCCGAAAGTGTACTGGGCAACCCATACAACTCAGTCGCCTTGATGATTGGTGCAATAAATGCAAAACTACTACCTAAGAAAATAGGCACCTTACCCTTTGTTATCAAATGAAAGAGAAGAGTACCTACACCAGCGGTAAACAGAGCGATAGATGGATTCATTCCCACCAATATAGGAACTAACACCGTTGCTCCAAACGCAACAAAAAGAAACTGTACACCGACAATCGTTTTCTGTACAGGACTGAGTTTAGTGATATTATTCATAATAATATAAATAAAATTTCGCATTTTATACGAACACTGCTATTCGGATGTATTTAGCAACATAAACACTCCCAAACAACCCCATACTACAAATATAAGAAATAATATTCATATTAGACCACATTGTCACGCAAAAAAATATCGCAGCACCTCCCCTCAAGGAAGTGCTGCGACTCTCAAATACCTAAAACCAACCTTTTGACCGTCTTATACGACACCCTGAGCCAACATAGCCTCGGCAACTGTCATAAAGCCCGCAATATTTGCACCCTTTACATAGTTGACATAGCCGTCAGGCTCGGTACCGTACTCAACGCACACGGCGTGTATCTTATTCATAATCTCGTGCAACTTAGCATCCACCTCCTCGGCGCTCCACTTCAAACGCATAGAGTTCTGTGTCATCTCAAGACCCGATGTGGCTACACCACCAGCGTTTGATGCCTTACCAGGCGAGTAGAGAATCTTTGCCTTCTGGAATGTCTCGATAGCCTCGGGAGTAGAGGGCATATTTGCACCCTCAACCACACACATACAACCGTTGGCAACCAACTTGGCAGCATCCTCGCCGTTAAGTTCGTTCTGCGTAGCACAAGGCATAGCGATATCACACTTAACACCCCACGGACGCTCACCCTCAAAGTATTGAGCCGTAGGATACTTAACAGCATACTCGCGGATACGGCCACGCAACATATTCTTGAGTTCGAAGATATACTGCAACTTGTCGCTGTCGATGCCATCGGGGTCGTAGATGTAACCGTTAGAGTCCGACATTGTAAGCACCTTTGCACCCAATGCCAAAGCCTTCTCGGCTGCATACTGCGCTACATTACCCGAACCCGAGATAGCGACGCTTTTACCAGCATAAGAGTCACCCTTTGTAGCCAACATAGCCTGACCGAAGTAGCAAGCACCATAACCTGTAGCCTCGGGGCGAACAAGTGAGCCACCGAAACTCAAGCCCTTACCTGTAAGTGTGCCTGTAAACTCATTAGCCAAACGCTTATACTGACCAAACATATAGCCAACCTCACGGCCTCCTACACCAATATCACCAGCAGGGACATCGGTATCGTGACCAATGTGGCGATACAACTCTGTCATAAAACTCTGACAGAAGCGCATAATCTCCATCTCCGAGCGGCCCTTCGGGTTGAAGTCAGAGCCACCCTTACCACCACCCATAGGCAGCGTAGTAAGGCTATTCTTGAAAGTCTGCTCGAAAGCCAAGAACTTCAAAATACTCAAATTAACGCTTGAGTGGAAACGAATACCACCCTTGTAAGGACCAATCGCACTGTTCATCTGAACACGATAACCCTTATTAATCATAATCTCGCCCTTGTCTGTAACCCAAGGTACACGGAACATAATAACACGTTCAGGCTCGGCAATACGCTCCAAAATCTTCATCTTGATTAGTTGCGGATTCTCCATAATGTAGGGAGCCACACTCTCGACCACCTCACGAACTGCCTGATGAAACTCCTTCTCACCAGGGTTCTTTGCCACTACGTCGGCCATAAATTGCTCGACATATTCCTTAACTGCTGTATTCATATATCTTACGTGTTAATATTTCTTAATCAATTAGTGATGCAAACTTAATAAAATTTATTAAAAACACAAAATAATTGCAATAAAAATCTGTTTTATTGCATACTTATGCAGATATATCACATATTATGCAACATTAGACAGCATAAATATCTGCTTACAATTTGTTACAATAAATTCGCCATCATATTGAAATTTTACGATTAAAATTTCTATCTTTGTACTAAACTAAAACCAAAAACTACCATTACAATGAAGAAATTTATTGGACTATTTATTTTTTGCACGATTGCGTTGTGCAACACAGCATCGGCACAAATCCAGCAAATCGCCTACACAGTTAATAAGGTATGGGGCAACGGCCAGCACTGCGCTTTCACCTCGATTGCCGAATTCAAGGGTAAATATTATGTGACATTCCGCGAGGCTCAGGGCCACGTTTTCGATAGCGACGGCGAGGCTCGAGGCAAGATTCGCATACTCGTATCGGAGGATGGCGACAAGTGGGAGACTCTGCCCCTCATCGGCAAGGATGGTTACGACCTGCGTGACCCGAAACTTTCGGTTACACCCGACGGACGATTGATGGTAACGCTCGGTGGCTCGATATATCGTAATCAAAAACTCGTTGATTGCCAGCCTCACGTCTTTTTCAGCGAGGACGGCAAGACCTTCACCGAGCCCCAACCCATCGTTTTTGAATCAAAGGTAGAGGGCGAATCAGAGTGGTTGTGGCGAGTGACTTGGCAGGGCGACACAGGCTATGGCGTATCGTATGGCGGGCCCGAGGGTCAGGAGGCTACAATTAAACTTATGAAGACCACCGACGGTATTAACTATTCGCTCGTCAAGGCCTTCCCCGAAATCAACGGCTTCCCCAATGAGGCTACCGTTAGATTCCTTCCCGATGGACGTATGGCTATTCTTTTAAGACGTGACGGAGGTGACCGTCAGGCTATGTGGGGCTTGAGCAACGCTCCCTACACCGATTGGCAGTGGAAAAAGACAGGTTTTTATTTAGGAGGTCCTGATTGTATCGTACTGGATGACAATCGTATAGTCGCAGGAGGTAGAACATTCCTGGCTCCCCACGCAGCCAAGACTACACTCTTCGTAGGTGACAATAACGGACGTTTTATCGATGCGGTTATTCTCCCGTCAGGTGGTGACACAAGTTACCCTGGCTTTATCACCGTCGGCAACGAGTTGTGGGTTAGTTACTACTCTATGCACGGCTCACCCAACGCCTCGGTATATGTAGCGAAGTTCCCTCTCGATATGTTCTATAAGAGAAAAAAATAAATGTAATACATTTACAACAATTTGGGCTGTTCAGTTGAACAGCCCATTTTATTATAGCGTAACGCCACACGACTTATTAAAATTTGGTAATATTGCCAAAATTATACTATTCTGTATAATGCTTTATTTGAGAGGGCTTATATTTCCCCTCAAATTCCTCTTTACCCTTATTATAAGATACACAAGCAATTAAACCATCACTTGTAATCTCCTTTACAATCATAACACGCTGCATTGGCGGATAGATAACTGTCTGACCCGCCTCAAATATACCCTCCTCTACTTTTTCATTATTTGCAGGTGGTGCAATAGGGACACTACTCTGCGACTTGATAAAATAATTCTTTAACTCTCTCACATCATTACACATTCCCCAAACCTTAAAGAACAATATAATGCAAAGAATAGCATAAACAAGCGATAGTAAAATGATAAAAACCGACATAATTTTATTTATTTAAGATTCTACTTCAACGCCTCCAACATTCGCTTGAGGACCACCGTAGCCGAAATCTCACGGTTGGCAGCCTCGGGGATAACCAACGAACGAGGTGACTCGATAACGTCGTCAGTCACAATCATATTACGTCTTACGGGCAGGCAGTGCATAAAGTGTGCATTGTTAGTCACAGCCATCTGACGCTCACTAACCGTCCAACTCATATCCTGCGACAAAACCTTGCCGTAATCCTCGGGGCGAGTAACACCGGGGCAACTCCAGTTCTTGGCATATACGAAGTCTGCACCCTCAAAGGCCTTCATCTGGTCGTACTCAACCTTCGCATCGCCCACAAACTCGGGGTCGAGTTCATAACCCTCGGGGTGAGTAACCACGAAATCCACATCGGCAGCATTCATCCACTCGGCAAACGAGTTAGGCACAGCCTGAGGCAGAGCCTTCGGATGGGGAGCCCACGTCAGGACAACCTTCGGGCGCTTGCTCTCCTTGTACTCCTCGATAGTGATAAGGTCAGCAAACGACTGCAAGGGGTGCACCGTAGCACTCTCCATAAAGAAGACGGGCTTGCCCGAATATTGGATAAACTGCTGGAGAATCTTCTCGTTGTAATCATCCTCACGGCTCTCGAAACGTGCAAACGAACGAACGCCGATGATGTCGCAGTAACTTGCCATAACGGGAATGGCCTCCAACAGGTGCTCGCTCTTGTCGCCATCCATCACCACGCCACGCTCGGTCTCCAACTTCCACGCACCCTGATTGATATCGAGCACGATGACGTTCATACCCAAGTTCATAGCCGCCTTTTGTGTACTCAAACGTGTACGCAGACTATTATTGAAGAAAATCAAGAGTGCCGTCTTATTGCGGCCCAATTCGTTATACTTAAAGCGGTCCGCCTTAATCTCGAATGCCTCCTTCAGCGCGACATCTAACGGGCCCAAATCCTTTACACTGCGAAATACTCTCATAATCACAACTTGATTAAAAAGCGCATAGGCCGCACTCAATACTTAAAATATGCAGCAATATGCGCTTACGTTCAACATTCAAATGTAGCCCCACCGCGACTCGAACGCGAATCTAGGGTTTAGGAAACCCTCGTTCTATCCCTTGAACTATGGAGCCAAAACTCAAAGTCTACAGACTAATAGATACAAAGATACAAAATAATTCAAAATTCAAAAAATTCTTCTCTTATAACCACAAACCGACATTACTTCATCACCAAAAGAATAATACACGTTTCCGCGAAACAAAAAAATAGCCCAATCCGAAGATTAGGCTACTTTTAATATAATTCTTAGAGATTTACTTACTCTGCCTGTGACAAGCCCTCGACGTCGGCCTTCAAACCGACAATCAAGTTGTCGTAATCGCGAAGACCTGTACCACCAGGAATCAAGTGACCGCAGATGACATTCTCCTTCAAGTTTGCCAACGGGTCAATCTTACCCTGGATAGCAGCCTCGTTCAAGACCTTAGTAGTCTCCTGGAACGATGCAGCAGAGATGAAACTTGATGTCTGCAATGCTGCACGAGTAATACCCTGAAGTACCTGGTTAGATGTAGCAGGAACGATATCGCGAACCTTAACAAGTTTCATATCACGACGCTTGAGTGCAGAATTCTCGTCACGCAACTTACGCATCGAGATAATCTGACCAGGCTGTACGTTCTGCGAATCACCAGCATCCTCAACTACAACCTTATCGTAGAGTTCGTCGTTTACATCCATAAACTCCCACTTATCTACAATCTGGTCCTCGAAGAAGCGTGAATCACCCGGATCCTCAATCTTCACCTTGCTCATCATCTGACGAACGATAACCTCGAAGTGCTTATCGTTAATCTTCACACCCTGCATACGGTAAACCTCCTGTACCTCATTTACGATGTACTCCTGAACCTTTGTAGGTCCGAGGATACGAAGGATATCGCTAGGAGTGATAGCGCCATCCGACAATGCCATACCAGCCTTAACGTAGTCGTTCTCCTGAACAACAATCTGGCGGCTCAATGGCACGAGGTAACGCTTAACATCACCCTGCTTTGATGTGATGACAATCTCACGATTACCACGCTTAATCTTACCGAATGTTACCTCACCATCAATCTCTGATACGATAGCGGGGTTAGACGGGTTACGAGCCTCGAACAACTCTGTCACACGAGGAAGACCTCCGGTGATATCACCGCCACCCTTACCTACGGCACGAGGAATCTTAATCAAGATGTCGCCAGCCTTAATCTTGGCATTATCCTTAACGATGATGTGAGCCGTAACCGGAAGGTTATATGACTTGACATCCTCACCCTCCTTGTTGACGATACGGATAACAGGGTTCTTGGTACGGTCCTTAGACTCGATAACCACCTTCTCTGAAAGGCCTGTCTGCTCGTCACGCTCATCACGGTATGTAACACCCTCGATGATGTTCTCAAATGCAACCTTACCATCGGTCTCGGCAATGATAACTGCGTTGTAGGGGTCCCACTCGCAAATCAAATCGCCCTTCTTGACCATTGCACCGTCCTGCATATAAAGCATAGATGCATAAGGCAAAGCGTGTGTATAGAGTACAATCTCTGTCTTGGGGTCAACGATACGGAACTCTGACTGACGTGAGATTACGATATCAGCGGCATCGCCATTCTGGTTCTTGCCCTTGATTGTACGCAACTCGTCAATCTCCAAGCGACCCTCATACTTCGATACAACATTAGTCTCAACAGTAGTACCACCCGCAACACCACCGACGTGGAACGTACGAAGTGTCAACTGAGTACCCGGCTCACCGATAGACTGTGCAGCGATAGCACCGACAACCTCACCCTTCTGTACCATACGTGCGGTAGCAAGGTTGCGACCATAACACTTAGCACATACACCGCGACGAGCCTCGCAAGTAAGAACTGAACGAATCTCTACAGACTCCAACGGTGACTTATCGATAGCCTCGGCAATCTCCTCGGTAATCTCCTCACCAGCCTTGCAGATGATGTCGCCCGTTGTGGGGTCAATAACATCATTCAAAGCCGTACGGCCCAAGATTCTGTCATACAACGACTGAACAACGTCATCGTTACGCTTGATAGCAGTAGCAGTCAAACCACGCAATGTACCGCAATCCTCCTCGTTGATGATTACATCCTGTGCTACATCGACCAAACGACGAGTCAAGTAACCTGCATCGGCAGTCTTCAACGCGGTATCGGCCAAACCCTTACGAGCACCGTGAGTAGAGATAAAGTACTCAAGCACCGAAAGACCCTCCTTAAAGTTAGACAAGATGGGGTTCTCGATAACCTGCTGACCACCCTCAACACCTGACTTCTGCGGCTTTGCCATCAAACCACGCATACCAGAGAGCTGACGAATCTGCTCCTTAGAACCACGGGCTCCAGAGTCAAGCATCATATATACGGGGTTGAAACCATCCTGGTCCTTAATCAAGGTGTCGATTACCTGCT
>JAFYRX010000068.1 GCA_017546725.1 Alistipes sp. | reverse complement strand
GGATAGCCTCACCAAGACGTGTCTTGGGCAACATACCCTTTACAGCGTGCTCAATTACGAACTCAGGCTTCTTTGCCAAATAGTCCGCAGGAGTAGCAAAACGCTGACCACCAGGATAACCTGTGTGACGTACATAGACCTTGTCGGTCATCTTTGCGCCTGTAAGCTTAACCTTCTCGGCGTTGATAACGATAACGTAGTCACCGCAATCGACGTGAGGAGTGTAGCCAGGCTTGTTCTTACCACGCAGAATCTTTGCAACCTGCGAAGCAAGACGTCCCAATACCTCGTTGGTTGCGTCGATAACAACCCACTCTTTCTGAACTGTAGCGGCGTTCAACGAGATAGTTTTGTAACTTCTTGAATCCATCTTTTACGTTTAAGTTAATAACTTGTTTTGTAATCCTAATCCCGCATATTTACGGGTGCGCAAAGGTAGTAATTTTTTTCTTATATACCAAAAACCCCTGAAAATTATTTCTAACTTTCTGAATAAAAGTGTTTTTTAGCCTAAATTACCTACCCTCAAAGGCTATAACTTACGCAAATAGTCAGCCAAAACATCATCTTCGGCCTCCATAGGAGTAAAATTACGAGGTTTCTGCATCATTGAGGCCAGCCTATCGGGAATGGGAGCAGACTGCATTGTCGCCATCTGTGTAACCTCCGAGAATTTGGCAGCGTGAGCGGTCGAGAGATAAAATCCCGACTCGCCATAGGCCTTTGACGCAAGGTAACCCACTGCACTATGGGGATCGGACATATAGTCGTAATGCTCATTAATCTCGTTGATGGCCGCCAATATCTCATCATCACTGCACGCAAAACCCTTGACAAAACTCTTCAAAGCCGCAACATCGTCACCACACAGATACATCATACGCTCGAAATTGCTGGGGTCGCCGACATCCATAGCGTTGGCAACAGTCTGCACCGATGCTCGCGGAGAGTACTCCTCGGTAAGCAAAAACTTGGGGACAACATCATTGGCATTCGACGCAGCGACAAAACCTTTTATCGAGAGTCCCATACATCGGGCAAGCATACCCGCAGTAAGATTGCCGTAATTACCACTCGGAACGACAACCGTAGGCATATCATCTCCCGTCATACGTTTCCACGCACAATATCCATAGAAATAGTAGAACGACTGCGGAATCCAACGTAACAGATTGATAGAGTTTGCTGATGTTACACGCACTTGTGAACGCAACTCTTCGTTGCGGAACATCGACTTTACCAATCGCTGGCAATCGTCAAAATTGCCCTTAACACGCAGAGGATAGATGTTTCCGCCGAGCGTGGTCATCTGCGCCTCCTGCAAAGGACTGACCTTACCTTCGGGATAGAGAATGACTACTCGCACACCATCCACACCATAGAATCCGTGCGCTACAGCACTACCTGTATCACCCGACGTTGCCGTCAGTATTGTCAGAGGGCCACCCTCATTTAACAAACCCGTCATACGCCCCATAAAACGTGCTCCAAAATCCTTGAAGGCATAGGTCGGGCCGTGAAAGAGTTCCAAAGTCGAGTATTTGTCACCAACCTGATTCAACTCTATCGGGAAATCGTAGGCCTGGCGCACCACTCGCTCCAAATCAGCCATAGGAACATCGTCAAAAAGCAGGCTTGCCAAATACAACGCCATATCGGCATACGATTTTTCGGCTTCAGCCTCTACCCTTGCCATATCAACCATAGGGATGCGTTCGGGCATAAACAATCCGCCATCGGGAGCCAAACCCGCAAAGGCGGCCTCGGCCAATGAGAATGGATGTGATTTTGACTTATCGCGTGTACTAAAATATTTCATCTCAATAATTCTTTATAATTCAACATCTACCCTACTCAACAACACGTGCGCCACGATTCGACACCTTCGACACATAGATATCGGAGCCTACACCCTGATTGGCAAAATGCTCACGCATAATCTCGCCTACACGTTCTGCGGTAGCCATATCTGCCGACAATGAGAATACCGATGGGCCCGCACCAGAGATATTAAATGCCAAAGCACCTGCCGCCGTCACCTTCTCGCGCAATTCATCAAACCCAGGGATAAACTGCTTGCGGTAAGGCTCTACTACCACGTCACACATTGCTCGACCAACCAGATAGACATCACCCAGCGCCAAACCAGCCACCAAACCTGCGACATTACCCCACTGCTTTACGGCCGTACGCAACGGAATATCTTTTGGCAACACCTCGCGAGCCATCTTAGTGCTAACCATAATAGCGGGGTGTGCAACCGAACAACAGAAATTATCGGGCACAGGCAGACGTACAATATCCAACGGCTCGTAGCCACGCAACAACACAACACCGCCCAGGATAGATGGGCCTACGTTATCAGCGTGAGGTGTACCTCCACTGATTAATTTCTCGCCCTCCATAGCATATTCCACCAATCTCTCATCACTGAATGGGCTACCCAGCGCTACATTTAAGCCATAGACGGCGGCTGCCGACGATGCAGCACTTGAGCCGATACCACTACCAGGCGAAATCTTCTTCTCGATAACCACTTTGACCATTCTCTTCTCGCCAAAGGCTGCCATCATAGCCCTAATGGCTGGAGTAACTACGTTTTTATCTATATCTTCGGGGAGTTCAACATCTGTAAGGTTTTCAATTTGCAGGCCATCACCCTCCTCTACGCTTACAGTCATCACATCACCTACTCCATCGAGTGTCATACCCATAACGTCAAATCCACAACCCATATTCGCCACAGTAGCGGGCGCAAATACTCTTACACTTTTCATAACAATAATATATCTTAACATCGACTACCGTATGCCGCAACATAACATAGCGACTACAACTACAGTAGCGATAAAACATCAACTAATAAAATAAAACTTTTGATTTTTGGCCGACTCCCGCAACCTTGGCGAGAATGAAATATGACATATAAGGAAATGCCCCTATCGGCTACAAGAAACTACACCCCCATAGGGGTAATAATAGTCGTTGTGGTAATAATCGTGCTGCCCCAAATAATAGCATACGACAACTCACCGCCAACAATAGTTGTCGTGGTATGAATCGTCGATATGTTATTCTGCAGACGCATATTTTACCTGTATGACTATGACAAATATATATTAAATAATTTTAATATGCAAGATTTTCGGCCACATTTTGCAAGAAAAGTTTTAATTAGTAAGCATATTATTGCTTATAAGTGGCAGTATGAGTATATATATCGCTGACAATCTGCACTTTACACAAGTTACACAATAACACCCGCCGCAATATAACACAAAAAAAAGACTCGCTCCGCATAACGGAACGAGTCTTATAATATATATAAGGTATATATTAGCCCAAGAAGGCCAACAAGATACCTGCTGCAACAGCCGAGCCGATAACGCCTGATACGTTAGGACCCATAGCGTGCATCAAAAGGAAGTTAGAAGGATTCTCCTGCTGACCAACCTTCTGTGATACACGAGCAGCCATAGGCACAGCCGACACACCAGCAGAACCAATCAGCGGGTTAATCTTCTCCTTCGAGAACATATTCATAACCTTTGCCAAGATTACACCTGCGCCAGTACCCATACAGAATGCTGTTACACCCAATACCATAATACCGATAGTCTGCCAGTTAAGGAAGTTTGCTGCAGTAGCGGTAGCACCTACAGAGATACCGAGGAAGATAGTTACGATGTTCATCAACTCGTTCTGAACAGTCTTGCTCAAACGCTCAACAACACCACACTCCTTCATCAAGTTACCCAACATCAAGCAGCCAATCAACGGAGCAGCAGAAGGCAACAACAGTGAGATAATCATAGTCATCGCGATGGGGAAGATAATCTTCTCGGTCTTCGATACTGTACGCAACTGCTTCATAGCAATCTGACGCTCTGCCTTTGTAGTCAAAGCCTTCATAATGGGAGGCTGGATTACAGGCACAAGAGCCATATACGAGTAAGCGGCTACAGCGATGGGACCCAACAACTGGGGAGCCAACTTCGATGTAAGGTAGATAGCGGTAGGACCGTCAGCACCACCAATGATACCGATTGAACCAGCCTCAGCGGGAGTAAAGCCCATAGCCGATGCACCCAAGAATGTAGCAAAGATACCGAACTGCGCAGCAGCACCCAACAACAAGCTCTTGGGGTTGGCAATCAGCGGACCGAAGTCGGTCATAGCACCTACACCTACGAAAATCAAGCAAGGATAGATACCCAACTTAACACCCAAATAGAGGAAGTCGATAAGGCCACCTACACGGTCGAAGCCCAAACCTGTATTCTCGTCCATCCAATGAACGTGACCACCCTCGAACAACTCTGTGTGATAGAGGCCTGCACCGGGAAGGTTTGTAAGCAACATACCGAAAGCGATGGGCAACAACAACAGAGGCTCAAACTGCTTAACAATAGCCAAATAGAGCAATACACAAGAGATTACGAGCATTACGAGTACACGCCAATCGGCGATAATACCGCTGAAGCCCGACTGCTCAACGAAGTTCATCAGCGACTCGCCCAAGTCGATGTCAGCATCTGCAGCAACCTCGGTAGCGGCTGCCGCAGCAGTCATAACCTCGGGAGTTGCCGATGCGTGCACCGAAAGGCCCATAAAGCCCACAGCGAGAAGCACCATCATATATTTCATTACCTTTTTCATTGGTCTCAACATTTAGATTAAGCCAAATCAACCAAAGCATCGCCCTGCTGAACAGCCTGACCTGCTGCTACGTGAACAGCTGATACTGTACCATCGGCGGGAGCCAATACCTCATTCTCCATCTTCATTGCCTCGATGATGAGCAACTGCTGACCAGCCTTAACTGCGTCACCAGCCTTCACCTTAACAGCAACTACGCTACCAGGCAGCGGCGCAGTAACAGAGTTTGCACCAGCGGCAACCTTACGAGGAGCAGCAGCGGGGGCTGCAACAGGAGCAGCGGCGGGTGCTGCAACGGGAGTAGCAATGTGAGGTACAGAAACAGCCTCTGAACGCTCTACATCTACAGTATACTTCTTACCATTGAGTTCCACCTCGGCTACGTTGTGCTCAATCTCGGCGATGGTAGCCTCATAGTGCTTACCATTGATATTAAAATTAATTTTTTGCATTTTCCTTTTCTAATTAAAAGATTATACTTTTCTGATTCCACGGTGAATATGCCACATCGTCGTGACGGATGGTCAAGATATCGCTCTCCTCATCGTGCTGGTTGTAGAACGTATGAAGAACATAAGCAATAGCGGCCATCTCCTCCTCGCCAACCTCGGCGGGAGCGGCAGCGGGCGCAGCAACTGCAGCCTGTGCCTTGGGCTTCTCTGCGAAGATAAAGCCGAAAGACTTTACGATAAATATAAGTAGTACCAATACTAAGAATACCAATCCAAAGCCTACGCCTGTAATCAACAACGCATTACCCCAATTAACTGCTAACATTGTCATATTTCAACCGTATATTACAAAGGAATATTATTGTGCTTCTTAGCGGGGTTAACCTCACGCTTAGTCTTCAAAGACTCCAAAGCGCGGATTACGCGGAAACGAGTGTTGCGGGGCTCGATAACATCATCGATGTAGCCGTAACGTGCTGCGTTGTAGGGGTTAGAGAACTTATCCTTGTACTCCTGCTCCTTCTCGGCAACGAACTTAGCCTTATCCTCTGCATTCTCAAATGCTGCCAAAGCCTTAGCGTGCAATACCTCAACTGCACCACTTGCACCCATAACTGCAATCTCGGCAGTAGGCCAAGCGTAGTTGATATCGCCACGGATGTGCTTTGATGACATAACGATGTAAGCACCACCGTAAGCCTTACGCAATGTAACTGTAACCTTAGGTACAGTAGCCTCGCAATAAGCGAACAACAACTTAGCACCGTGAGTGATTACGCCACCATACTCCTGACCTGTACCAGGCAAGAATCCGGGAACGTCAACCAATGTTACGATAGGAATGTTGAAGGCGTCGCAGAAACGCACGAAACGAGCGGCCTTGCGGCTGGCGTTGATATCCAATACACCTGCCATAAAGTTAGGCTGGTTAGCGATGATACCTACGCTCTGGCCGTTGAAGCGAGCAAAGCAAGTGATGATATTCTTTGCATAGCCTGCTGCACTCTCCAAATACTCGCCGTTATCAACGATGCTACGGATAACCTCATACATATCGTAAGGCTTGTTGGGGTTATCAGGAATAATCTCGTTCAAGACATCCTCCTTGCGTGCGATATCGTCGTTGCAGATAACGCGTGGAGCAGTCTCCATATTGTTCTGAGGCATGTATGAGAGCAAGCCACGGATAAGTGCGATACCCTCCTCCTCTGTATCAACTGCGAACTGAGCAACACCTGACTTAGTTGTGTGCATATCAGCACCACCCAACTGCTCCTGTGTTACGTCCTCACCTGTAACGGTCTTAACAACCTTAGGACCTGTAAGGAACAT
>JAFYRX010000067.1 GCA_017546725.1 Alistipes sp. | reverse complement strand
GTAAGCCAACTCGATGTCGGCTGTAGCACCAGCCTCCTGCATATGGTAACCCGAAATCGAAATCGAATTGAACTTCGGCATATTCTTCGAAGTGTACTCAAAGATGTCAGCAATAACCTTCATCGAGAACTTTGGAGGATAGATATAGGTGTTACGCACCATAAACTCCTTCAAGATATCGTTCTGGATAGTACCAGCCAACTGATCCAAAGTACAACCCTGCTCCAAACCTGTTACGATGTAGAATGCCAATACGGGCAATACGGCACCGTTCATAGTCATTGATACTGACATCTTATCCAACGGAATACCGTTGAACAACACCTTCATATCCTCTACAGAGCAGATAGATACACCAGCCTTACCTACGTCACCAACTACGCGGGGGTGGTCAGCATCGTAACCACGGTGTGTAGCCAAGTCGAATGCTACTGACAAACCCTTTTGACCTGCGGCCAAGTTACGACGGTAGAATGCGTTTGACTCCTCGGCAGTAGAGAAACCTGCATACTGACGGATTGTCCAGGGACGCATAACGTACATTGTAGAGTAGGGGCCACGAAGATAGGGAGCGATACCTGCTGCATAGTTCAGGTGCTCCAGATTCTCCAAATCCTTTGCCGTGTAGTCCGACTTTACGGGTATCTGCTCGGCAGTGAGCCAAGGCTCAGCGGCCTCGGTCTTGGCGGCACAGCACTGTGTGTTACCGCCCTCGTATGATAAATTTTCAAATTTTGCTCTCATAACTTTGCTTTTTAGATACCCAACTCCTTAAGGTAGAACTTCAGAGTTTCGAGTACGTTACTCTTTACGTTGATGAAATTGGTAATACCCTGTGCCTCCAACTCAGCGGCGCAAGCGGGTGCACCAGCGACAACCAAGATAGCCTTGCCGCCGAGCAACTCCTTAACCTTGGGAGCCACCTCTGCGTAGTCGTCATCAGAAGCGCAAACTACTACGATGTCAGCCTTAGCCTCCAAAGCAGCCTCAACGCCCTCCTCTACAGAGTGGAAGAATGTATTATCCTGAACGCGGATACCAGCGCAAGCAAAGAAGTTGCAAGAGAACTGTGCGCGAGCACGAGCCATAGCCAAGTTACCGCAAGTAAGCATAAATGCCTTGGGCTCCTTGCCGCTACGGTCAACACCCAAACGCATAGCCTCGAATGCCATAGCACCACGGTAAGGAGTCAATACGTTCTCCTTATCCTTGCGTGTTACTGCGCACTCGCAGATTGCTGCGTCGGCAACCTCAGTAAAGTTGGGATACTGGTTAGCGCCCAACAAAATCTGGCGACGTGTAGCGATGTTCTTATCCTTTGCTGCAGCCGAAGCCTTGACCTTCTCTACTACGAAGCCTGACTTGAAGGCAGCGATGTAACCGCCCTTATCCTCAACCTCGAGGAAGAGTTTCCAAGCCTCGTTAGCGATGCTCTTTGTCAAGTTCTCGATGTAGTAAGAACCACCAGCGGGGTCAACTACCTGGTCGAAGTGTGACTCGTGCTTCAAGAGCAACTCAGCATTGCGAGCGATACGTTTTGAGAACTCATCGGGAGTCTCGTATGATGCGTTGAAAGGAGTAACCTCCAAAGAGTGTACGCCAGCCAAAGTAGCCGACATAGCCTCTGTTGTACCACGCAACATATTTACATAGGGGTCATATACTGTCTGGTTCCAAGTCGAAGTGATGGCGTGTGCAAACATCTTGCAAGAGCACTCCTTCTCGGGGTTGTAGCCCTTAACGATGTTAGCCCACAACATACGAGCAGCGCGGAACTTCGCAATCTCCATAAAGTAGTTAGCAGTAACGGCAAACGAGAAACGAATCTTGCGTGCTACCAAGTCAACGGGAAGACCAGCCTCTGTGAGTTTAACCAAGTAGTCGTGACCTGCAGCCAATGAGAATGCCAACTCCTCAACGATAGTAGAACCAGCGTTGCTGAAGATTTGACCTGATACGTTTACCACGCGGATGTGCTTGTACTCAGCAGTCTTCTTGATGAATGCTGTTACAGCCTCGTAGCAAGCAGTACCCTCCTCGTCACCGCAGCAGTAGATACCCTGCTGTGAGAGGTCCTTCACGATGGGGTCAAAAATGAAGTTCATCTTAACCTCGTCCTTGTTCAAGCCCATAGACTCAACCTTAGCCATAATCATATCGGCCTTGGGAACGAAGTTAGTACCGCAGAAAGTGAGTTCAACTGCGGGGATGCAGATACCCTCCAAAAGAGTATCAACGAACTCTGCAGTAACCTCCTCTACACCGCACAAGCAGAAACCGAGTGAGTTAACGCCAGAGTTAAGGAGTTTCAAAGCCTCCTCGTTAGCAGTCTTGGGACACTTAACGTCGATAGACTGGTGGATAGCCCAGTCGTTAGAGTTGTGTGTACCTCGTACATAAGGGAATTCGCCAGCCTGCGAACCCAAAAATTCGATACCTTCAAGATTCTCGGCGCGATAGTAAGGGCGCACGTTGAATCCCTCGGCTGTTCTCCATACGAGTTTACGCTCGTAGTCTGCACCTTTAAGGTCTGTTGTGATGACCTCCTCCCACTGCTCGGTAGAGACCGCTGGGAATTCGGCAAACAACTTTTCTTTTTCGGTATTAGCCATAATTGTTTGGAAATTTTAGATTTTAATGTATGTGTTTGTATGTTTTTAGTTTCAGTTGCGATTTGTAATAAATCACGCAAAGATACTATTTTATTTATAATTAAACAATCCTTTTTGTGATTAAACTTTATGAGGTCTTGGAAAAATAATACATTTGTTATCAGTTGTTGGCGTCGCTTGACTTTTGTTGTGGGAAATGTGTTGTGCTAAAAATGTGTAAAATAGGATAAAAATAGGCAAAAACGGAATAAATGTAAATTTCTGCAAAAATGACGGCTTTGGGCAAAAATGATGCAAAATTTCGGGTGTTTTCTGAATTTTAGGGCCTAATTTTCCGAAAATGTGAGAAAATTTATCGTTGTTTGGTGAAAAATAGGGTGTAAAAATGATAAAATGTCGAAAAATGTATATTTTTGTCGTGAGGTAAGTTTTTGCTGATTATTAAAAATTGATAATTGCAAAAAATAAAATTGGATAACTCAAGATGTGCTAACATAAAATATTCTAAAAAATGTTGTTGAGATTTAAGATGGTCGAGGCGGCTTTGAATCATACAGCCGTAGAGGTGAAGGCTCCGAGTGCACGTCCTTCTGACTATTTTGGTGAGAAGGTGTTTGGTCGCAACGTGATGCGTAAGTATCTCGATAAGAATACGTTTAACGCTTTGCTTAATACTATGGATAACGGTACTCCGTTGTCTTTGGATTTGGCCGACAGTGTGGCGGCAGGTATGCGACAGTGGGCTCTGGATAATGGAGCCGACCACTACACCCACTGGTTTCAGCCTTTGACGGGTGGTACGGCCGAGAAGCACGATTCGTTCTCGGACCCCGATGGTCGAGGCGGCGTTATAGAGTCATTCTCGGGTAAGGTGCTGGCACAGCAGGAGCCCGACGCATCGTCGTTCCCCAGCGGAGGCCTGCGTAACACCTTTGAGGCGCGAGGTTACTCGGCGTGGGACCCTACGTCGCCCGCCTTTATTGTCGATACGACGTTGTGTATTCCGACTGTATTTATCGCATATACGGGCGAGGCATTGGATTATAAGGTGCCTCTGTTGCGTGCTATCGCCGCTGTGGATAAGGCTGCGACAGCCGTATGTCACTACTTTGATAAGAATGTGTCAAGCGTACATACCTACCTCGGTTGGGAGCAGGAGTATTTTTTGGTTGATGAGTGTCTGTGGGCTGCACGTCCTGACCTTGTGTTGACAGGTCGTACACTGATGGGCCACGAGTCAGCAAAGAATCAGCAGTTGGAGGACCATTATTTTGGTGCTATTCCGTCGCGAGTGATTAACTTTATGAAGGATTTGGAGTGCGAGTGTTTGAAGTTGGGTATCCCCGTCAAGACTCGTCACAACGAGGTGGCTCCCAATCAGTTTGAGTTGGCCCCTGTGTATGAGGAGGCTAACCTTGCCAACGACCACAACCAGTTGCTGATGACTATTATGGATAAGATTGCCCGCCGTCACCACTTCCGTGTGTTGTTGCACGAGAAGCCTTTCAAGGGTGTAAATGGCTCGGGTAAGCATAATAACTGGTCGCTGGGAACGGATACTGGTGTCAATCTCTTTGGCCCAGGTAAGACTGCGTCGGAGAATCTGCAGTTTATCACCTTCCTTGTGAATGTTATGGCTGCAGTATATAAGCATAATGGCTTGCTGAAGGCTTCGATTATGAGTGCTACTAATGCCCACCGTTTGGGTGCTAATGAGGCTCCGCCTGCAATCATCTCGGCATTCCTCGGTACGCAGATTTCATCGGTGTTGGAGAAGTTGGAGGGTAGTCGTGGTGACGATGCCATCCGTTTCGATGCCAAGAGCGTGTTGAAGATGAGCGGTGTGTCGCAAATTCCATCTATCTTGTTGGATAATACCGACCGTAACCGTACTTCGCCCTTTGCTTTTACAGGTAATCGTTTTGAGTTCCGTGCCGTGGGCTCATCGGATAACTGTGCCGAGGCTATGATTACGTTGTGTGCCGCCGCAGCCGAGCAACTCACCGGGTTCAAGCGTATGGTTGATGCCAAGATTGAGCAGGGTGTGAAGAAGGAGAAGGCTATCTACGAGATAATCAAGCGTTTGATAAAGGATTGCAAGGCTGTTCATTTCGATGGTAATGGCTACTCCGACGAGTGGAAGGTGGAGGCTGCCAAGCGAGGCTTGGATTGCGAAACTGCCGCACCGAAGATTTTCGACCACTATCTCACGCCGTCAAGCCTTAAGATGTTCAGCGATATGGGTGTCTTTAACCGTACGGAATTGGAGGCCCGCACCGAGGTTAAGTGGGAGACCTACACCAAGAAGATTCAGATTGAGGCGCGCGTATTGGGCGATATCACGATGAATAATATCATCCCCGTAGCCTCGAAGTATGAGGCTGTGCTGTTGGATAAGGCCTATAAGATGAAGGAACTGGGCTTGAAGTTTGAAAGCGATATAGAGTTGATAAAGAGCATCCAGCGCAATATAGCCAAGTTGCAGAGTCTGGTGCACGATATGGTCGAGGCGCGTAAGGTTGCCAACCGCGTGGAGTCTCATCGCGAGAGGGCTATGCTCTATCACGATACGGTTGCGGTGTATTTCGACCAGATACGCGACTGTATTGACGATATGGAGGAGGTAATCGATGACCAGTTGTGGCCATTGCCCAAGTACCGTGAGTTGCTGTTTATACGATAATTCAGAACGAAAACATATATTTCGAGGGTGTTGGATTGAGACCAACACCCTCGGTTTGTATTATAAAAGGTAATATAAATCGCTTGAAAACTTTACATTAATAAAATTTTTACTACCTTTGCCCCCGAAAAAATGAGGTGGAAGGATTTGGACTGCTTGCAACCACGAAAAAAATGCTAAACCAGCACATTTAAGTATACGACAGTCAAACTTCCATACGTTAATTGTTTAACTCATAAAAAACTATTAAAGTATGGCTTTTTTATTTACATCAGAGTCGGTGTCGGAGGGACACCCCGATAAGGTGTCGGACCAGATTTCCGATGCTATCCTTGACGAGTTTTTGCGTCACGATTCACAATCAAAAGTTGCTTGCGAAACACTTTGTACTACAGGTCTTGTAGTAGTATCGGGTGAGGTGCGTTCAAACGCATACGTCGATATTCAGTCAGTGGCACGTCGCGTTATCGACCGCATTGGCTACAATAAGAGCGAGTATCAGTTTGATGCTGCGTCGTGCGGTATCTTGTCGGCTATTCACGAGCAGTCATCAGATATTAATCAGGGTGTTGAGCGTGAGGCCGAGGAGGAGCAGGGTGCTGGCGACCAGGGTATTATGTTTGGTTACGCCTGCAACGAGACTCGTGAGTATATGCCCGCTACGCTTATCCTTTCGCACGTTATATTGAAGGAGTTGGCTGTAATCCGTCGTGAGGGCGAGCAGATGACATATTTGCGTCCCGATGCCAAGAGTCAGGTAACTATCGAGTACGATGAGGCTACAAGCAAGCCCTTGCGTGTGCACACTATCGTAGTATCGACACAGCACGACGAGTTCATCAAGCCTACCGAGAGCCGCAACGAAAAGGAGGCCGAGATTATGATGCAGCAGATGATTCGTGAGGATGTGAAGAATATTCTGATTCCCCGCGTGAAGGCTCGCCTGGAGCGTGCTGGCGACTGCTTGGCTGACCTTATCGGAGAGGAGTATATCCTGCACGTTAATCCTACGGGTAAGTTCGTAATCGGTGGTCCTCACGGAGATACAGGTCTTACAGGCCGCAAGATTATCGTAGATACATACGGTGGTCGTGGTGCTCACGGTGGTGGTGCATTCTCGGGTAAGGATTCATCGAAGGTTGACCGCTCGGCTGCCTATGCCGCACGTCACATCGCAAAGAATATGGTGGCGGCTGGTGTTGCCGATGAGGTTTTGGTGCAGTTGAGTTACGCTATCGGTATCGCAGAGCCGTTGTCGGTATATGTTAATACCTATGGTTCGAAGCGCCCCGCAGCGTTGGAGGGTATGACCGACGGCGAGATTGCCGAGCGCATTGGCAAGTTGTTTGATTTGCGTCCTGCATCAATCGTTAAGCGCTTTGGTTTGAAGAATCCTATTTTTGAGGCGACAGCATCGTATGGACACTTCGGTAACCGTCCCTACACAAAGAACATCAAGGTTGTGGAGAACGGCGTAGAGGTTGACCGCGAGGTTGAGTTCTTCGGATGGGAGCGCTTGGATGCCGTAGAGCAGATTAAGGCCGAGTTCGGATTGTAGAAGATTCGATTGTATATAATAAATAAAATAGGGCGCAGAAAAGTTTCTACGCCCTATTTGTTTGTACTCCCTCACTTATCTCAACTCTATTATATAAGGATGTGTTGTTACTCTTAAATCAAAATTATCCATTCTCCCTTCGCAACTCGGTGTTGTGCCCACAGTGGGATTGAAGATACGGATGTCGTATTTGCGTTTGAGCCTTACGGTAACCGTCTGCTCACCACCTTCGTATAACTCGCCCCAGATAATAAGGGCAAACGAGCCGTCGCTCTTTTGCAGTAAGAGGTCGTGCACCTCGGCCGATTGATTCTCGATGGTGTAAGCAACCGACGAGAGTCGTTTGGTGGGTTGGTCGTCATCGAGCAATGTCGTTAGATTATGCAGATAGAGAGCCGCCTTGCGTGGCCGATAATCTTTGTCGTAGAAGCCGAATGATTGATTTCCTGCCTCGTCGGACCTGTCGCGCAGAATGTACATAGCCGTATGGCTCCACCCTTGAGTAAACTGCGAAAGATAGCACGAAAGATACATCCTAGCCTGCATCTCTTCGGTCATTTGGCCCGAAATTGTCGCACCCGTCTCGGTTGTAACGCGCGGAAGTTGCTGCAACTCCTCGTCGCTATATCCCTTGTATTTCTTTAGCCACGTTACACCGTAATTACCTTGCAAGTGGTCACCTTTGGCTACGCTCGTTGGTAGAGAAGAGAGCCAAGTTTGATTATTCTTTGGTGCTGCCCACGCCGGATGAACAAAATAGTTGTGGCAGTTGGCTATATCGGCAAACCTTGCGCCACGAAACTCCGCCACGACATCTGTTGCATCATTTGGTACTTCGAGGTACTGTAATCCGACATTATCCGTCATCGCTCCTGTCTCTGTAGTGGCCCATACGGGGTAGCGTCGTAACACATCGTCACTCTTGACTGCTTGATATAAATCACGATGCAGGCGTGCTACGGCCACCCAACTCTTGTCACGGCCACCCTCCTGACCGTTGTAGCGTATGCCCCAATTATTGGGCTCGTTGTTGCCTTCTATGGCAAGCAATACCCCCATCTGGGCCATACGTTGTGAGCCCAGAATCAACTCTTCGATGTCGCTGCCGCCGCTGCCGAGACTTGTCGAAATTTTTACTCCCGTAGCATCTGTCAACTGTTTGATTGCGGCAACCTGCTCGTCGGTATGCATACTCTCGTCTGTACGAATCCAACGTGCACCGATGTAATTTACGCACTCTATTGTGCGCTCCACGCTCTCACCTCGTCGGTAAATTGCACTATTGACGCCAATGCTTTGCAAAAAATCGTATGCACTCTGTGCCTGATGTTTTTGCTGTGCAAACGATAGACCGCATAGCATTATGAACAATGCAGACAATAAACTTCTTCTCATAAAAACAATTTTTACAAAGATACTTTTTTTCAGCGAAATACGCCCTGAAGTTTGCATCATATAGCATATTTTTTGTATCTTGCATTAAGTTAAATGTGGCCCGACGGTAGGGTGCATTAACTGAAATAAATTTTATCACGCAGATATAATAATCTTGAGGGTTGTTGCGTTATAAATATGAATTAAGAAAAAGTATGTATAGATGCCTATGATAAAATTCGCCTAATTTGAATTATTAACAAGTGAAATTAGTTTAGTTATTATGAAAAAGACGGCATTAACAATTTTAGGAACAGTCGTTATTGCGGCAGCCGCAGGTGGTTTTGCTGCATTGAGCGTAAATAATTATTTGGCAGCGAAGGGTGGCTATGAGCGCCGAGCATTGTCGTTTAGCCAAAACGATACTACAAGCGAGTGGGGTAACTCGTTGCCCGAAGCAGGTAATCATTTTACGGCATATCAGGCCGAGCAGTATCCCGACCTTACCTATGCGGCCGAGAATGCGGTAAAGGCGGTGGTAAACATCGAATCAATCCGCGAAGTGCAGTATGGGGGCAGCAGTAGAGGTTATGGCTATGACCCATTTTATGAGTTTTTCGGCATCCCTTACGGTGGCGGCAGAGGCTATGGTGAGCCCCAAACTCGTGAGCAGAAGTCGGGTGGCTCGGGTGTAATCATATCGCCCGACGGATATATCGTGACTAACAACCACGTTATTGAGGAGGCTACAAAGTTGAAGGTTAAGTTGAACGACGGTCGTCTGTTTGACGCTAAACTTATCGGTACCGACCCCACGACCGACGTGGCTCTGATAAAGATTGAGGGCGAGGATTTGCCGACGTTGCCCTTTGGCGATTCTGATGACTTGCGATTGGGTGAGTGGGTGCTGGCTATTGGCTCGCCGTTCAACCTGCAATCGACCATTACGGCTGGTATCGTCAGTGCGAAGGCTCGTCAATTGGGTGTTATTGCCGAAGAGGCTCCCATTGAGTCGTTTATCCAGACCGATGCTGCGGTGAATCCTGGTAACTCGGGTGGCGCATTGGTGAATACGAGAGGTGAGTTGGTGGGTATCAATACCGTAATCAAGTCATCAACGGGAAGTTATATAGGTTACTCATTTGCTGTGCCCGAGACCATCGTGCGTAAAGTGGTGATGGATTTGAAGGAGTATGGCGTTGTGCAGCGTGCTATGCTGGGTGTGCGCTATCGTGCTATCGACGACCAATTTATCGAGGAGCAGGGCGAGGAACTCGGCATCAAGAAGACAGGTGGTCTGTATGTATTCTCGGTTGAGGAGGGTAGTGCTGCGGCCGAGGCGGGCTTGCGCAAGGGTGATATTATCACCGCTATCGACGGCGTAAAGACCAATGACGCATCAGTGCTCTTGGAAAAGATTGCGCAGAAGCGTCCAAACGATAAGGTGACTATCTCGTTCGACCGTAACGGTTCGGATAAGAAGGTGGATGTAGTGCTTAAGAATAGAGTAGGTAAGGCCGAGCCTGTGACTCGCGACACGATGGATATTGCCGAGGCTTTGGGCGGTAAGTTTGCCGAGGTGAATGAGCGTATGTGCCAAAAGTTGGAGATTCGTGGCGGTGTACAGGTTGTAAGCATCAAGCGAGATGGTTTGCTGGGTCGCTCGGGCGTGAAAGAGGGTTTTGTGATAACCTACATCAACGACCGCTTGGTGACATCGATAAGCGACCTGCAGCGTATGAGCGACAAGGTGCAGACCATAGATGGTGTATATCCCAACGGTCAGGCCGTGAGATATGTGATAGTGCAATAATTGTAGTTAAAGGTAGATAATTATTAGTTGATGCCCGTACGGCTATATAGCCGTGCGGGCATTTTTTTGTTATGTAGCGGAGAAGGTGTGGAGGAGCGATATAAGTTGCGATTTATCTTTTTAATTGCTATATTTGCATTATATCAACCAAATACTAAAACAATTAACTATGAAAAGATTTCTACTTATATTGGCCTTTGTGGCTATGTGTGTCGCAAGAGTTGAGGCCAAAGAGTTTGAGGTGAAGCGAGGTGTGAATATCAGCCATTGGCTCTCGCAGAGTGAAGATAGAGGTAAGGTGCGTGCCAAGAAATTTACGCGTGAAGATGTTAAATTTATTGCCGAGGCGGGCTTTGACCATATCCGTATACCGATTGACGAGGAGCAGATGTTCGATGAGCAACTCAACCCCGAGAGGGAGGCATTTGCGCTGCTGCACAGTGCTTTGGCGTGGTGCAAGGAGTTCGATTTGCGCGTGGTGGTCGATTTGCATATACTGCGTACTCACCACTTCAATGCTACATCGAAGCCTCTCTTTACCGAGCGTAAGGCGCAGGAGCAATTCTACGATTGTTGGCGCAAGTTGTCGGCCGAGTTGAAGAAGTATCCTCGCTCGATGGTGGCCTACGAACTTATGAACGAGCCTGTGGCCGATGACCCCGAGCAGTGGAATGTGATTGTGAATGAGTGTTTGGCTGCTGTGCGCGAGTTGGAGCCGAAGCGCACGGTTATCATTGGCGCTAACCGTTGGCAGTCTTACGACCAGGTGAAGAATCTGCGAGTGCCCGAGGATGATAAGAATCTCATCATCAGTTTCCATTTCTACAACCCCTTTGCGTTTACGCATTATCGCGCATCGTGGACCGACCAAAAGGATAATCCGTTGAAGGTAACATATCCTGGCAAGATGGCTTCGGCTGACGAGGCGGCGAAGTTGTCGCCTGCGATGAAGCGCAAATATGGCTGGTTGGCAAGTGATGGCGGTTATAACGATATCAATACCCTCGAGCAACAAATCAAGCAGGCATACGATGCCGCTGCCGCAATGGGGCGCAAGGCCTACTTGGGCGAGTTTGGTGTAATTATGGGGGCTGATGAGGTTTCGACTATTCGTTGGTATAAGGATGTTGTGGCTATATGCGAGAAGTACGACATTGGTTATACAACGTGGGATTACAAGGGCGGTTTCGGTATCCTCCGCAACGGTAAGCCCTGGCAGGAGAAGATTGATGCTTTGACAGGAAAATAAGTCAAGCATACATTTTCCAAAATAAATCCCGAGCCGTGAATGGCTCGGGATTTCTATTTATATAAGATGTTTTAGCACTTGCTGATTCCGATGCGGGCCTCTTCGTTGTCCTTCTCCAACTTTTCGTCCTCCTCCCACTCGAACATCGGGAACTCCTTGCCGCCAGCGAGCGAGAAACGGGTATAGGTGATGGGCAGACCGCGTTGCAGGAACTTTGTCTCGTAGGCCGTCTTTACGGACAACTCTGCATCGGCATAGCCAGTGCCGTAGATGTCGTTGTTAGATGCCTCGCACGGCAACGAGAAGTGGCGTACGACCTCGTTAGTATAGCCGTAGAGGTGCTGCGAGTCGGTCTTGAGGTTAATCCAGCCGTCAGCGGCCAGGAACTGCGAGTAATACTCGAGGAAGATGGGCGACGTGAGGCGCTTCTTCGCACGACGAGTCTTGAGTTGAGGGTCGGGGAATGTAATCCATATCTCGGCCACCTCGCCTTCGGCAAAGAATGAGTTGATAAACTCGATGCGGGTACGCAGAAATCCGACGTTTGTCATACCGTTCTCCGTAGCGGTCTTTGCGCCACGCCACATACGCGCACCCTTGATGTCGACGCCTATGTAGTTTGCGTTGGGGTTACGCTCGGCAAGCGCGATGGTGTATTCGCCTTTGCCACAACCCAACTCCAAGATTATGGGGTTGTCGTTCTTGAAAAAATCCTTGTGCCAGCGCCCTTTCAGAGGGTGGTCCTTGTGAAAAATCTCCTCAAATTCGGGTTGTACCATACAACTGAAGGTGAGGTTTTCGGCAAATCGTTTGAGTTTATCTTTTCCCACTATAGTAAATGTTTTATCTCTTTTGAAAATGTATTCCTGCGGCCTCTACACCCGTAAGTGGCTGGAGTGGGCGCAGTGAAAAAGTATATGTTCCCTCCGCAGTGAGTCTTGCATCGCGGCGATAGGGTATCTCTATATCGTTGCTATGTGCCGTCACGCCATCCCACTCTGCATTGCAAGTCAAAGAGACTCGCTCGGTATGGCGTATGGCATCGGGTGATGTCATTGTGACCTCCAATTCGATGTCTTCATTACGGAAATGGTTGTTGATGTGCAGGATGATGTTGAGGTCGTAATAGGTTGCGGTATCCTCGTTCACGCGCTCGATAGTTGCAGCCTCATCCCAATTGTTGATGCTCACATCGCTCATCGCTACCATCAAGTCGGCCTTTTTACACTGCACAAAAAGCAATACGGCTATGCCACAAAGCACCAGCCGCATACTTTTATACGCTATTTTTCCGAATTTGGACATTATCTGTGCGTTACATATTTACACCTACTCTTGTGCACCTCCATTGCCGCCATTGTTGCCTCCGTCGTGGTTGCGACGATTGTGGCGGTTGTTGTGACGGTCGCGGAAGTTGCGACGATTATGGCGCTGGCCTTCGTGCTGCTCCTTGGGCGTGTTGTTGTCTGCGCCCATTGGAGCCGCATTGCTCTTCTCGGTACGATTGTCGTGATTCTCGGCACGGTTGTCGTTGCGGTTGTCACGGCGGTGGCGGTTGTCACGACGCTGACGATGTTCGTGATTGTCGCGTTGCTCCTTGCCTTCATTCTGACCTCCCTCTGCCGAAGCGTTGTTGTCTGAAGAGTTGTTGTTGGCCTTCTGCTGTCGTTGTTCCTTGCCCTTACGGTTGTTGTTGCGACGACGCTTGTTCTGGTTGTCGAAACGTGTGATGCTATCCTCCTCGGTGCGGAATGTCGGCTCCTCAACCTCTACGATGCTATCCTTGTCGATTAACGATTCTACCTTCTTGCCCGCACGGTTCATTGCCAAAATCTCACGCACACGCTTTGTCGGGATGGTTACGACATTGACCATAGCATCCTTGCTACTGCTGAACGACATAGTGTGTCCCAAGATGTCGGTCTTGACCAAATAGTACTCTCCGTCGATTGCCTGCAACGGCTCACGAACGCGGGGCAGAGTCTGACGGGCATCGGCATAGACGTCGTATTCGTACATCAAACAGCACTTGAGTTTAGAGCACTGACCAGCCAACTTCAGCGGGTTGAGTGAAATATCCTGTACTCGGGCAGCGTTAGTAGTTACGCTTGAAAAACTCGAAATCCACGACGCACAGCAGAGTTCACGTCCGCAGGCTCCGATACCGCCAATGCGACCAGCCTCCTGACGTGCGCCAATCTGCTTCATCTCGATACGGATGTGGAAACGCTCGGCAAAGACCTTGATAAGTTCACGGAAATCGACACGTCCCTCGGCTATGTAGTAGAATATGGCCTTGATTTTGTCGCCCTGGTACTCCACGTCGCCAATCTTCATATCGAGCCCCATCTCGGCTGCAATCTGTCGAGATTGAATCATTGTGTCGTGCTCGAGTGCTATAGCCTCCTGCCAGCGCTCGATGTCGTAGGGCTTGGCCTTGCGGTAAATCTTCTTGTACTCGCCATTGAATGGGGTAAAACCTACGCGGCGAATCTGCTTGGCAACCATATCGCCCGTAAGAGAGATGATACCGATGTCGTGACCAGGTGAGGCCTCCACTGCAACTATATCGCCACGCTTAAGCGGCAGATTGTTTACGTTGCGGTAGAAAGAACGTCGTGTATTTTTGAAACGTACCTCGAAAATGTCGGTCGGTACGTTGTCGGGATACTCCTCAAGCCACGGTGTCTCGTGCAGTTTGTAGCAACCCTCGACAGGTGTTGCGGTTAACTCCTCGGCGCAATCGCAGACTACAAATCCACGGCCGGGTTCGGGTATATGTTTTTTTGAACAATTATTATTCTCGCTCATTGATGAAAAAATTTTTGTAAAGATATAAATTTTTTTTCTAATTTCCGCCCAAAGACTCCATTTGTTTTACGTCTCGTCTAACGCGGAGTATGGTGAGCAGTGCCGAGCAAGATAATCCCACGATGAAACCTATGATAAGACCATTGGCCTCGAGCCCGCACTTGAAGGCTAGAATATATCCTACGGGGATATTAAGTACGACATAGGATATAAACACGATAGGCATAATGACCTTTACATCTTGCAGACCTCGTAAAATGCTGATAGATAACGCCTGCAAACAGTCTGATACCTGAAAAAGTGCGATGAATACAAGCATCGAGGCTGTAATACGGATTACCTCTTCGTTCGATGTAAATAGGGCAGGAATTTGGTAGCGGAATATGACGTAGAGCGCAGCAATAGTGATATTCCATATAAGCCCCATTTGGTAAGATGCGTTCATCGTATTACGCAGACGTCCAAAATCTCGTCTGCCATAGATGTGTGAACAGATGATGGTTGTGGCAGAACCGATGGCTACGACAATCATAAACGTCACGTTCATCATATTTACGCCTATCTGATAGGCACTTACCGAGTGTGCTCCAAATGCCAATACCAGAATGCCTGCTACGGTAAAGGCACTTGCCTCCATAAACATCTGGAACGATATGGGAGTGCCGACTCGCATAATCTCACGCATGGCATTGATACTTAGGCGTGTGCGAGAGAATAGCAACGATGTGTACTCCTTGAATTTCGGTGCATAGGCAAAGTAGCTGACAAGCATAATACATTGCACTATGCGTGCTATGAGCGTAGCCAAACCAGCACCAACGGCACCCATAGGCTCAATGCCGAATTTTCCGAAAATAAGCACCCAATTAAGGAAAATGTTTAGTGAGTTGGCAATTATGATTGTGACCATTGCAATGCGGGTGTTACCTATGCCCTCCAAGAATTGCTTTACCGTACCCCATATCATTACGGGTAGCAGACTCCATACAATTATGTCGTAATAGGGCAGAGCCATTGTAACAACCTCGGTTATAGAGGCATCGCTACCTGATGCAATCATAATAGAGCCCATTTTGCCGAATAGTGGGCGTAAAGCAATCAACAATAATGTTGTCGCTACGCTGATGGCGGTAAAAAGAACGGCTCCGTTTTTCAATAGTTTTGCTGCGTGAGCCTTATTGCCTTTGGCGTAATGCTCTCCTACAAGTGGCGTAAGACCAAATGTTACACCCATCACAGCAATAAAGACAATGAAAAACAGATTGGACGCATACGATACCGCCGCCAGAGGTGTGGGGTCGTTGCCGCCATAGTTGCCGACCATAGCCGTATCGGCCAACTGAACGGTGATTTGCCCCAATTGCGATAGAATGACAGGCAGGGCAAGCCGCAAATTCTCTTTATAGAAGGGTTTGTATTTGGTCAAAAAGTTCATACTTAAGTCCTATAATTGCTATTTACGGGCGCAAAGATACTAAAAATATGTCTTATGTCGTTAATCATCTGCAAGCAGAATTTCCCGCGTAAAGGCTAACCGCTGGTCGTAAGGTGGACTTCGTTGTTATATTGGAATACATTGCTGATGATAAGGTTGCGCAGATTGGTCTATTTGTACACAAAAAGTTGCAAATAGATTTATAATCCATACCTTTGTTGGTGAATAATGAGTTTTTTGAATACATAATTTTAACTATTACGATATGATAAAGTATTATGATTGGTTGCCGCAGTTGGAGAGTGTCAAAGGCATTGGGAGCATTCCCGATGAGTTGGCAATGTTTACATTCTCGGATGTGGCACATAGTGGAATAAATTTTGAGTCGTTGCGAGAGCCTCACAAATTGGATTTCTTTCTATTCGTGCAACATATATCTGGCTCTGCCAAGATAATAATTGATATGGTCGAATATAACCTATCGGAGCCATACAACACTATCAAAATTATGCCTGGACAAATAGTTTCGATAGAGTCTATGAGCGACGATTTCGATGCGTACGCCATTATTTTGTCACGACGATTCTTGGATAATCTGTTGGTCTACATCAATGGCTCTATCTCGATGCGCCCAGGTCTAAGGTTTGATGCAGTAGAGCAACTTAACAGCGATGAGGCCCAGCAGATAGCACTATTCTACAGCGCGCTTCGCAATATTGTGGAGAATGACGATAATCCCTATCGTATACAAGTTGTGCAGCACGTTTTGATGGCTATCTTTTACTCTTCGGACCGACTGCGAACTATCAAGGATGATACCGATGTACGTACAAGTGCCGACAATATCTCTCGTGCATTTCTAAAGATGTTGAAGGATAACTTCCGTAGTGAACGGCAACTTAAATATTATGCTGATGCGCTATGCATAACACCTCGCTATCTGTCGCGCGTGGTCAAAGAGTGTACAGGCTCTTCTGCTGCGGATTGGATAGAGCGTTACGTTGTGCTGGAGGCTCGGGCTTTGCTCAAGAGTACCGATATGACCGTTCAGCAGATAAGCGACTATCTGAATTTCCCGACGCAGACCTTCTTTGGCAAATACTTTAAGCGCCGAACGGGTCTCTCTCCCAAAGAGTATCGCAGGGTAGGATAACGACTTTTATAGGAAAAGAGGGTGTTCAGCAAACTTGTTGGACACCCTCTCTCTTCACTATTTTATAGCGGGTTACGCTTTATATTGCGACCTATGCAACGCGTAGCATTATCTCGTCATTAGCCGTCTCTACTATAACCTTACCCCCTGCGAGCAACCTGCCGTCGATGATAAGTGTCGCGAGTGGCTCCTCAATCTTGTTGAGCAGTGTGCGGCGTAGGGCTCTCGCTCCGTAACGGGCCTCATAACCCAGGTCGGCCAAACGGCGGCGAGCATCGGGTGTGATTTCCACCATATAACCTAACTGCTGCGTGCGAGATAGCAAGTGGTGCAACTCTAAATCTATTATCTGCTCAACATCCTCTGATGATAGTTCTCTGAAAAAGATTACATCATCTATGCGATTCAAAAATTCGGGTGCAAAGGTCTGCTCCAGAGCCTTTTGGTATTCGCTATGTGGCTTTGACGTCTGGAGCGTATCCTTTGTCGCGGTGCTGAAACCTACCATCGGCCTTCGTGCTGCAGCCCTTTTTGAGCCGACGTTAGATGTGAGAATTATAATCGTATTCCTAAAATCTACTCTGCGGCCTACGCCATCAGTCAGGTGTCCTTCATCGAAAATCTGCAACATCGTATTAAAAACTTCGGGGTGTGCCTTCTCAATCTCATCAAACAATACCACTGCGTATGGTTGGCGGCGTACAGCCTCGGTGAGTTGTCCTCCCTCGCCGTAACCTATATATCCTGGTGGCGAGCCAATCAGTCGTGAGGTGTTGTGTTTTTCGCCATACTCCGACATATCGATGCGAATGAGTCCCCGATTCTGGTCAAACATCCATTTCGACAACTCTTTGGCCAATAGAGTCTTGCCGACACCTGTCGGCCCTACGAACATAAATACTCCGATAGGCTTATTCCCCTCTTTTAGTCCTGCTCTGTGACGTTGCAAAGAACGAGTTATACGCTCGACTGCATCTTGTTGCCCGATGACACGGCTCTTAAGGTGTGCGGCCAATGTTTGCAGACGTTCAGCCTCTCCGCGCGAAAGACGCTCGGCGGGGATGCCTATAATCGAGGTAATCACACGCTCAATATCTTTGTCTGTAATGCGTGTGGGATTCATCTTTAGGTTGCGTTGCCAAGCCGACCTCTGTTCGCGGAGTTTCGATTTTAGTGCAATCTCCTTGAGCCGTGCCGTTGCTGCCTTCTCGTAGACGAGTGCTGCGACGGCCGCTTGACGCTCCTTGCGTACATCGGTGAGCATTCTCTCGGTATGTGCTATCTCTTCAGGCTCTTGCGAGTGGTGAATGTGTGAACGCGCTCCAGCCTCATCCAATACATCTATGGCCTTGTCGGGGAAGTGGCGGTCTGTGATATATCGTTCGGTAAGCCTTACGCAGGTGCGTAACGCCTCTTCTGTATAGGTTACGTTGTGATATTGTTCATAGTGTGGTGCTATGTTGCGCAAAATGTTGAGCGTCTGTTCCGCAGATGTCGGCTCGATGATAACCTTTTGAAAACGTCGTTCCAGAGCCGCATCGCTCTCGATATTTTCACGGAACTCGTCTAACGTTGTTGCCCCGATGGTCTGCAACTCGCCACGTGCAAGCGCAGGTTTTAAAATGTTGGCCGTATCAAGCGAGCCCTGTGTTGCTCCAGCACCTACGATTGTGTGGATTTCGTCGATAAATATAATCGTATCGGAGGCTCCTCGCAACTCATCAAGCAGTTGCTGCATACGCTCCTCGAATTCGCCTCGGAATTTTGTTCCTGCGATAAGAGAATTAACATCGAGTGAGATGATTCTTTTGTTGCGTATGGGGTAGGGTACACCCTGCGATGCAATGCGTAGCGCCAGTCCCTCGACGATGGCACTCTTGCCCACACCCGCCTCGCCAATGAGTATCGGATTATTCTTTTTACGGCGTGAGAGAATCTGTATTACTCGTTCAATCTCCTTATCCCGCCCAATAACGGGGTCAATCTTGCCTTCACGAGCCAAACGAGTGAGGTCGGTGCCGAATTTTTCGATTATTTTGCCATTGGGAGCCCCATTTTCTCGGCCTTCATCAAGACCGAATGTGCCGAAGATATTAAATTGTATCTCTGATTTCTCTCCTTGGTTAGATTCTTCACTATGCTTCAGTGCCGCCTCTATGGTTTGAGCCGTTATGCCGTATAGTGCCAGCGTCTGCGACGTAGCGGTAGTGGTGTCGGCGACAATCTCTTTTAGTATGTGGGCCGATGAAATAGTTTCGTTTTCCGCAGCACTCTCGAGTAGTGTGTTGCGAAACGAATGCATAAACCTCTCGGGTGAAGATTGTTCGTGATTAGGCTGTGCATCGATGAGCGTTTCGATTCGTTGCAGGAGTTGGGTTAACTCCCAATCCTTTAACCTTTCGGCTAATATATGATAAGCCGATGATGTCTGCTCGCGCAGTATCTCCAAAGCAAGGAAATCCTTGTAAGAGTGGTCAATTTCGGCTTTTGTGAGGTCGAATGTGACGCGTGCAAATGCCGCATCAAGACTTTTTGAAATTTTATTTTTCATATCACGTTTATAATTTTCGCTTATATAACGTGATGTGAAAAATAAATATTATGTTAAACGGTGAGTGTGGCGATAGAAAAAGTTTTTACAATCACTCCTGAATCCTTGACCATTCGCCAATCTCCATATCGCGGATGTCGTCACCGTCGATTACGAATCGAATAGCCGTTCGTACCTTGTGAAATCCGTAGATGCCTGCAGCCCCAGGGTTGATGTGCAGGAGTTGGTAGATAGGGTCGTATATAACTTTCAATATATGCGAATGTCCCGCTACAAAGATGTCGGGATTAGCCGATTGAATCATCCTTATGGCTTTTGGCGAGTAGTGACGAGGATAGCCGCCTATGTGGGTTATGAGCACACGCTTACCTTCGCATTCGAAGAACGAGAACTCGTTGTAGGCTCGTCGCATCACGCCTCCGTCGATGTTACCATATACACCTCGCAGAGGCTTGAATTTGGCAATCTCATCAGCCAACTCTATCGAGCCAAAGTCTCCTGCGTGCCATATCTCATCGACGTCGCTCAAAAAGTCGCGCAGAGCCTTGTCGAATGTGCCGTGCGTGTCGGATATTACACCTATGCGTTTCATCTTGTGCTATTTGCCGTAATTAGCCTCAATGTAGTCCATAATCTTGAAGTTAGTCTTACATTTAGGCAAATTGCCATCGCTCTCATTGGTCTTAATGGTGAGCGGACGGCGAGCCAATGCGAAATCTCGGAGGAATGTAAGAATCTCGTTGTGATTGTCGAACATAGGCGAGCCAGCAACGTTGTGTGAGTCGTAGTTGATGGTGTAGAACCAATGTGACCACCCTTGCTTGGTAAACTCATCAGAAAGGAATTTTGAGCCGAAGAAACCCACACGTAACATTGTAGCCTTGTCGTAAGGAACTTGGCGGTCAGCCGTGCCGTGGAAGAGCATAATGGGTGCTGGCTGGTTGTTCCATTTGGGGTTTCCGTCAGTCGAAAAAACAGCACCTGCAAATGATATTACACCAGCGTAGTTAAATCCCGCTGGCAATACAGCGGCGCGAGCCGTACGGTTACAGATATTCTGCTCAGCCTGTAGCACAGTGATTGCTCCTGCACTTGAGCCACTTGTGACGATGTTAGTGGTGTCGATTTGCCACTCCTCAGCCTTGTCGATAACGAAAAGTGTAGCCGAGAATAAATCCTCAACGGCAATGTTTATGGCATTGGTAATCGTGCCAATCATATCGCGAATAGAGAAATCTCCAGCGCTCTTGCCCAAATTTTTCAACCCCAAACGGTAGTCTATCGATACGACATCGAAGCCTTGCTTTGTGAGGAACTCAAAATATTGCGTATAGAGTTTGTTGTCACGATGCCCTGCTGCAAAACCACCTCCGAAAACAAACATCATACAAGGTCGCTTACCCTCGATTGGGGATACGTAGTGGTCAAGATATAGAGAGTCTGCACCCTTTACAGCGTAGAGGTGTGTATGTTTGTTGATGCCACTAGCCCAGGCGCTAACCGAAAATAGTATTGCGGCGAATATGGTTATGAAATATCTGTACATAATAATATCTGTTTTGCTGTTAATGAAATCTCTATCTATACTTCTTGCCCCAAAGGTGTTCCATACGCTCGGCAATTTTTACCTCGGTAGCATTCTGCACGTTAGGGTGGTAGAAGGTCTTGCCTGACAGTGACTCGGGCATAAACTCCTGTTCGACAAAACCTCCAGCAAAGTCGTGGGCATATTTGTAGTCCTTGCCATAACCCGCTTCGCTCATCAGTTTCGTTGGAGCGTTGCGAAGATGCAATGGTACGGGGCGGTTGGTTGTGTCGTGCTGAACGAATGCCAAAGCCTCGTTTATGGCCATATATGCCGAGTTGCTCTTGGGACTTGTTGCCAGATAGATAGTTGTCTCGGCAAGGGTTATGCGTGCCTCGGGCATACCAATCTTGTGTACAGTGTCAAAGCAAGCATTTGCCAATAACAGTGCGTTGGGGTTTGCAAGACCAATATCCTCGGAAGCCAATATGACAAGACGTCGTGCTATGAATCGAGGCTCCTCGCCGCCCGCCAACATACGAGCCAAATAGTAGATGGCGGCATTCGGGTCGCTACCACGCACCGATTTGATGAAGGCCGAGATAACGTCGTAGTGCTGCTCGCCACTCTTGTCGTATAGAGCGATGTTCTGTTGCAGACACTCGGTAACGTAGTCGTCTGTTATCTCGATATCGCCATCGGTAGCGCCCGCGATAATATCCAGAATGTTGAGTAACTTTCGAGCATCACCACCCGAGAACTTGAATAGTGCCTCTGTCTGCGATACTTTTACGTTTCTGTTTCTAAGGCCCTCTTCGGATGTGATGGCGCGATTGAGCAAGGTGTCCAACTCCTCGTCGTTCATCGACTTTAGGATATAGACCTGACAACGGCTCAAAAGAGGCGATATGACCTCAAACGAAGGATTTTCTGTTGTGGCTCCTATGAGTGTCACGATGCCCTGTTCAACAGCACCCAGAAGCGAGTCTTGCTGGCTCTTGTTGAAACGGTGAATCTCATCGATGAACAAAAAAGCGGCAGACTGATTGAATAGGCTCTGCTTGCGGGCCGATTCAATCACTTCGCGTACCTCCTTTACCCCCGATGTTACGGCCGATAGGGTGTAGAACGGGCGTTTGAGATGAGTGGCTACCAATTTGGCGAGCGTTGTTTTGCCGACTCCAGGAGGCCCCCACAGAATAAACGAGGGGACGTTTCCCGTCTCTAAAAATTTACGGAAAACACCATTCGGGCCAACCAGGTGGGTTTGACCTATATATTCATCAATGCTCTGCGGACGCAGACGCTCTGCCAAAGGTTTGTTCATAGCGATTAATTGTTATGGCAAAGTTATATAATTTTTCGGACTTTTTATCATTGTCGGAGTTTATCTTGTGAGAGTTTTAGGTTATAATCTTGTGCCGATGTGTGGAGTTTTCGTAAAATTGTTTGTATATTTGTAATCACTGAAACTAAATAAACATAAAACGATATGAAAAAATTACTTCTTTTGT
Organism: Alistipes sp.; assembly: GCA_017546725.1. Taxonomy (GTDB): domain Bacteria; phylum Bacteroidota; class Bacteroidia; order Bacteroidales; family Rikenellaceae; genus Alistipes. Next base: position 13,013 of record JAFYRX010000067.1, on the reverse strand, counting down.
TGGCTTTCGTAGGCCTTTGCACTATCGCTACTGCGCAGAATCGCCAGAAGGCACAGTCTGTTATTTTTGAGACCGATATGGGTAACGACATCGACGATGCTATGGCGTTGGATTTGTTGTTCAAGTATGCCGATATGGGCAAGATTAATCTTTTGGGCGTTAGCGTTCATAAGAACAATCCTCACTCGGCAGAGTATATCGACATTATGCGTGTGTGGTATGGTTACAAGAAGATGCCTATCGGTGTAAATACTTCGTGCGTTACCGATATGGATTGTGTGGATTATTGTACCAAAGTGTGCGACTTGAAGGATAAGAACGGCAATCCGTTGTTTGCTCGCTCAAAGAATCCTAAATATGAGGAGGCTGTTGAGATGTATCGCCGTATATTGGCAAAGCAGCCTGACAAGTCGGTTATTATCGCTACGGTAGGTTTTTCTACAACAATCGATGCCCTGCTTAAGAGTGGTCCCGATAAGTATTCTAAGTTGACTGGTATGGAGTTGGTAGAGAAGAAGGTGCAGTTCTTCTCAGTTATGGCGGGCGAGTTTGTACAGAAGAATTTTGCAGAGTATAATGTAAATAATGATGTGCCTGCGGCAAAGAATCTCTTCGAGAATGGTCCTGTGCCTATGGTGTTTACTCCGTGGACATTGGGTGACCAGATTCAGTATCCCGGCAAGAGCATTGAGAATGATTATACTTGGGCCGAGGCTCATCCTATGGTTGAGGGTTATAAGGCCTATTTGGCTATGCCGTATGACCGTCCTACGTGGGATGTTATTGCAGCATATTACGCTTGTGACCCGAACGCTCCCGTATTCCAGTTGAGCGAAGCAGGTGATATAGAGGTGGTAGGCAAGGGTGTGACTAAGTTTACACCTAACCCCAAAGGCAAGTGCCGCATACTTATACCTAACGAGACACAGCGCAAGCAGATTCTCGATAACTTTATCAAGATTAATTCGTCAAAGCCCAACAAATATAAGAAATAGGTTTTTTAATCGAAGGAATATCTGCTCCGTCACGCTCAATGAGTATGGCGGAGTTTTTTGTTGTAAATAAAGGTCCTATTTGCCCCGATTATAGTATAAAATATTCACAACGATTTGCGCAAATATAAATTTGTATTATCTTTGCATCATCATTCAAAATAATCGTTCGGTTATTTTACAATCAGCGAATTATAATTAAAGTACATTTATATGCAGGATTTTAGTGCGCTTGAAGGAAAGAGTCTTTCAGAATTGCGCGAAATTGGCAAGGTGTTGGGTATAACCGATACTACACTTCGTAAAAAGGAATTACTTGAGCAGATTACTCGTGTCGCTATGGCTGATGTGGAGCCGTCGGATGCAGCCTCAGAGCAGAATGCACCTGCGGAGTCTACTGCGGCGGCAGATGCTGCGCAGGATATGCCCAAGAAACGTGGCCGTCGTCCTCGTATGAGCAGTTTGCGTATCGAGGAGAATAAGCCTGCGGGAGAGGTTACGCGTGTAGTAGCGGATAACTCTACTCCCCAAAATGTTGCGGCAGAGGAGGAACCTGCTACCGCGCAATCGGGCGAACAGACAGAAGCGCAGGCTGATACAGCCGTTGCCCCCAAGCGTCGTGGACGTAAGCCCAAGGCCCTTAAGGAGCAGGAGGAGCGAGAGGCTGCAGTGCGTGCCGAATCCGTAGCAGATACCGTAGCGGAGGAGACGGAGCCCGCCAAAGAGGAGCAGCGTGCTACTTCGCAACCTGCACAGCCAGCACAACCTATCTCGGCAGTACAGGCTCGCGAGGCGGTGAAGGAGTATTTCGCTGGCGAGATTATCGGTGAGGGTGTGTTGGAGATTATGCCCGACGGCTTTGGATTCTTGCGTTCGGCTGATTACAACTATCTTAATTCTCCTGACGATATTTATGTGTCGCCCTCTCAAATCAAACTTTTTGGTTTGAAGGCGGGTGATACCATTAGCGGTGTAATTCATCCCCCGAAGGAGGGTGAGAAGTACTTTCCGCTTATTCGTGTGAACGAAATCAATGGCTTGAAGCCCGAATATATCCGTGACCGTGTGCAGTTTGAGTATATGACTCCGCTGTTCCCCAGCGAGAAGTTCAATTTGACGGGTAATGGTCATAACACATTGTCGAATCGTGTTGTAGATTTGTTCTCTCCGATAGGTAAGGGCCAGCGTGGTCTTATCGTTGCACAGCCCAAGACGGGTAAGACTATGTTGTTGCAGTCGATAGCCAATGCCATTGCTGACAATCACCCCGAGGTGTATATGATTGTGTTGCTTATCGATGAGCGTCCCGAGGAGGTTACCGAGATGGCCCGTAACGTGAAGGCCGAGGTTGTTGCTTCGACTTTCGATGAGCAGGCATCACGCCACGTCAAGGTTGCCGAGATGGTGCTGGAGAAGGCGAAGCGTATGGTGGAGTGTGGTCACGACGTAGTTATCTTCCTCGACTCTATCACTCGTTTGGCGCGTGCTTATAACTCTGTTCAGCCTGCGTCGGGTAAGGTGTTGTCGGGTGGTGTCGATGCCAACGCCCTGCACAAGCCCAAGCGTTTCTTTGGTGCGGCTCGTAACACCGAGGAGAAGGGCTCGCTCACGATTATCGCTACGGCGTTGATTGATACAGGCTCGAAGATGGATGAGGTGATTTTCGAGGAGTTTAAGGGTACGGGTAATATGGAGTTGCAGTTGGATAGAAAACTCTCTAACAAGCGAGTATATCCTGCCGTTGATGTTATCTCGTCGGGTACACGTCGTGAGGATTTGCTCTTGCCGCGCGAGGTAATGAACCGTACTTGGGTTATGCGTAAGTATCTCTCTGAGATGACTACCGTAGAGGCTATGGAGTTCCTGCAGAAGCAGATGGGTATGACCGAATCAAATGAGGAGTTTTTGGCTACAATGAATCAGTAAAATTGCCTAACAAGGTGATTTTTGCGTTACGCTTGTGCTCAAAATGCTCATTTACGATATGTAAACTGCGCTTTTTCACACTTCGCAAGCCTTAAAATCCCTCTTGTTATACAATTTTAGGAATATAAAATAGGTTGTCAACGGATTTATTGACAACCTATTTTCTTTGCGAGTCATTGCGAGTGTCGCAGCGACGTGGCAATCTAATCAGGCAATTAGTTCTTCAAATTGTATTTCCTAATCTTTGTGCAATTCTGCTATTTTTGCCGATGCCTTAACCAACTTCTTATGTTTGGTCGCAACCTCTCGGTATGATGGCGCAATTCTTAAAATTACATTCCAATCTTTATTGAGTACAACTGATATAACATATTCCCCCTCTACATTCCATCCCAATACTTCGACCTTGTCGTATGGTACAAACTCTTCCACAAAAAATGGAATCTCATAAGAGCGTGGAATTGCTGTTTCTGGGGTATAATATACTCGAACACCCTTTGCCGTAAATTTACAGATACGAAATATATCTTTAGTTTGCGACCTCACGTTTTTATATGAGCGCCCTTTATGTGAATGCCTAAAATTATAGGCCTTGACATTCCAACACGAATGGCTGCAAAGTATTTTCTTATAATTTTTTGGAGGGTCATACAATGTCGAACTATAAACACTTGGTCTCAACTTATTATTCCAAAGTGAACGTGGAGTTATCGCCTTCTTTGGTTGTTTGTCGGTGTTTTTACGCTCTCTGCCTGTGGTCTGTTGTGGAAGTGTTTTCCCATTAGGCAGAACTTGACCACACAGATTTCCTGATAAACAACCCAATAATAAAACTAATATTAATCTATTCATTGATACCATTGTTTTGCTCTGCAATTTTTTTCTCTTTCTTAAGTTGAGATTTTAGGCTATTTAATGTTTTGTGGGTGTCTGGCTCAATGAGATATGTTACACAATGTATATAATCTCTCGGCTCATTATTCAGAGTCCCCATCTCCCAGCATACCACAAACTTGTTGCCATTGCCGAACATCATAATCTTTGGTGGCTTAGAATGGAAATCGCATTGGTGGGGTTGGTCAGTAGGGTATATCGTTGGGTCTTCGTTAAGATAGTATTCCCAATAACCTTTTGAAGTAAAAACGAAATAGATTTCGTCCATAAAGGAATCCCCGAATGATTCAGTGTCTATATAACATTTACCGTTATAACATATCGCATAGCATCGTCCCGTAACTTTCCAACAAGGTTGGCGACGTAATATTGATTTATAGTTTTTAGGCATATCTATCAAGTCTAATTTGTAAAAGTCACTCACTAATATCTCTTTAGGTGCATAACTCCTTATAATGGTCCATATCTCTTCTGTCTCTTCTATCTCTTTTTGTATGAGAAGTTGTTGGCTAAACGTTGTTGTTGATATAAATATCGCAAATACAACTAAAATATGTTTAATCATTATGGTATTCTATAAATTTAACATTGAAAAAGTTGTTAAGGTATTCACTTGTAAAGTTATAAAAAATCCATTAAAAACATACAACCTTACGATTATTTGTAATAAATGAGTTTTATTGTTATAAGCATAGAATAATAATGTGTCTGATTTGTGAAATTATGAAAAATTTTCTTTAATTTTACACCTAATAAAACCAAACTAAAACTATAAATTATGGATAGACGAGATTTTTTGAAGATGTTTGCTGCATCGGCTGCATTCACTATGTTCCGTCCGTTGGACGTTATGAGTGGCGAGAAGTTGAATCGCCCTGTAAGAATAGGCTTTATCGGTACGGGTAATCGTGGAACGTATGGCGTCATTACCGCTATGAGCCACAATAATAATATCGAGATTTATGCCCTGGCTGACCTCTTCCGCGATAGAATCGACAAGGTGTTGCCGCACCTGAACGACCTGAACAAGGCCAAAGGCTTGCAGCCCGTAGCCGAGAAGAATATCTATGTAGGCCCCAATGCCTATCTCGAATTGTTGAAGGACGACAAGGTGGATGCCGTAGTTATCGCTACGCCCGCTTATGCTCACCCCTTCATCTTTGAGGCTGCCGTGAAGGCTCACAAGCACGTCTATTGCGAGAAGCCTGCGGCTCCCGATGCTTATGGTGCAGTGCGTATGATTAAGGCTGCCGAGGGTGTTAAGGATTTGTCGCTCGTGATGGGATTCCAGGTGCGCCACGCATCGGCTTACGATGAGATGATTCGTCGCATACATCGTGGCGATATCGGTAAGGTCGTTGCTGCTCAACTCTATTACAATGGCGGTGGTGGTAGTGGCAAGAAACCAGCCGTTGAGGATGATGAGTTCCGTATCCGTCACCACTTCCAGTATTTGGCATTGTCGGGTGGTGTGTTGAACGACCAGGCTATCCACGTTATCGACGTGTGTCGTGCGGTATTGAATGCTAATCCGCTCTACGCTATCGGTCAGTCAAGCGACGCAGGCCGTCGATTTGAGTTTGGTGATACTCACACTAACTACCAGGCTATCTACAAATATCCCAACGATGTAAACGTATCTGTTCAGCAAATCTCTGTAGGTGCTTCGTCGGGTGGCGTGTGTGCACGTTTCTTTGGTGAGTTGGGTACAGCCGAGGCCAACTATTCGGGTGGAGTGTTTATCACAGGCCCCAACAAGTGGGATTCGGGTAACAATAACGCTTTAAGTGATGCCGATGCCTTGAAGGGTAAGTCGTTTATCAATAGTATCGTGAGTGGTAAGTATATCAACCAGATTGAGGCGGGATGTAACTCTACACTTGCAGCCATTATGGCTCGCGAGGCTTGCTTCTCGGGCAAGAAGGTGACCTGGAAGGATGTAGCGAATGGTAAGCAACGCTATGGTGACCAGCCCGACTTGAAGCAGTTTTTGAAGTAAATAATGTTGAGAGTTATGAAAAATAGAATTATGCGCTGCGTGTTGGCTGTTGTGTTTGCAGCGGCGACGTTGACAGCAAGTGCCCAGAAGCCTATTGTTGGCCTTATCAGCGGTCTGGGCGGCGATAGTGAGGCAGCATTCAAGAAGTTGCACGATGCAGGCTTTAAGGCTTGTCAGACGGGCTTTTCGCTTGATTGGAATCAGGAGACAGCCAACAAGTTTAAGGCTTTGTCTGCGAAGTATGACGTGAAAATCAGTGCTTTGGTGTATTGTACTCCCAACGGCCGTTGGAATTTCCAGGAGGGCCCTGCCACCATCGGTCTGGTGCCTCCTATTAATCGCCTGCTTTACATTGAGAATTATCGCAAAGCCATCGATTTCTGTGTTATGGCGGGCATCCCTGCTATGCACTCACATTTCGGATTTATTCCCGAAGAGCCTACAAGCGAATTGTATGTAAGTTTTATCGAGACTATGCGTGACTTATGCCAATATGCAAAGGATAAGGGCGTTATGGTATTTTGCGAGACAGGTCAGGAGACCCCGACAACGCTTATCCGCGCTATCAAGGACATAGGTACGGGTAATATCTTTGTGAACTGCGATACAGCAAACCTTATTCTCTATGGTAAGGCTAACCCCGTAGATGCTATCTATCAGTTTGGCCCATATCTTAAAGAGATGCACATCAAGGATGGTAAGTATCCGACAGACCCCTATCAGTTGGGTCGTGAGACTCGTATCCCCGAGGGTGATGTTGATTTCCCGCGTGTTATCAAGGCGTTGAAGGATGTAGGTTTCGCGGGTGTTATGACCATCGAGTGCGAGATGGGTGGTGATAATACACAATACGTTATCGATACCAAGAAGTATTTGGAGGAGTTGGTTGATAAGACCTATTAATACCCTTTGATTACGAGCGTGTCTAATAAGTGATTTTTGCGTTATACTCGGCCTCAAAATCCTCACATACGCTTAAGTATGCTGCGGTTTTTCGGTCTTCGCAAGCCTTAAAATCCCAATATTATACACACTCTTAGATAATATACAGAAACGAGGGCTGTTCATCTGATTGAACAGCCCTCGTTCTGTACTCGAAGCCGGGGTCGAACCGGCACGGCCATTACTGGCCACAGGATTTTAAGTCCGGCGTGTCTACCTATTCCACCATTCGAGCAACCGCTTACTTGGTCGTAAGACACGGCAAAAGTAGCAAAATTATTTCAATGTGCAAATCTTTGAGTCAAGATATTCTTCTATAATCTGTTTATTGGCCGTATCTACCCATTTTATCTCCTCGTCACGACGGAACCAGGTCATCTGGCGTTTGGCATAACGGCGAGAGTTGCGCTTGATTAACTCCACTGCCTCGTCGCGGCTTATCGTGCCATCAAAGTAGTCGAACATCTCGCGGTAGCCAACTGTCTGAAGCGAGTTGAGCCTGCGCAGATAATACACCGCACGAGCCTCCTGCTCCAGCCCCATCTGCATCATCACATCCACCCTTCGGTTGATGCGCTCGTAGAGCCTTTCGCGCTCCATATCGATTCCCAACTTGATAATCTCGAAGGGGCGTTGATGCTTCACGCCTGTTCGCATTGCAGAGTAGGGTAGTCCTGTTGATATGCAGACCTCCAATGCTCTCAATACGCGGGCGGGGTTGTTGAGGTCCACCTCCTCATAGTAGGCGGGGTCTCGTTGGCGTAATTCCTCGCATAACGATTCCAATCCCTCGCTACGCAGTCGACGGGCAAGTTCCTCGCGCAATTCAGGCTCTGCCTCGGGCAGGGAGTCCATACCTTCGCATAAAGCCTTGATATATAGGCCCGAGCCGCCAACTGCTACAACAACGTCGTGCTTGCGGTAGAGTTCCTCTAATTTGGCTAACGCCTCCGCCTCGTATGCACCGCAGTTGAACTCCTGCTCCAAGTCGTGTGAGGCTATGAAGTGGTGCTCGACGCGTCGAAGTTGCTCCTCGTCGGGTTGCGCAGTGCCTATAGGTATACCGCGATAGAATTGGCGAGAGTCGGTCGAAATAATAGGCGCATCATATCGCTCGGCAATCTCGATAGCCAAGTCACTCTTACCCGAGCCCGTAGGGCCGACAATGACGATTAAGTATTTAGTATTCGTCGTCATAGCCATCGTCACCCTCGAAGTCGCTATACTCGCCCATCATCTCATCGAAGATAGAGCCACTCTGCTCGCTTGCTTCGGGGTCGTACTGGTCGGGAGCGGGAGAATGAGCAAATTGCAGGCGGGGGTACTTCATACCATCCTGTGGCTCTTTGGCCTCGACAACTTCCAAGAAATAGGCTCTCTCGGTGAATGGGTCAAAGATGTAGATTAGTCTGTCGTGCAGATACTGCAACACGTTGCACAGGCGAGCCTCCGACATAGGTGTGGGAGCACCCATACCAGCATCACCCATACCAGCGCCCATATCCATAAATGTGTACTCCTTCAGTTTCTCCCAGCGGCCATCGGCTGTAAAGAATGAGGCCATACACGGGTCATATTCCAACATTTGGATGAGGAATTCGTGCAGGTCTAATAGCGTAGACTCTGCGTCTATCTCAAAGTCACGGATGAAGTTGTCGTTCTCGTCCGTGAGCATACGGAATCTGTAAATCATAATCTCTGCTTTTTATTTTGTAGCATCGGCCACACCTCGCAAATAACCGATTGACTCGGCGATACCTGGGTGAGGATTCTTGCCGTTCTTCTCAAATTCGAGTGATACTACGCCGTTATACTTGATTTGGCGCAATACTTTCATAATGGGGCGGAAGTCCATAACGCCACGTCCCATCTCCCAAGTCTGGCCCTTCTTCGAAGCCTCGCTCTCGTCCTTGATGTGGATGTCGTAAATCCACTCCTTATACTTCTTGATATCCTTAATGATATCCTCGCCCATACGAACAGAGTGACCGAGGTCCATACAGCAACCTACACCCAACGAAGGGTCTTTTACCATCTCGACAACCTTCTGAATGTTGGGGAAGGGCTGTCCGTCGGGACCGTGAGTGTGGATTGCCACCTTGATGCCTGTCTTCTGCACCTTCTCGATAACGTAGTCGATAAGTTCGTAGGTTGGTACGCCGATAAACATCTTGCTACCGTATCGCTCGGCATAGGCAAAAGCGCGGTCAACTTCGGCCTCACTCTTCATATAGATAGGCCCCAAGATATAGGGATTGACATCATACTTTGCACATTTCGCCTTGAAGGCCTCCATCTGCTCTTTGGTAGAGTTCAGTGGCAACCAAAAATCCTTGATAGAGAGATATTTTACACCCATACTCTGGAGGAATGTGAGAGTCTGGTCGATGTCGAAACTGCGGTAAGAGTAACCAGCGACACCAATTTTGAAATCTTCCGAGCCGCGCTTGCCCTCAACGAGTTGTGCTGTAGCGGTAGATATTGATGCTGAAATTATTGCAATAGCAATCAAAGTAAATAGTCGTTTCATAATATTTAAGTTTTTTGTTTTAGTCGCCTAATGTCAGTTGTAAATTATTCCAAATGTTTGTAGTGCTTTGCCAAGCCACCCTCGGCAGTCTCGCGGTAGAGGCTGGGCAGGTTGTGTCCTGTCTCCTTCATAACTGCTACTACTCGGTCGTAATTCACACGGTGCTTACCGTCGGACAATATCGCAAACGTAGCAGAGTCGATGGCACGTGCTGCCGCTACGGCATTACGCTCGATGCAGGGTATCTGTACCAAACCGCATACGGGGTCGCACGTCAAACCCAAGTGGTGCTCCAAAGCCATCTCGGCAGCATATTCAATCTGTGCGGGTGTGCCTCCCATAAGTTGACAGGCCGCGGCTGCAGCCATGGCGCAGGCTACGCCAATCTCACCCTGGCAACCCACTTCTGCACCCGAAATAGAGGCATTAGTTTTGGCGATATTGCCAAACACACCCGCTGTAGCCAATGCTCGCAATAAACGTACGGGACGATAGTCGTTCAATTTGTTGAGGTGTTTCAGGACCGCTGGTAATACTCCGCACGAGCCGCACGTCGGGGCTGTTACTACCTCTCCGCCCGAAGCATTCTCCTCGGCAGTGGCCAAAGCATAGGAGTAGAGGCGTGAACGATTGCTGACCGTAGGACCATACTCCTTGGCCTTGAGCCAATATGTGCTTGCCTTGCGTGCAACTTTCAGGCCGCCTGGTAATACACCGTCGTTATTCAAACCGTTGTCTATGGTCTGCATCATCGATTTCCATATCATTTCGAGGTACTCCCAGATATCATCATCCTCGAAGTCTTGCACGAACTCCCAAAGTGTTTTACCCTCTTTGTCGCACCACTCCAAAATCTCCTCGGCTGTAGTGATGGGGTAAATCTTACGCTGTGTCTCCAATGGCATATCGGGCGATGCTATAGAGCCTCCGCCAACGCTGTAGATTGTCCATTCATCGGTAACGGCACCATCCTTTAGGGCCTCAAACAGCATTCCATTGGTGTGGTAGGGCAATACTACCTCGGGCTTCCATACAATCTCGACAGGTGCTACGGGTTCCAGTACTGCGCGGATGGCGGTGTCGGTCAAGTGGCCCTTGCCCGTTGCGGCCAACGAGCCGTGAAGCGTTACACGAAAACTATCAACATTGCCACAGCGAGCGAGAAACTGCTCGGCAGCCTTCTTGGGGCCCATAGTGTGGCTACTCGATGGACCATTGCCTATTTTATATAACTCTTTGAGTGATTCCATACTTTATTTTTAAAGATTATCTTGTGCAAGTGTGTTAAAACTTATCGTTGAGGTTAAACGTGTCGCAAAATCTCCTCCAAACTCTCAAAGTGATTCTTGTAATCCTCCAATGAACGAGTGATAACCTCGTAGGCCTCCTCGCGGCCATAAGTGGCAACTATGTCGACTCTCTTTGGTTGTTCGGGCCCATTCTCAGTGAAGGGCATATCCTTGTAGGTGAGGAAATAGTGCTTCAATCTATCTACTACGGCGTGGGGTAGTTCGCTCACGTCATTATAGCCTCTATATGTGGCATCGTTGCGCAGAACGGCAATAATCTTGTCGTCGGCCTCGTTGCCGTCCAACATACGGAAACCACCTATGGGTTTAACGCTGGCTATGATGTCACCGTGCGAAATGGTGCGCTCCGTAAGTACGCATACATCCAATGGGTCGCCATCGCCTTTGATGTTCTCTCGGCCAGACTTCTCCATACAGAAATCAGCCACCAAGTCACCGCAAAAACTCTGCGGGATGAAACCGTAAAGCGCAGGTACGACTGTCGAGTATTTTTGAGGGCGGTCAATGCGAATATAACCGCTGACTTTGTCTAACTCATATTTGACAGTATCGGTAGGTACCATCTCAATAAAGGCTGTAACCACTTCTGGAGCGTCTTCGCCTACTTCCAGACCGTGCCAGGGGTGTGACTTGTAACGAAGTCCCATCAGGCGTACTATCGGGTCATTGATTTTGTTTCCCATAATCGCAGGTTTTATTATAATTCGTTTCTCTCTTTTTCAAGTAGTTTGTATGGTATGTTTATCCGATAATGTAACGTGCAGCACGTGGCATTATCTTATAGATAAGGTTGGTGAGTAGCATACACATCGTAAATACTATCGCAACGGTACATATTACGCAAATCGGAGTCGGCAGGCCCAAAGGCATCACGATGAGCAGGGCAGGGCCGATGAATATGTAGTGCATAAGGTATGAGCCGAAACCGCACTTAGTGACGTTGGCGAGTGCCGCTTGCAGACGAGGTGAGGTTATGCGGATACGTTGCATTGCAATAAACATTCCGATAGCCATAATCACAACATTCGGTGAGCAGAACTGCCAGAACATCTCAAGGAGTTCGGGGGCCTCTTCGTAACTATATTGTGAGGCTAATGTGCTGAAGCCGGTATATGTTACGATGTAGCCAGAGATGTAGAGCATAATTCCTACCGCTACGGCCTTTATCGAACGTAGACGATTGCCCTTGCCCAACAGGTGTCCGAGAAGTAAGTAACCCGTAAATCCCGAAAAATAGTAGAATGTACCAAAACTATTCCAAGCACATACGCCAAAAATATTGGGCGAAATAAGTTGTGTCAAGTAGGGCAACATAAGCGAGCAACCCCATAAAATGATGTATGTGCGTGTTAGTGTTTCATCATTCTTTTCCAGCCAGGCCGAGAAGAAAGGCATCAGAAGATAGAGTCCGATGAGCATATAGAGATACCACATATGCGTTGTATAGCCGTTGAATGTGAATGGTATCATCGCTATGTTTTTTAGCATATCACCAGCCTCCTGCGACGGAGAGAACTCAAATGGGAAAAATATTGTGACAATCTCTTTGTCCAATCCGAGCAGGCCTGTAAACCAGGGCACCATATAATATATAGCCGACCATATCAGCATTGGGAACAAAACGCGTGGAATACGACGACGGTAGAATTGTGATGCGGACTCTCTTACGGGTAGAAGCAATAAGCCCGTCATCATAGCGAATAAGGGTACGCTCGGACGCATCAGCGAGCCGATGAATGCTCCCCAAAAGGCGTTGTTGCTATCCTCTTGTGGTGTGGCATTGAAAATATCCACGCAGTGCGCCGATATAACCATCAATAATGCTATCAATCTGACCAAGTCGAGCCAGACAATTCTGCCGTTCTTGTCTTTTCCAAATACCATATTGCTGTGTATTTCAAATCTTGTGCGATAATATCAAACAAATATACGGAAAATATTTTGAAACAAATAATTGTTTGCTGAAAAAGTGGGGGTGTAATTTTGCTTGCGCTGGTTGCGAATGAATAAAATGGAAACCTTTTGTAAATTTGAGGTATGATTTGTGAATTAGTGTTGCTATTGCCAAAAATAATTGCTATATTTGCGTTGGATTTTTGCGGCTTGGGCCGAAATGCCCTCGCAAAGAGTACAAACAGAACTGTTATAGTAACAAATAAACTCTTCTAAATTATGATTTATTCACACGAAGTGCAGCAGATGTGCTGCGTAAAAAAGGGTGCCAACCACGCATCGGCTCCCATCCCTCAAGAGGGAAAGTGGGTTGTAGCAAAGGAGATTAAGGACATTTCTGGTCTTACACACGGTGTGGGCTGGTGTGCTCCTCAGCAGGGTGCCTGCAAACTCACTCTCAACGTAAAGGAGGGTATCATTCAGGAGGCTTTGGTTGAGACTATCGGTTGCTCTGGTATGACTCACTC
>JAFYRX010000066.1 GCA_017546725.1 Alistipes sp. | reverse complement strand
GCGGCGCAGTGATAAATTTTAGGGGCTAACCGAACAAATTTCCTAAAACGGACGCCTTCGCGTTTTTACTTCGTGAAAAATTCTCCGTTTTTTAACGGAAATTTCTCCGCTTATCCTTTTTCCTAAAATTCATCTGCTGCGATTAGACTTCGCGCGGTAATTATACACGTCACTCCACCGAGCCTACAAAGGCGAGGATTGGAGTCTCTAACGTTAATTAAATATATTCAGTGTAGAGATTCCAATCAAAATCGACAAGCCGATTTTGTGGAATGACGTTTACTTAATTAACAGACTCCTCCGTCACTCGCTATGCTCGTGCCACCTCCTCTAACACAAGAGGAGGTAATTTAATAAACACAATAATGAGATTGCCACGTCGCTTACGCTCCTCGCAATGACACACCACACCTTTAATAATACAACAAAAGGTACGCCCGACTGAGCGTACCTTTTATTATATGGGATGACGGGAGAAATCTCTCGCCCCGAAAATTTGGATAACAGAAATAAGTCTCTCTTCCAAAGAAATTTGTATGCGGGAGGGATTTCTCTCGCCCCGAAAATTTGGATAGCGAGGCTATTTTGAGGCTGGTCGTAGTGACGCACTAATACCCCAAAAAACGTTAACCAATTTCCAAATCCTAGAAATTTGTATGCGGGAGGGATTTCAAGGCTTGCGAAGTGTGAGAAAGCGGAGCATACTTGGCGTATGTGAGCATTTCGAACACGAGCGTAACGAAGAAATCACCCCGTCAGACTAATTTCTTCTAATTAGAAGCCCTTACCAATAGCAAGGAAATCCTCTGCCTTCAAGGCTGCACCACCGATGAGACCACCGTCTACATCCTCCTTAGCGAAAATCTCGGCTGCGTTTGAAGGCTTGCAAGAGCCACCATAGAGGATGGGGCACTCAGCAGCGGCTGCACCAAACTTAGATGCCAATACCTCGCGGATGTAAGCGTGAATCTCCTGTGCCTGCTCTGCAGTTGCAGTCTCACCTGTACCGATAGCCCAAACAGGCTCGTAAGCGATTACGAGGTCCTTGAACTGCTCCTCTGTAAGGTTGAAAACAACCTCCTCAATCTGTGCCTTGCAAACGTCGAAGTGCTTGCCAGCCTTACGCTCCTCGAGGCTCTCACCTACACAGTAGATAGGCTTCAAACCGTTAGCATAAGCCTGTACCATCTTCTTGTTCAAAGTCTCTGAAGTCTCACCATAGTACTGGCGACGCTCTGAGTGGCCCAAGATAACGTACTCGCAACCGAGTGCTGCAATCATAGATGCTGCAATCTCACCTGTGTAAGCACCCTTAGCCTCTGTAGCGCAATCCTGTGCACCTACAGCGATGTCAGAACCCTTAACAGCCTCAACAACCTGTGAAAGGTGTGTGAAGGGAGGGCATACGATAAAGTTTACGCAAGAGCAAACCTCACCACGACCTGCTACTACGTTCTTTGCCAACTCAACGCCCTCAGCGGGGAGAGTGTTCATCTTCCAGTTACCTGCTACAATCTTCTTTCTCATTTTTGTAAAGTTTTATTTGTTTGTAAATTGTCTATTAGTTTCTCTTGTTTATAAGGTTTACAACTACCTTTGTCATAATGTCTTTCTCCTCGGTGCGGCTTTCTGCTATCATAAGCGTAAGAGCCACAAGGGTATTGTTATCTATCAGGCGAGAGCCATCCTCGCGGTAAAGCACTCCATTCTTCTCCAAAAACCACAAGAAGAGGAATGCCGCAATGCGTTTATTACCATCGCTGAACGAATGGTTCTTTACCGTCAAGTATAATAAGTTCGCAGCCTTCTCCTCGACACTCGGATACAAATCCGCTCCACCAAAGGTTTGATAGATAGCACCCATCGTACTACGAAACGAACTATCCTTTTCGCGAGCAAACAACTCGCTTGCGCCGAATTGCTCCTTAAGTGTTTGCAGAGCCTGCATAGCGTTGTCGTAGGTTGCACGGAACTTCTCCTCGGGAGTAGTATCGGCTATCTCCAACTGCTGATAATCGTAGCGGTCGAGAGTCTCGAGGCCATAGGCAAAATCACTTATAACTCGCAACAAACCGATAGCCTCATCCTTCGTTACCGACTTGGCTTGCAGGACATCATTCATAACCGCAATGGTACGCTTCAACTCGTCCAACTGCTCTGCTTTAGCGTTGCGGTTAATGGCATATCCCTTAATCAAATACTCCTTAAGAACTCTATTGGCCCAAATTCGGAATTGGGTTCCTCGCAACGATTTAACTCGATAACCAACCGAGATAATGACATCGAGGTTGTAGTACGACGTATAATAATCTTGCAATGCGTCGTTTCCTGTGTTTACTACCTTATGTGCAATTTTTGCACACGAGGTATCTCTATCCAACTCTCCCTCGCGATAAATATTAGCGATGTGACGACCTATTACCGTACGGTCTCGTTGGAACAGATGAGTCATCTGCGCTTGCGACAACCACACGCTATCACCCTCCAGACGGACATCCAACTCCGTCTGTCCGTCAGAGGATTGATATATGATTATCTCGCCTTTGTCCATAGCGTAAACCTATGCTGTATGCCGTTGGGCAAACTTTCGGGTCGCTTACTCGGCCTTCTGGGCGTCAATCCAAGCCTTCACCTCGGCTGTTGCAAGGCCCAACTTGTTCTTCTTGTTGAAGCCGCAAAGGTCGTTGAAGAGTTTGCCACCGCCATTGGCCGCAGTGTTGCGGAACGACTCAACGGTGATGTAACCCATCTTCTGCACGGGCTCAACCCACTCGGCGGGGATACCTGCCTCAACATACAAGGCGGCATCGTCGGCCACAACCTTCTTCTCGGGACGCATTGTCGGGAAGAACAATACATCCTGGATAGAGGGCTGGTTGAGCATAAACATTGTAAGACGGTCGATACCGATACCCATACCCGAGCACGAAGGCATACCGTACTCCAAAGCGCGCACGAAGTCCATATCGATAAACATAGCCTCGTCGTCGCCCTTCTCCGAGAGTTTCAACTGCTCCTGGAAGCGCTCCAACTGGTCGATGGGGTCGTTCAACTCCGAGTAGGCGTTACACAACTCCTTACCGTTTACGAACAACTCAAAGCGCTCGGTCAAATCCTGATTGTCGCGGTGACGCTTGCACAAGGGTGACATCTCGCGCGGATAGTCGCAGATGAATGTGGGCTGGATGAGGTGCTCCTCGCAGTACTGGCCGAAGATAGCATCAATCAACTTGCCCTTACCCATAGTATCGTCAATCTCGACATTCAAGCGCTGGCACGCCTCACGCAACTGCTCCTCCGACTGGCCTGTGATGTCGTAGCCTGTCTTCTCGAGGATGGCGTCGGTCATAGTGAGGCGGCGGAAGGGAGCCTTGAACGAAATCTGCTTGCCGTCAATCTCCAACTCTGTAGTGCCGTTGGTAGCCATAGCCACACGCTCCAACATCTGCTCGGTGAATGTCATCATCCACTTGTAGTCCTTGTAGGCAACATAAATCTCCATACAAGTGAACTCGGGGTTGTGTGTGCGGTCCATACCCTCGTTACGGAAGTTCTTACCGAACTCGTAAACGCCATCGAAACCACCTACGATAAGACGCTTGAGGTACAACTCGGTTGCGATTCGCATATAGAAGTCGGTATCCAAAGCGTTGTGGTGAGTGATGAAGGGACGAGCCGATGCACCACCAGGGATGGGCTGCAGGATGGGTGTCTCAACCTCAACATAGCCGTGCTCATTGAAGAACTCGCGCATAGTAGCCATAATCTTGGCACGCTTAACAAATACCTCACGAACGTGGGGATTAACCACCAAATCGACATAACGCTGGCGGTAGCGCACCTCGGGGTCGGTCAGAGCGTCAAACTGCTTGCCGTCCTTCTCCTTGACGATGGGCAGCGGGCGGATTGACTTCGAGATAACGGTAAACTTCTGGCAGTGAACTGACTTCTCACCCGAATTGGTGATAAAGGCAAAACCCTCAACGCCTACGAAGTCGCCGATGTCGAGCAACTTCTTGAAAACAGTGTTGTACAATGTGGGGTCGCCTTCGGGACAGATGTCGTCACGGCGGATATATACCTGAATACGGCCTGTGTGGTCCTGCAACTCGAAGAACGAGGCACTACCCATAATACGGCGGCTCATAATACGGCCCGCAATACGTACCGAAGCGTACTTTTCCTTATTCTCCTCCGTCAGATTCTCTGAAATCTCGGCTGCTGTAGCCGTCACATCAAACATCTCGGCAGGATAGGGCTCGATGCCCAACTCGCGCAGTGCGGCGAGCGACTTACGACGCAAAACTTCTTGTTCGCTGAGTTCCATACTCATAATAGTCCTTATTTTTGAAATTTAATTTGCGCAAAGATAGTAATTTTTTTTGAATTTTATGCCTTCACAGCATCGGCCTTCACGGCTGTGTTCTCGGCTTTCAGGGCCAAGCGGCGCACGATAATCACGAAACCGCCCGTAAGAATCAGATTCGAGAGAATCGTAAGCAACGAGATAGCCAACAGCGGGCCTCCCAAACCATAGCCCAACGAAACGAAGATGATACCAGCACCCACCTCACCACGAGTAAACATACCAATACTCAACGCCAGACGCTCGGTGAGCGAGTGGTCGCGGTAGAAGAGCATAGGCACCATCTTACCTACGTTAGAGATAGTGGTAACGATAGCGACGTGCATAGCAATCTCGCCCCAGGTCATTGAGCCCACCTTACCTATCACGCAGTTACCAGCCGTTGTGGCAAAATCGACACCCACAAACAACGGAGCGCTGAAGCCCACGAGGAACATAAACAGATAGGAGATGATATCCGACACCTTGGCATCGGTCTTCGAGTGGGTGTGCTTGGTGCGCATAACCATACCCAAGATAAAGGCGGGCAGCAACACCTCGATATGTATAGCACCATCTGTTCCGAACAACTGCTTCGAGAGGCTATAGATGCCCTGGAAGAAGAATACGAGCACCGTCGAATATCCCAAAATAGCGGCCCACGATTGGTGGATGGTATATTTGTTGAGGCGAGTCCAACCGAAGTAGAGGCACGAGAATACCACCACAACGACAACGCCCAACTGCCACTTCATACCAATCATAAAAATCTGCAAGGGTATCATCAACAGGATGGTATCCAAGTCGTCGAAGATAGCCAGCACGCGCGTCTTTTGGTAAACCCACGAATTTTTAAGGCCTGCACCCGCCAGCATCGTGAAGAGGATACCCGCCGAGGTGGGGGCTGCAAATCGGCTCAAGAGCAGAGTCTCCTTCCACGCCGACCAGTCGGTAAGGTAGTTCGATGGCAGGAGAATCATATAGTAGAAGCAGATGAGCAACCAGGGCGCGGCAGCCGTAGCCATAGCGATAAAATAGTCGGCTGTATAGGAGCGCCAACGGCTCTTGTCGAGTTCGAACTCGCGACCGACGTTAATCATAATGAAGGCCAGGCAGACATAAAGCATAGAGTCGAACGTAGGCTTGATTTTGGCAAAAGTTATAGCGCCCAATGCCGTGGGCAGAGTCTGCGAGCAGACCAATCCTAAAATAAGGAAAATGGAGAAAAGTGCTATTTTCTTCATTGTTAACTGTTTATTGTGTTTCGTGTGTTAAATAATTATCATAAATTACAAAGATACAATTTTCAGCGCAATAGTGCAAGAGCAAAAAGCAAAGATATATTCCCCGTGCGGTAGCGTAATCGCGGCAGATGAATTAGTTGGATTAGCAAGAGTAGTAAACTAAATAAAAATTCTCCCTCTATGTTAGAGGGAGTACCCGTAGGGGGAGGGAGTGTGTGATTAATTCAAAATTCAAAATTACAGACTCCTCCGTCACACCTATGGTGTGCCACCTCCTCTAACGCAAGAGGAGGAATTAAATGAGTAAAGAATGTCATTAAGACGCAAAACCGATTAATATCTAAAGGATATTAGTTTGACATTAGAGACTCCTGCTCCTCGCCTTGCAGGCTCGGTGGAGTGACGTGAAAGGGAAATAGAAAATTGAATTTCCATCTGGGAATATTTATGCAATATGCAGATTTTGGTTACAAATTGTAACATAATGGAACAAAAAGTTGAGACAAGAGTTGCCGCATTGTCGAAAAGTTCGTAATTTTGTTGCGATTTATAAGAAAATAACACAAAATAATATAAAACATTTACTACTATGTACGGAAAAATCAAGGAACACTTGCAAAATGAGTTGGCCGAAATTAAGGCCGCAGGACTCTACAAGACCGAGCGAATCATCGAATCTCACCAGAAAGCCGAGATTGATGTTGCAGGTAAGAAGGTGCTTAACTTCTGCGCCAACAACTACTTGGGCCTTTCAGACAACAAGCGTCTGATTGAGGCGGCTAAGAAGGCTATGGACGAGCGCGGATTCGGTATGTCATCAGTACGTTTCATCTGCGGTTGCCAGGATATGCACAAGGAGTTGGAGAAGGCTATCGCCGACTACTTCGGAACAGAGGATACAATCCTCTACGCTGCCTGCTTCGATGCCAACGGTGGTGTTTTCGAGCCTTTGTTCACTGAGCAGGATGCTATCATCTCTGACGCTTTGAACCACGCATCAATCATCGACGGTGTACGTCTTTGCAAGGCTGTACGTTACCGCTACGCCAACGCCGATATGGAGGAGTTGGAGGATTGCTTGAAGCGTGCACAGGCACAGCGTTTCCGTATCATCGTTACTGACGGTGTATTCTCGATGGATGGTAATGCCGCTCCTCTGGACAAGATTTGCGCTTTGGCCGAGAAGTACGACGCATTGGTGATGGTTGACGAGTGCCACTCGGCTGGTGTATTGGGTAAGACAGGTCGTGGTATCACTGAACTCTACAACTTGCGTGGTCAGGTGGATATCCTGACAGGTACTTTGGGCAAGGCATTTGGTGGTGCTGTGGGTGGTTTCACTACAGGCCGCAAGGAGATTATCGATATGTTGCGTCAGCGTTCACGTCCATACCTCTTCTCTAACTCATTGCCCCCTGCAGTAGTAGGTGCTGGTATCGAGATGTTCAAGATGCTCGCTGAGAGCGACGAGTTGCACGACCGTTTGGCTGCCAACGTAGAGCATTTCCGCACAAAGATGACCGAGGCTGGCTTCGACATCAAGCCTACACAGTCGGCTATCTGCGCTGTGATGTTGTACGATGCTAAACTCTCGCAGGACTTCGCTGCCAAGTTGCAGGATGAGGGTATCTTCGTAACAGGTTTCTACTACCCCGTAGTACCGAAGGGCCAGGCACGCATCCGCGTACAGGTATCGGCAGGTCACACAGTGGAGCAGTTGGACCGTTGCGTAGAGGCATTTGTTAAGATTGGCAAGGAGTTGGGAGTGTTGAAATAAAAGAGAGAGAGATTATGTCAAAGTCAACATTAGACGCTATAGATAAAAGAATTCTTCGTTTTTTGATTAAGAACGCGCGTACGCCCTTCTTGGAGATTGCTCGCGAGTGCGGCATCTCGGGTGCGGCTATCCACCAGCGCATCAAGAAGTTGGAGGATATGGGTGTGATTCAGGGCAGCCGTTTGGTTGTAGCCCCCAAGTCGCTCGGCTTCGACGTGTGTGCATTCATCTCAATCCGCGTTAGCGATATCACTCGCCAGCAGGATACTGTTGAGCAGTTGAAGGAGATTCCCGAAATCGTGGAGTGCCACTACATCACAGGCTCTTACAACCTGATGGTGAAGTTGTACTGCATCGACAACGAGCACCTGATGCGCACAATCTTCGACAAGATTTACCACGTTCAGGGCGTTTCGAGCACACAGACCTATATGTCGCTCAACGAATCGTTCCAGCGCGAGATTTATGTCGATTGCTTGAAGTAGCAGAAGCACATAACAACATACAACAAGGGCTGCCCGACAAACGAGTTGCGACAGCCCTTATTGTTTTATATCATCAAATCGGTTACTCCTCCTGCTCGTCGTAGCCCGTAGCCTTGACCTTCCATATAGCGAGGAAGATGAGCATACCTACAACGGCCATACCTATCATCATCAAGAAGACTGCATCCCAGCCTTGACCTGTGTGATATTTGTTGATGTAATCGACCATAGCACCTACACCCAAGCCCGATACAAATACGCTCAAGTAACCGAAGATACCTGTAACGCCATTAGCCGTAGCGGCAGCCGACTTTGTAGCCTGATTAGCGGCAGCGATACCGATAAGAGCCTGCGGGCCGTAAATGAAGAAACCTGCCATAGCCAACACGATGATAAGCACCGACATAGGAGCCGACGTGGGCAAGAAATAGAATATAGCCATAAATACGGCTGCACCCAGCATACAGAATACGCAAGTGCGGTGAGCACGGCCTTTGAACCACTTGTCAGTCACCCAGCCTGCTACCAGCATACCGATGATACCGAAAATCTCGAACGTAGCAACCGACCATCCTGCATCCGAGAGCGACAAGCCACGAGCCTCTTGCAAGAATTTCGGACCCCAATCCAATACGGCGAAACGTACCACATAGACAAAGAAGTTGGCAAAAGCCAAAGTCCAGATTACGGGGTTACGGAAAACCTTCTCGCGCAAGAAAGCACGATACTCAGCCGATGAGGTCTTCTCCTCGACTTTGGTGTGTGTACCCTCCATCTCGGGCAGACCTACCGACTTGGGGGTGTCACGCAACGAGATGAGCAAACCTACAACACCCAACAAAGCGATAGCGGCAGGAATCCAGAAACACCACTTCCACGCACCAGCATTTGCAGCGGCGTTGTGTACCATTATATCGAGTTGCAGAGGGTTATCATTCAATCCCGGGTTGAGCATCACAAGGTGGTTACGGATAGAACCCAACACCTGCTGGTCGCCAGAGAGGTCGGTACCCATATTGCTCATAATGTAGCCGCAAAGGATAGCCAGCAACGATGCGCCGATAGAGTGTGATGTGTTCCAAACCGACATCTTGGTAGCCAACTCGTGTGGCGGAATCCAGTGTGTCAACAAACGTGCGCAGGGAGGGAAGCCACTACCCTGGAAGATGTTGTTCAGCACGAGCAACACTCCGAAGGCTACTATCAAACCCGATGCAGGAGTATAGGTCCAGTCAGCACCCAACATATTAGGCACAAAACCGAAGGCTATGCTGGCTACGGCACACAAGAACAGACCTATAGACATATGCCAGCGGCCATTCATACGGTCGGCGATAAGACCATTCACGAAACGTGACAGACCATAGATAAGGCCCACGACGGTCATAATCAAACCGAAACTTGTGTTAGAGATACCGTACTCGGCACTCAAACCAGGAATGGCAAACGAGAAATTTTTGCGCACGAAATAGAAGAGCGCATAACCAATCATCGTCGCGATGATAGTTCGATATTGCCAATACTTGAATTTTTTTGCTTGTTCTGCAGTCATAATTATTTAAGTTTTTAGTTTTTACTACTCTGCTTGTGCGCTATCATCCCACTCGACGGTGATATCGTCAAGGGCAAAATATTTGGGCGACATCATACCCCACTCATCGGTCGGGCCGCCTGTGATATTGAAACGTACGCTGACCACCGCACCCAGCGACGAGAGGTCCCACGCGCGCCAACTCTTGGTGATGTTGTCCTTCTCGGCCAGAGTCATTGTGACGCTGCCCGTCTCGCGGCGCATAGCGTCGTAACCCGTAGCCGTAAGGGTGATTTTCTCGCCCTTCTTCAATGCAGGTGCAAACTCGTTACCGAGTTCGGTGATGCTGACGAAGTAGGCCGTAGAGTTGACATAGCAACCCTTTATCGTGCGGGCTTTGCCATCCGAGAATGAGAGTGTCGGGCGGAAATCCTCGTTGCCCCACTCGCCGCTTTTGTCACCCTCGTAGTTGCCATAACCTACGATGAAGTTGTCGGAGCGGCCATTGCCACCACCCTTTACAGCATCCTCATTTTCAGCGTTATAGACGTAGAGGTCACGCTCATAGGCGCCAAAGATATTGAACTTTTCCAAATCGTTGCTATTGTAAGACGATACGGCAAAGCCGCTGCTCAGGTACGACACACCACCCCACTCTGTAGAGATGTTGTCGGCAGAGAGCGTTGTGGCCTCATCCTGCCACTTATAGCCAGGCGTCACCACCTCCGAAGAGTAGGTGCTACCCACGTTGATAGCCACAAACTTCTTCCAAGCGTTGCCCTCGAAATCGACTACAACACTTTTTATATTATTGTCATCATCCTTCGCACAACTTACGACCGACAATATACCTGCTGCCAAAACCGCAAAAAGAAAACACCTTTTCATCGACATACATAATATAGGTTAATATATCACAAATATAGAAAAACAGAGCGAGAAACCCAAAAAATCTACCCCAATCTCATTTTTTTTTCATTTTTTTGTAATTTTACAGAGAGTTTTGCGACTATATATAATAGAACAGAAATTATCTTACGATTATGAATATCCTACAGATTGAAAACCTGACCAAACGCTACTCCAACCATACAGCCCTCAGCGATGTGTCGCTCGAGGTGCCACGTGGCTCGGTTTACGGCCTTTTGGGCCCCAACGGTGCGGGTAAATCGACGCTCATCCGCGTCATCAACCGCATAACCCTGCCCGATGCAGGTCGAGTATTGTTCGATGGCAAACCCATCACCGACGAAGATATCTATCAGATTGGCTACCTGCCCGAGGAGCGTGGTCTCTACAAGAAGATGAAGGTGGGCGAACAAGCCCTCTTCTTTGCACGTCTGAAGGGCCTTTCGCGCCGCGATGCTCTACAACGTCTGAAGAAGTGGTTTATCCGCCTCGGAATCGAGAGTTGGTGGGACAAGAAGGTCGAAGACCTCTCGAAGGGTATGGCGCAGAAGGTGCAGTTCATCACAACCGTGCTGCACGAGCCCAAGTTGCTGATTTTCGATGAGCCATTTTCAGGCTTTGACCCCATCAACGCCAACATCCTCAAGCAGGAGATTCTGCGTCTGAGAGATGAGGGTGCAACGGTGATATTCTCAACGCACAATATGTCGAGCGTCGAGGAGATTTGCGACCACATCACCCTTATCAACAAGTCGCGCAACATACTCTCGGGCTCGGTAGATGAGGTGCGCCGCCGTTTTGGCGAGAACATCTTCGAGGTGGTGTATGGTGGCGATAAGGACTCTTTCGAGGGTGTGATGCAGCCCGTAGCCGAGATGCTTTCGACTGCCGAGGTGGCCGACTCTGCGTACCACACATCTCGCATCCGACTAAAGGATACGGCTACCGTCAGAGAGAGTATCGCGCTGGCCAACGATGCCGTAGAGTTGCGTTCGTGGAGCGAGGTTATACCGAGTATGAACGATATATTCATCCGTGCCGTCGAGGGTAAGTTGTAAGTTAAATCGCTAAACAAAAGTAAGTTATGAATAAGATAGGAATCATTATATCGCGTGAGTTCAACGAACGAGTACGCAAAAAGTCGTTCATCATCACCACCATACTGATGCCGTTGTTGATGATTGGTATGATGGCAGCACCTACGTTGATGATGCTCTTTGCCAAGGGCGACCAGAAGAGCCTTGTGGTCCTTGACCAGAGCGGTATCATCGCACCCAATCTGGAGGGTGACGACGAGATTACATTCACGCCGATGGACATCACGCTGGATGAGGCCCGTGCCGACAGCAACATCTTTGGTGTGTTGTGGATAGGCGAAGACGTGGTCGATAATCCGTCGAACGTGAAACTCTATACCAACTCCTCGTCGTCAATGTCGTTGGAGAGCAATCTCGCCTCGCAGATGGAGAAGATTATCGAGCGTGAGCGCCTGAAGCGTTACGACATAGAGAATCTGGAGCAGATTATGAAGGATGTGAAGGTCAAGGTGTCGTTCTCTACATTCCGCAACGACCTCTCTGAAGAGGGAGAGGATGAGGAGGCCACATCATCATCTATAGCCTATATGCTGGGCCTGGTGCTGGGTATGATGCTCTATATGTTCCTTATAATATATGGCTCGATGGTTATGACCTCGGTTATCGAGGAGAAGGGCAGCCGCGTATTGGATGTATTGGTGTCGAGTGTCAGCCCCTTCCAACTTATGTTGGGTAAGATTCTGGGTGTGGCTTCGGTGGCCGTTACGCAGATTGCCATCTGGGGTGTGCTGGTATGCGGCATAGGTGCCGTAGTGTTGCCAGCATTGATGCCCGAAGATGTTATGCAGACCGTTGAGGCGGTGCAGATGGGCCAGATGACCACCATCGAGGCCGACATCGATGCCGACCTGCTGTCAGCCGTATCGCTTGCGACGGATGTGGGCGGTTTGGTGATGATGTTCGTATGGTTGTTGTTGTTCCTTGTGGGTGGATTCCTCTTCTACTCGGCTATGTTTGCCGCTGTAGGCTCGGCTGTTGACTCTATTCAGGATGCCAACCAACTGCAGACACCCATCACAGTGCCTATCATCCTTGCGCTGATACTTGCTATGTCGGTCTTCAACGACCCCAACTCGACGTTGGCCTTCTGGGGCTCTATCATCCCCTTCACCTCACCTGTAGTGATGATGGCTCGTGTGCCTTTCGGCATCCCCACCTGGCAGATTGTACTCTCGCTGGTGTTGCTCTACACATCGGTAGTCGCTATGGCGTGGGCGGCAGGCAAGATTTACCGCGTAGGTATCTTTATGCACGGCAAGAAGCCCTCGTTCAAGGAGTTGATGTCGTGGATTCGCCAATAACGCCGATTGTTCATTAACTGATTGTACATAAACGGCAACTGAATTGCCGACAACAAAAAAACTCTTCCGTTGATTGGCGGAAGAGTTTTTTGTGTAACGCAGAAATCGCCTTGTTAGGCATCTTCTAACTCATTAGAAGAGCATAATCGCCATACCAACCTGGAGCACGTGCGTAAACTGCTTGTAATCGACCTGCGATGCGGGGATGTCATAACTGCCCGAAGTATTCACTACGGGGCGGCGCAGATTGAGTTGATATCCCACACGGAAATCAATCTTACCCGTCTGGCCCACAACAAGACGCATACCACCACCGATGCCGGCCATAGCGCCTATAGTCTTGGTACTTGACGGCTCAAAGTAGAACTGCGGACCCAAGTGCAGATAGTTGAAGAAACGATAACGATGCTGCACGGTAGCAGGGCCATAGTAATAGTTAAACGTACCGTAGAAGGGCATAGCGATACCATTGTCCTGGAACAAAGCACCCGACTCAACTCCCGCAACGATATGCTCGTTAGCCTTATAACCTACGCCAAGCAATGCACTTGCGCCCGAGAGTTTAGTGTCACGAGGATAGGTCACAACATCGTCCTGATGTTTGAGCGCAATGCGGTCGGTCATACCAAAGGCCATATTATAAGTACCGCCAAAGGTAATAGTCCACTTACGCTTCGGGTTATCAGTCACAAAATCACGCTTAACCTTCTCACCCTTATATTTGGGAATGAAGTACTGCTGGGCCTCAACCATCGAGGTCGCACAGAAAATCATCCCAACCAAAAGCATCAATATCTTCTTCATCATCTATAAAATTTTCGTTGCTCCACTGCGAGCAAGCACTCTACTAACGGTCTGCGGCACCGTTTTATTTTATGCCTCGCACATTTTTCTCCCAAGCCCACGCTGAACGCAATGTGTCGTCCAACGAACGCTCGGCCTTCCATCCCAACTCGTTGTTTGCGAGCGATGTATCGGCCCAGATAGCCACCACGTCACCCGGACGGCGAGGTGCAATCTTGTAATTGAGTTTCAACTCGTTAACGCGCTGGAAACTCTCAACCAACTCCAATACCGATACGCCATTACCTGTACCGACATTGAAAATCTCGTACTTCTCCTTATTCTTGTCCTCGACCATACGAGTGATAGCCACAACGTGAGCCTTTGCCAAATCCACCACGTCGATATAGTCACGCAAGCAAGAGCCGTCGGGAGTGGGATAGTCGTCACCAAAGACGCTCAAGCACTCACGCACACCTGCTGCGGTCTGTGTGATGAAAGGCACCAAGTTCTGGGGCACACCACGGGGCAACTCACCGATGAGAGCCGAGGGGTGGGCACCGATGGGGTTGAAGTAACGCAAAGCGATACCCTTCAGATTGTCGTATGCATTAACCGAGTCACGCAAGATATCCTCGCACATCTGCTTCGTATTACCGTAAGACGATGTCGCGGGCTTGCGCGGTGTGAGTTCCGTTACGGGCAACTCATCGGCCTCACCATATACTGTCGCTGATGACGAGAATACGATGTTGGGACGTGAGAACTCACGCATCAAATCCACCACGTTCATAAACGAGGTGAGGTTGTTGTTGTAATACTTCATAGGGTCCAACACCGACTCTCCTACGGCCTTGAACGCCGCAAAGTGGATAACCGAGTTGAAGTTGTACTGCTCGAAGACCTTGCGGAAGGCCGCCTTGTCGCAGCAATCTACATTGACGAAGGGAACATCGACGCCTGTAATCTTGCGCACGCCCTCGACGCCACTCATATCTGAATTTGACAAGTTGTCGGCTACGACAACATCGTAACCAGCGTTAATCAACTCTACGGCTGTGTGCGAACCAATATATCCTGCACCACCCGATACCAATACCATCTCTTTCATAAGTCTTAGTGCTTATACAGCCTTTTTACACTATAAGGTAGCCTCTCCTGCTGAAGCAGGCCTTAGGTTGCGGACTCTGTCCGCATTTACAAGTCTTACCCACCCCCAACCCCCGCCTCAGGCAGGGGCTTTGGTCGCCACCAAAGGTGGCTCCAAAAAAGCGCTACCGCAGATTGTGTAATTTTATTTCTAATATTTATTATTTCAAGGGCAAACCCTCTTTTCCCAGAGACGCCCCACTTTCAGCCTGCAAAGATAGACAAAAATTGCGAAACGCCCTATTTTGCAGACAATTCCTTAACAATTGCGCACATCTCATCATACTGACGCTCCATACTCTGCAAGAGTTTGTATTGAGCGTGGGTACGTACGAGGTTGTGGTCAGCATAGGCAGTCTTGTAGTAGTTGTCGCCGTCGATGTAGTCCATCAAGAAACGCAACACCTGCTCGAAGGTGATGTAGCGGCCTGAGAATGCCAACCAATCCAGCTCGCTCTGTGCCATCGTAGCGCACTGCTCCGAGAGGTAACCCTCAGCATAGGCACGGAACATATCGATGCTCATCTCCACATTGTCCAGGCACTTGTCGTCCTCGGCACCTGTGTTGGTGTAAGAACGGATAGCGTCACCAAAGTCGTTGAGCGATGTAGAACTCATCACAGTATCGAGGTCGATAGCGCACAATACGTTGCCTGTGGGCTTATCGAAGAGGATGTTGCTGATTTTGGTGTCATTGTGGGTAACGTGGGTGGGGATTGTACCATCCTCAACCAGCGACCAGAACGAGAGCATCTCCTCGCGGCGTGACTCAATCCACGAAATCTCCTCCTGCAAATCCTTAACACGACCTACGGGGTCCTTGGCGATAGTCTCATCCCACTGCTGGAAACGCCAGCGGATATTATGGAAACCCTTGATGGTCTCGTTCAGAGGCTTGTCGAAATCCGAAAGCAGAGCCTGGAAGCGACCGATACCTACACCGCCCTGATAGGCCAATGCGGGTGAGTCAGCGCGGTCATAACTTGCTGTGTCGGGGATAAACAGACATACAGCCCAGAAGTTCTCGCCATCCTGAACATACAACTTGCCATCCAAAGCGGGGATAACTGTCAAAGTCTCGCGCATAGGGTCAGCAACCTTCTGCTTGATGTGCTCGGTAACGGCCTTGATGTTGTCCATCATACCCGGCACATCGGGGAAGATGTTGTGATTCTTGCGCTGGAGTATATAGTTGGGATTCTCGCCCGATGTGGTTACCACAAACGTGTCGTTGATAAATCCCTCGCCCAAAGGCTTGATTGATTCGATATCGCCCACCAACTCAAATTGTGCGGCGATGGCCTGAAGTTTTTCCTGTGTCATAAGTTATTATAGTTTTGTATTTGTTTTCACGCTATAAGGTAGCCTTTCTTGCTAATGAATGCATACGTTGCGGACTCTGTCCGCATTTACAAGTCTGCCCCCCCATCCCTCGCCTCAGGCAGGGGCTTTGGTCGCCTTTTCAAGGCTCCGAATGAGGTACAACTTGCTGGTGATAAATTTATATAGTTTTATTTATGTTACATCAGTTTCAACTCGCCGAAGAAATCGGGGCAGTGGAAGTTGGGCTTCTCCAATGCTATGGGCGACCAACTCAGGAAGTGAGTCTTGTCGCAGTTGTCACCACACTTGTAGAAGTTGGCACGCAACGTCTTGGGAGCCTTATCCAAACCGAGCAACGAGAAGGGGATGACCTCGGCCAGCCACCACTTCTGTCCCTCACCACGACTGTCGTGGGGCTCGTGATTCAGCGAACCGAAGCGACGTATCTGGCTGATTTTGGCCTCGTCGAAGTGGTCGGCATCCTCACGTGAGCGACGAAAGGCTGCAAGGACAGTACCAGCGCAGTTAATCTCGAAGTTGAAGTAACCCTCGCCCGCAGGGTTGGCCACGAAGAACTCGACGCAACTATCCTCCCATACCGCACCGTTGGACTCCATAGCCACGGCACGGATGTGCTCCTCCTCGACCTCAAACATCACGACAATAGCCTCGTCCGAGTGGGCCACACGGAACTCCACTCGTGGTGCGTAGGGGAACTCTGCCCAATTCACACACTCAATCTTCTCGGGCGCAACCTTGTCACGCAGGACAAGTCGCAAATCGTTATCACCGAGTTGCTCGAGGTTGCGGATGAATCGCACCTCAAGGCTCTTCTTTGCCGTTTTGTTATCAGTACACTCTTTCATAGTTATAATATGGTAAAATGAATCAACCTTCAAAATTAACAAAAACTGAAGAAAAAGTCAATAGTTACTTTACTTTTTTCTGCCCGCGGGTAGAAAAATACGCCTATAGCGACAAAAAAAGAGTTGCCCCGACAAGGACAACTCTTGATGTTTATGCTGATAATGCAACCCTCAAAACGTGTATAAAAGTGGGATTTCAAGGCTTGCGAAGGTCGAAAAACCGCAGCATACTCGGCGTATGTGAGGATTTTGAGACCAAGCGTAACGCAGAAATCACCTTGTTAGACACGTTTTGCTATTACTCGGTAGAGCCAGAGGGCCACAAAACCTGAGATTGCGCCTGTGATGATGCCCAGCACGATATCCATCGGGAAGTGGTAGGCCATATAGATGCGCGAGTAGCAAATCAGCACTACCGCCACTATCATCAGCCAACTAAACCAGCGGCGCGAGATGATGGCAATGCTCGGGATAGCCATCGCCACCATAGTAGCAGCGTGAGCCGACACCGTGCCGTAGAGACCGCCCTGCTTTAT
This sequence comes from Alistipes sp., assembly GCA_017546725.1. Taxonomy (GTDB): domain Bacteria; phylum Bacteroidota; class Bacteroidia; order Bacteroidales; family Rikenellaceae; genus Alistipes. The sequence goes on along the minus strand of JAFYRX010000066.1, from coordinate 13,130 downwards.
GACGTGCACCAAGCCCTCCAACTCGGGGGTGTGCATAGGTCGATAGCGCACGGGGAACGAGGGCCACACATCACCCAGCAGACCTGTATGCTTGAAGATGCCAGCAATCATATCCGACAATCCCACAGCGGCAGCCACAACGGCCAAAAAGAGCAACATACAGCGCCAGCCCGACTTGCGCCACACCAGATAGATGATGAGCAGGTACAACCACGCCCACACCGCAGGTGTCGAGATGGCCTTCATCACCGAGTCCATCACTACTCCACCATCGAAGTTGAGCCACAAAAAAAGGTCATAGTCAAATGTGTACATCTTGCAAGTAATTCAAAATTAATTAGGCTGACACACGGGAATATCTCTTTTATCTTTGCTCTTGTCACTCCATCGAGCCACAAGGCGAGGATTGGAGTCTATATCATATAGTTTCTGTTGTTTGAAGTTGTATAACGAGTGGGATTTCAAGGCTTGCGAAGGTCGAAAAACCGCAGCATACTCGGCGTATGTGAGGATTTTGAGACCAAGCGTAACGCAGAAATCACCTTGTTAGACAACTTCTACTTACCTATAAACTTCTACTTACCAATAGGTTCAAAATTATTGTAAAGCACCACCTTGCGCTCGGCGCGACGGCTCATAGTGGGGAACCACATATCCTCCTTAGTAAGGCGACAAGCATTTACAGCCTCGAAGCAATACTCCAACTTGCCGAAGTTGGCATTGGCGTTGTTCGAGCCAAAGGTGAACTTGATGCCACGCTCCTTGGCCATACGGATAATCTTGGTGCTGGGCAAGCGCAAGCCCGCATTAATCTCGAGTGCGATGCCGTGCTCAACCAACACATCCAACACCTTGTTGATACGCTCATTGGTCCAATATGTATCGTAATCGGCCTGCATATCCTGCGGCAGATAGGTCGGGTTGGCATAGATGTCGGCGGGCTCGTTGGTGAGAATCTTCACCGTCTGGTCAACCAGGTAATCCATATACTCCTCCTTGCTCATACCATCATAATGCACCTCCTCGGGGCGGTAGATGCGTGAGATACGGCCCTTGGGGTCGACGATGGTCATAGCATCGGTAAACAGATAGTCGAACTTGTTGAGTGCCTCCTGTGAGAAGGTGTGAGTCCAGCGACGGCCCTCACCCTGCACACCACGCAGGAAGGGCATATCCTTCACCTCGTCGTAATATTCGTAAACCTCCTTGTCGTCAGCCAGCATACGGCCTACACCGCCCTCGCCCGCATTGGGAGCAACGCCATAATTGATGCCGTAACGCAACGACATATCGTAGGCCATATCCTTCGTCAGGCCACCCTTCAGGTGAACGTGGTAGTCGATAACGGGGAAATTCTTCTGCTGGAAACGGATTACACCATCGGTACGCTCATTGACGGGCATCTCCACGTCGTCAATATTGCGGGCATCCAACGGCAACGGCTCGATTTGCAGACCTCGAAACTCGACCTTACCCGACTTACCTCTGACAGCAATGGGGCCTTCGCCTATGCGCTTATGCTCGTGAATCAGAGTACGGTAGGGAGTCATAGGCTCGGTGTACCACACCACATTGGTGCCGTTGATAGAGATTACTACGTTCTTATCCCTTACGGCAATCTCGAAGTCGAACCACTCGCCATCCTCGGCCAGCGAACGATAGAGATTACGCACTGCGAGCAGACTACCCGACTTGATGCTGCCGTCGATAGGGCCGTTACGCAAGACAACCTCATAACCCGACTTCTGGGCCTCCAAATGGAAGTAGAGCGAAGCCTCGCTACCCTCCTCGGTACGGGCCTGGCCCTTGAGGATGAAGTTTTTGTACGACTGCTTGGTGATGAGCGTCTCATCAGCCGAAATACTCCACTCCTTGTTGCTCGGAGCGCCCTCCTTGATATAACCATCGAGGCTACGGGCATACTTGCCACAACTTGTCAAAATCACAGCCGCAGCAATAAAAAGGCTAAAGCGGCTCAAAATAGGAACTGCAAAAAAAGTCTTTTTCATCTATTTAGTTTTTATTTAATTTTATCGCAACAACATCACGACATAGCCCACATAGATGGCAAGATAGATAGCGCCCTCAACGCGAGTGATACGTCTTACGCCAACGACCAATGCCGAGATGAGCAGAATGACTGCCACCGCTACGACCATCCAGATATCAATCGGCGAGATGCCACCCATAGTCAAGGGTTTGATTATACCACACACGCCCAAGATGAGCAGGATGTTGGCAATGTTAGAGCCGATGATGTTACCCAACGCCAACGAAGGCTTCTTGCTCACGACGGCCGACACACTCGATGCCAACTCGGGGAGCGACGTACCTGCCGCCACAACCGTAACGGCGATGATAGCCTCGCTTACACCCCACGCACGAGCGATAGCCGTAGCCGAATTGAGGCAGAGGTTACCGCCATAGATAAGGCCCACAAGACCTACAACGATGAAGGCCATAATCTTGCCCCAGCCTATTGTAGCCTCGGCATTACCGCCATCGGTAGTACCCGCCTCGGCATCGGCCTTATCGTTGCGGCCTGTGCGGATGGCATAGATGGTGCTGGCTACATATAACGCCAACAATACCATACCCTCCCAGCGACTGATGCAACGCTCGGCACCCACATAGAGTGTAAAGGCGGCCAAAAACAACGATGCGCCTATGCAAACGAGTATATCGCGGCGGATAATCTCCTTGGTAAAGACCAGAGGTTTGATAAGAGCGCAGATACCCAAAATTATCAATATGTTGAATATGTTGGAGCCTGTTACATTACCGATGGCCATATCGCTACTGCCATTCAGGGCCGACATAGCGCTGACCGTAAGTTCGGGCATCGATGTACCGACGGCCATAACCGTAAGTCCCACAACAAATTCGGGCACACGAAAACGTGCAGCCATACCCACACAACCTTTGGTGAGCCAATCGGCTCCTACAGTCAGCAACACAAGGCCGACAACCAAAATCAAATAATCCATAAATCTCTCTGTTTCTGTTTTTTAATTAATTTTTCGTTCGTGTGAAATGTGTGTTGTGTGTTCGTGTGTAATGTGTGTATGTAAATGTGTATGTAATGTTACTCTCTCGCTTGGGCTAACAGGTCACCCAGCACAGCGATGCTGTCGGCTGTGAGGTCGGGCTTACGGGGTGCTTCGGCCACGATGTCGAGCGTAGTCTCACCCGAGAGCACCAGCACACCAAAGGCTCCTGCGTTGAAGGCCATCTGCACGTCGGTATAGATGCGGTCGCCCACCATCGCTATCTCGTCGGCACGCAGGCCGTAGCGCTGCATAATGCCCGAGAGCATATTGGGGTCAGGCTTACCCAACGTGATGTCGGGCTGGCGTGATGTGGCGTGCTCGAGACATTTGCATATTGAGCCACAATCGACCAAAACGGTAGGCTGGTCGGTGGGGCATACTCTGTCGGGGTTGGTGGCAATATAGGGCAGGCCCTGATGAATCCACCACGCTGCACGGCACAGACGGTCGTAAGTGAGCGTCTTGTCGAAGGCCACCACAACGGCATCGGGCCTATCGTCGGCGCTATCCTCGGCAACCTCGAAACCTGCCTTCACAAACTCCGAGGTCATACTTGGCGTGCCCAGGATGAAGAGGCGCTTGGCCTCGGGGAGATGCGTTTTCAGGTAATCTATCGTTGCCAGCGCAGTGGTGTACATCTCGTCGGCTGTAGCCTCGATGCCCATACCCGCCAACTTTTTGAGGTAGTCGGCAATCGATGTCGAGGGGTTATTCGTCAGGAACGAATAGGTGATGCCCATCTGCTTGAGGCGGGCAAGGAAGGGTTTTGTGTAGTCGAAGAGCGACATACCCATATAAATCGTGCCGTCCATATCGAGCGCAACGTGGCGGATGCCCTTTAGGCGGGCAAACAACTCCTCGTCGCTATATACTGAACTATATTTATCGTGTTGCATAATAACAAGTTGTCATTTATATTTATTATCACGTCACTCCACAAAATCGCCTGCCGATTTTGATTGGAGTCTCTAATGTCTATCTAATTCCTCCTCTTGCGTTAGAGGAGGTGTCGCTTTAGCGACGGAGGAGTCTGTAAATTTTGAATTTTAAATTCAAAAAACACACTCCCTCCCCCTTCGGGTACTCCCTCTAACTTAGAGGGAGAATTTATTTCTTTATCTCTTTTTCACCTTTTTAGCCGTAAAAAGGTGACTAAAAAGCGGCGCGGTGACAAATTTTAGGGGCTAACCGAACAAATTTCCTAAAACGGACGCCTTCGCGTTTTTACTTCGTGAAAAATTCTCCGTTTTTTAACGGAAATTTCTCCGCTTATCCTCTCTCCTAAAATTCATCTGCTGCGAATGGCTTCGCACGGGAATATTTTTTGTATAGTAATTAATTCCTCCTCTAAGTTAGAGGAGGTGGCACACCATAAGGTGTGACGGAGGAGTCTGTTATCTTTCATCTTTGAACTTTTATCTTTCAACTCAAAAGCACACTCCCTCCCCCTAAATAATCCTTATTTTGCTTGAAGTTGTATAACAAGAGGGATTTTTTGGCTTGCGAAGGTCGAAAAACCGCAGCATACTCGGCGTATGTGAGGATTTTGAGACCAAGCGTAACGCAGAAATCACCTTGTTAGACAACTTCAATTTCTTTTACTCCTTTTCTTCTGTCTCCTTCTCCTCCTCGGGGCGGATAATAAACTCCTCGATATCCATCTCGCGGCTCTGTGTGATGGCCTTGGGGAATACCGAGCGGAAACGCCACAACTCGATGATGGCCTCCTCCTTGGTCAGATAACTACCCGCAGAGACATAGAACGAGGGGCTCTCGTAATACATCTTCACTTTGGTCTCGGGGAAGTTCTCCTCGAAAGACTCCTTGGCCTTGTTGGCATTCTCACGAGCCGTCTCCGAGTTATCCGACAAGATAAGAATTGTGTAACCGCTAACCTTCGTGCGGCCCTTACGCTGCTCGACGGTACGCACTGTCTGCGCCACATCGCTCTGCTCGGTGATAGTCACCTTGTTGGCACCAACAGCCAAGCCACTTCTCACGCCAGCCACCTGCTGGGCCGATGCCTCGAATTGAGCCGCCACCATAGCGATAACAGCCACCATTGCCGTCTTAAAAATACTCTTCATAGTTTTTTATTTTATCTTTTATCTCTCTATTTCGAATTAAAAACACACTCCCTCCCCCTTCGGGTACTCCCTCTAACTTAGAGGGAGAATTTTATTTAGTTTACTACTCTTGCTAATCCAACTAATTCATCTGCCGCGGATGGGCTTCGCGCGGTAATATATCTTTGCTCTTTCATCTTTAATTCCTCCTCTAAGGTAGAGGAGGTGCCCGTTAGGGCGGAGGAGTCTGCAATTCTTAAAATCCAAAACTCAATTTTGAATTATTCCAGCATCTTCCACAACTGCTCCTGCTGCTCTGTTGAAAGCACCTCGCTGGCCGCCACACCACTCTGCTCGATGCGACCTGCGGCAATGCCTCGGCGAGCCTTGAACTCCCAATCGAGAGTAACCTCGCTCAAATCCCTGCGACTCAGGGCCTGCTGCAGGGGCAGACTCTGCGAGTTACGCGCTACGGCTAACCTCAACTGCACCACAATGCGGCTGCGACTCCTGGCGGGGATGGTGAACTTCTGCTCGGTCCAGAGCATCAGCACTCGGCGACCACGATAACTCACCCTTAAACGGCAATCGCTCATACACACCTTTGAGCCTTGATTATCGACCTCGGCCAAGAGGGTAAGGTGAGATGGCAACTGCCACTCGCTGGCCGACTCAGCGGAGAGTCCCGATGCGGTCAAGACCTCGAAACCGTCAATACTGACCTGCTTCGGCTCGCCACACCCCACAAAGGCCAACGCCACAAGGGCCAACAACCAACGCCTCATCACCGACAACGCATTAGGGTTTGCGGCCGATATAAATCTGCGCTATACCAAAACTCTGGCTGCGACGCTTGCACTCCTCGAAGCCCACGCGACGCATCAGGGCCATAAACTCATCGGGTGCGGGGAACTCCTCGATAGAGTCGGGCAGGTAGTCATAAGCCTTTCTATCGTGAGAGATAAGTCCTCCGACGGGTTTCATTACGTGGTTGGAGTAGAGGCGGTAAAAGTATCGCACGATGGGGTTGCGGGGTGTCGAGAACTCCAGGATAACGATGTGGCCACCGCTGTTGAGAGTTCGCATAATCTCCTGAAGGCCCACCTCGATGTTACCGAAGTTACGCACTCCGAAGGCTACGGTCACCACATCCAACACGCCATCGGCAATGTCCAAATTCTCGGCATCACCCTGATAGAGAACGATGTGGTCATCCAAGCCCTGACGGCGAATCTTCTCGGCTGCTACGGCGAGCATATTCTCCGAGAGGTCCACTCCCATAATGTTGGCCTTACCGATGCGCTTGGCCATAGCGATAGCCAAATCCCCCGTACCCGTAGCCAGGTCGAGGATACGTTGCGGACGCAGACGACGCACAAGGCGCACCACACGACGACGCCACATCTTGTCTATCGAGAGCGAAAATATGTGATTCAGTTTATCGTACGTCGGTGCGATGTTGTCGAACATCTGCTGCACCTCCTCCTTCTTACTCTTGTTTGAATTATACGGTTTCATATCTTGTTTTTACTACTTACAATTTATATTTCAGGCTCTCCGACGGGCTGATGCGGGCAATCATAGCCGAGGGCAACAGCATCGTCAGCACCGTGACGGCCATAGCACCCACGTTCAGCAGCACCACACGCCCTAACTCCACCCTCACAGGCAACTCGGAGAGCATATAACCCGATGGATTCAACTCCACAGGATGCCACAAAGCCTGCACTCCGACCAGAGCCAGCGCCACAACATTGCCCCACAAGGCTCCTACGGCGAACAACCTCGCAGCACGATAGAGGAACATACGACGGATAGCCCTGTTGCGCATACCCAGCGCCTTGAGCGAGCCTATCATAGCCGTACGGTCGAGCACCATAATGAGCATAGCCGCCGCCATATTGAACAGCACCACGACCATAATTATCACGATGATAACTCTCGCATTGATGCTGTGCGCCTTGAGCCAGTCGAACACCACAGGGAAACGCTCGCTGAGGCTACTTGCCACTAACGAACCCACGCTCTTGTCGCCTGCATCGTAACGGCTGTCAATTATCTGAAATATCGCTTCGCTCACCTCGTCGGCAGCAGCATCCTCCGAGAGCATCACATCATATCCGCTCACCTCATCGTCGGCCCAGCCCACTATGCGTCTCACGTCGCGTACATCGCCTACGGCCATACGCAAATCCATCTCCTCCAAGCCTGTGCGGAAGATGCCCGACACCTTGAAACGGTCACGTCGCGGACGCTCATCGCCTACGGCAAACAACATCTCGACCTTGTCGCCTACTGCTACGTCCAACTTACGGGCCGTAGCCTCCGACAGCAACAACTCCTTGCCACGATGCTCGGCCTCAAAATCGGGCAGTGCACCCTCCAGCAGAACACTCTGCCACCACTCGGTGTCGTAATGTTGGTCGATGCCCTTGATTTGCAGGCCCGCAACATTGTCGCCACTCTTGGCCATACCGTTGAGCGTAACCTGCGGTGCAATGCTCCTAACGCCCTTAATAGCACCCACCTCGGCCACAAACTCGGCACTCGGCACTACGGCCTCCGACTCCTGACGCATAAGGCCCGAGACGTCGCAGATGGTCATATCGGCCATCATACCACGCAAAGCACCGTTTATCTGCTGACGGAATCCCGCCACCACCGCGAGCGTAAGTATCATCACCGCTATACCCAAGCCTACGGTCACCGAGGCCAGACGCATCATCACCGTCGAGCGCGAGCCCTTTTCGTAACGCGCCGTACGCTCGGCAAGCATATATTCAACCCTCATCTTAACCTCGTGAGAAAACCGTTTCGCCAAAGGGGTACAACCTTTGGTTGTATAACATTGTAATTAATTACCTGACAAAATTCTGTACAAAGTTAGCAAAAATTTCGTACTTTTGCCTAATAAATGCTTTACTCCTGAAGAAATGACTCTTTTTAGGGGGTAGCGATATACTTTTTGTCAAAGTATATACGTTATTTGGGAGGAGAATATTGTAGAGGAATGTAAAACAAATATTCTCCCTCTAAGGTAGAGGGAGTCCCCTTTAGGGGGAGGGAGTGTGCTTTTTGAGATGAAAGTTCAAAGATGAAAGTTGAAAGATAAAAATTAACAGACTCCTCCGTCACACCTTGCGGTGTGCCACCTCCTCTAACTTAGAGGAGGAAATTAAAGAGCAAAGAGGAAAAGAAATATTACCGTGCGAAGCCCATCCGCGGCAGATGAATTTTAGGAACAGGATAAACGGATAAATTTACGTTAAAAAACGGAGAATTTTTCACGAAGTAAAAACGCGAAGGCGTCCGTTTTAGGAAATTTGTTCGGTTAGCCCCTAAAATTTATCACTGCGCCGTTTTTTACTCACCTTTTTACGGCTAAAAAGGTGAAAAAGAGATAAAGAAATAAATTCTCCCTCTAAAGTAGAGGGAGTACCCGAAGGGGGAGGGAGTCTGCTTTTTGAGTTGAAAGTTGAAAGATAAAAATTAACAGACTCCTCCGTCACACCTTGCGGTGTGCCACCTCCTCTAACTTAGAGGAGGAAATAGATAGACGTTTGAGACTCCAATCAAAATCGACAAGCGATTTTGTGGAGTGACGAAAAAACCTATAAAATTAAAACGATTTTTAACTAAACAAAGAGAGATAAAATGTTGGATTTTTTGCAATTAACACAGGACTATTACTCTAACGGCTATGTCGGCGGAATGGGCTTTTCGTCGGGTGGCTCGTTGCTGTTGATGGGTGCTATCGCCATACTCGGTTATATTGTTCAGGCTCGCCTGCAGTCGGTATTTGCCAAATATTCGCAAGTACCTTTCCCCAACGGAATGACGGGTGCCGAGGTAGCCGAGAAGATGTTGCGCGACAACAACGTACATAACGTGAAAATCACTCACGTCGCAGGACAACTCACCGACCACTTCAACCCTACCAATATGACCGTCAATCTGAGCGACAGCGTCTATTCGTCACGCAGTATTGCGGCGGCTGCCGTGGCCTGCCACGAGTGTGGTCACGCCATACAGCACGCCCAGGGCTATGCACCGCTTGTGATGCGTTCGGCTTTGGTGCCTGTGGTGAACTTCGCATCGCGTGCCGCAACGTGGGTGATTATCGCTGGTATTGCTATTATGGCATCGACAAACTCTACGACGGTATGCTGGATAGGTATCGCAATGATTGCTATGTCGGCCCTCTTCTCGATTGTGACTTTGCCGGTAGAGTACAACGCTTCGCAACGTGCCCTGGAGTGGCTGGAGTCGAGCCGCACATTGCAGGGTGCACAGTTGGGTTATGCCCGCGAGTCGCTCCGCTGGGCTGCACGCACTTACCTTGTGGCGGCTTTGAGTGCCATTGCGACGGTGATTTACTACATATCGATGATTTCACGCCGCAACGACTAACCCCATACCTCAACTAACCCACTTACTACGATGGCACAACGAAACGACGACTACACTTCGCGTGTGTGGCTGCTTGCTGCGGCTACGCTGATGATGTTGGGTATTATCAGTTTCATACCTCCTGTTGAGGCGGGGGGCATAAAGTTGCGCCGTGCAAGCATCATCTCCGACCTTATAGACCTCGATGCAGCAGACAAGGCAGATGCCGCGACAGAGGAGTTGCAGGCGGAGATAAACGTCGAGGATTTTGAGGTCGATTTGGAGGCTGTAGCCTCGCAGGTGGCACAGACCACCGCTACAGCATCGCCCTTGGCGGCCGAGACATCGGCATCGTGGGAGGGCATCTTCGAGGAGCAACCCGCTGGCGAGGCAGAGGGTGCTGTGGGCCAGACATCGGAGCCTATGCCCGCGATTGACTCCATTCCCGCAGTCGATTACTCGGACATCCTGCCCGAGGAGGAGTTAATCACATCGATTGAGGACTTCGGCCAGGGATTCGATTCGCGCCTCAACAACTTCTATGAAAAACTTTTGGCGGGCAAGGAGCCTGTACGCATAGCATTTATGGGTGACTCGTTTGTCGAGGGCGACATCCTCTCGGCCGACCTGCGTGAGTTGTTGCAGGACACATTCGGCGGCGGAGGTGTAGGCTTTGCTCCCGTAGCATCGCCATTCACGGGATTCCGCCAGACTGTAAAGACACAATCGAAGGGCTGGACACCCTACAACATAATGCAGAGCAAGAACACTCCTTCGCCCTATGCCGACGATTTCTTCATCTCGGGTTGGGTGGCATCCGCCACCGAGGGTGCTTCGACACGCTGGGATATGACCACCAAGCGTCGCCACCTGGAGGAGTGCAACCGCGCACGACTGCTCTTCATCGGCCGCGAGGCAACCACCATCAGCATCACGCTGAACGAGGGTGAGGAGCGAGAATTCCACTTCGATGCGGGCGATGCCGTACGACAGATTGTCGTCGAGGATGAGCACATCAACTCGCTGGAGTTCAAGGTGGTGAAGGGTGCCGCAGGCTTTACGGGCTATGGTGCCGAGTTCGACAACAAGCAGGGTGTGGCCGTCGATAACTTCTCAATCCGCAGTAACAATGGCCAGGCTATGTTCAAGTCGAACGCTTCGGTCAATGCGCAGATAAACACTATGCGTCCATACGATTTGGTCATTCTGCAATATGGTCTTAACATCTTGCAGGCCGACCGTCACAACTACTCGCTCTATGCCGAGCAGGTCGAGAAGATGATTCTTTACGTCGAGCAGTGCTTCCCCGGGGCGGCGATATTGGTTATGGGCGTGAGCGACCGCTCGCACAAGAACGAGGATGGCATCGTCGAGATGACCTCGGCCCGTGACCTCTCTGCGAGCCAGCGTACGGCTGCCGAGGCTGGCAATGCAGCCTTCTGGAGTACCTATGATGCTATGCGCAAAGTGGGCGGTATGACCACATTCGTCAACAACGGCTGGGCAGGAAAGGATTACACTCACATAAACTATGCGGGTGGCCGCGAGATAGCACGCGCGCTATACTTTGCCCTGTTGCAGGGTGCGCAGAACTACAGCCGTATGTTGCACGACCGCTTAGAGCAGAGCAAGCCCGTCATCACCGAGCCGTTGCAGGAGATTGAACTGCCCAAGGTGGAAAACACTCTGCCCCCGACCAATCAGGTGGTACGCGACACAACGGCAGAAACAACAACTTTAACCCCTCTCGCACGATGATAGAGTTATCCTTCGATACACTCTTGCAGCGTGTGCAGGAGTTACTCACATACAACAGCAACTCGCCGCTAATCTTCAATAGCGGCCTGTTTTTGTTTCTCTTCGTGGCCTTTGCAGCAGGATATGGCCTGCTCAAGCGCACCACATCGTTGCGCATACTCTACGTCATAGCCTTTTCGATATACTTCTATTACAAGTCGAGCGGCATCTATTTTCTGCTGCTCATCTTCGTGTCGATAAGTGACTACCTGATAGCCCACGCCATAGCGGGCTCCGACGATAAATCGCTCAAAAAGAGGCTTGTAGCATTGAGCGTGGCGATAAACCTCGCTATGCTCGGCTACTTCAAGTACACCAACTTCTTCATCGAGATGGCCAACGGATTGTTCGGCGCGGGATTCCTCGACTTTCAGAACATATTCCTGCCCGTCGGCATATCGTTCTTTGTGTTCCAGTCGATGAGTTACACCATCGACATCTATCGTGGTGAGATTCGTCCCCTGAGCCGCTGGACCGACTATCTGTTCTACCTCTCGTTCTTCCCGCAGTTGGTGGCGGGCCCCATCGTGCGAGCAAAGGATTTCATACCCCAGATTCGCCGTCCGTTGCAGGTCACACGCGAGATGTTCGGCACGGGTATATGCTTCATAATAGGCGGACTTATCAAGAAGGCTATTATATCGGATTACATATCGCTCAACTTTGTGGACCGCATCTTCGATGAGCCGGCGCTCTACTCGGGTTTCGAGTGTTTGATGGGCATCTACGGCTATGCACTGCAGATTTATTGCGACTTCTCGGGTTACTCGGATATGGCAATAGGTATCGCCCTGCTGCTCGGCTTCCGCTTCCCCAAGAACTTCAACGCACCCTACAAGTCGGCTACCATCACCGAGTTCTGGCGACGTTGGCACATATCGCTCTCGTCGTGGTTGCGCGACTACCTCTACATATCGCTGGGCGGTAACCGCAAAGGCAAGATTCGCACCTACATCAACCTGATGCTCACTATGTTATTAGGCGGATTGTGGCACGGTGCGGCTGTGAGGTTTGTGCTGTGGGGCGCACTGCACGGTGTAGCACTCGCGGTACACAAGGCTTGGATGAGCATCATCCCCTGGGCAAAGCCCGAGGGCAAGCAGATGAACATCATACTGCGCCTGGGCGGCTGGTTCTTCACCTTCAACCTCGTATGCTTGGGTTGGTTGTTGTTCCGCGCCGAGGATATGCAGACCGTACACCTGATGCTCTATCAGATTACGCACAACTTCAATTCGGCCATCATCCCGCAGTTTGTGCTGGGTTACAAGGCTGTCGTGGGGCTTATCGTGCTGGGTTATGCTATGCACTTCATCCCCGAGAAGATTGACGGCGACATACAGCGCAAGGTATCGGGCGCCTCGTTCTGGTGGCAGGTGGCTATGCTGACGGCAGTCGTATGGTGTGTGATGCAGATTAAATCGAGCGACATCCAGCCGTTTATCTATTTTCAATTCTAATTTTTCTTTTTCACCTTTTTAGCCGTAAAAAGGTGACTAAAAAGCGGCGCAGGGATAAATTTTAGGGGCTAACCGAATAAATTTCCTAAAACGGACGCCTTCGCGTTTTTACTTCGTGAAAAATTCTCCGTTTTTTAACGGAAATTTCTCCGCTTATCCTATTTCCTAAAATTCATCTGCTGCGATTGGCTTCGCACGGTAATATTTCTTTTCCTCTTTGCTCTTTAATTTCCTCCTCTAAGTTAGAGGAGGTGCCCGCAGGGCGGAGGAGTCTGTAATTAATCTTTCATCTTTGAACTTTCATCTTTCATCTCAAAAGCACACTCCCTCCCCCTGACGGGTACTCCCTCTATCTTAGAGGGAGAATT
>JAFYRX010000065.1 GCA_017546725.1 Alistipes sp. | reverse complement strand
AGCCCGAACACCTTATAGGGAGGGCAACGGGGCTGCTGCGTAATGCTGCGGCTCGAATCATACGGAACAGCCAAAGGCCGAGCCGCAGCATAGCAGCAGGGGCGTTAACACTCGGACGCGAAAGCGGGCAGCCTGCACCTACAAAATGCAAAGGCTGCCCGCCGCGAACGCAAAGAAAATGGAATTATAATTTAATGGAATGAGCGTTGCACCAATCTACAATATCACCCTCATACAACATCGATTCAATACCCATATCCTCAACGGGTAAATCATCAAACTCAATCGGCTGCTCTGTTGATAAATCTATTACAATTTTGTTAATAGATTTTCCAACGGTTGAGGCATCGGGGAAATAAGAAACAGCCATACCGTCGCAAATGCGTATCGGGGAATCTAAAAGGTTGTTGCGCTCTGCCATAGTGTACAGAATACGCGGTGTTAATTTTGTTGCCATAGTAATATGAATTAATATAATAAGTAATCGGGATTATTATAATAATGACCAAAGGCGGCGGCTCTCTTGTACCTAAAGCAGCGTTCTATTTTGTCAGCATCATAAACTAAATAATCATCTTGCGACCACATAGGACGTTTAGAAACCAATAAACGATTATTGCGGCCAACCATTACAGATATAAGGTCGTCAGCAAAAGCAGCAAGAACGTAAGACAATAGAGATATATGCGAAATACTTTTCGGCTCAAACTCTAATATAAGGGTGTTACCTAATTGTCTATCAATACGAACAAAAACAGAGTGACGAGCCAAACGAGAAGAAGACCAAAAACGCGCAATATATCTATCAGCGCAACGACGTACTGCCTCGGTGTTGTGTAGTACGTTTTTAGGCAGTGAGAGAGTTACACAAATATGATTGCCGAGTGATGAAAAATCAGCAAGACCGCCACATATCGATATGGCATCAAAAGAACAAGAAACAACCATATCGGAACAATAAACCCAATCGCGTGACGAGGCCATAGCGAGGTTACACATCCTTATGCCGCTAACACAAGCGCGACGCATAACGCGCGAACGATTGAAAGATTGTAGCACCGTCGGAACAATACGCACCGCATCGGCGGGAACATCGGTTGTTACTTTGAAGTGCACAAAGTAAGCATCGGGCATAGATTCAGCAGCCCGCAGCATTGTAGCAGTAAGATGCTCAAAACGGCGAAATAATGTTACATCGGTATTTAGTGCAAATTTACCTTTGTAAATCGGAGCAGTTGACCGAGAAACTAAATTCTTACCTTTGTTTAGAATCGGGAAAACATTGTAACTCATAGGCTTAAATATTATTAGTACGTTGTTAGTGCAAAGATAACTTAACATAAGATAAATATTGCGTCAAACTAATATAATCATTCCTTCACAGACTTTTAAGTACGTATGCGTGCATTTGCGCGATATTTTTCTTACATTTGTATTATCAAGCAACTTAATACCAAAATTAGTTAATCAATATGAAACGTAATCAGATTTTATCGGCACTTGCCATCGTTTTAGCACTAAACATATTCTCTGTTTTTGACTCTTCAGCCAAAACTACAGCAAAGAGCATCAAGGCCGCTAATCATCACATTGTCAAGCAACAAACTACCGAATCGCAGGCTACATACAACATCTACGAGTGTGTTATAGACGGCGTCGAGCGCACCTACAAACTATATTTACCCAAGGGCATTAAGCCCGATGCTCCGCTCGTATTTGCTCTGCACGGTTACGGTGGCTCGTTCAACTTCGACCACGTAGGCCTTAACGAAGCGGCCGACCGTCACGGCTTTGCACTCTGTTATCCGCAAGGCTCAAAGGATGGACGTAAAAACAATTGCTGGAATGTCGGTTACCCGTTCCAGGTAGATATGACCGTAGATGACATTTCATTCCTCTGCACTTTGGCCAAGCATCTTCAAAAGCAACACTCACTTAGCCGTCGCAACACCTTCTGCACGGGAATGTCCAACGGTGGCGAGATGTGCTACCTGCTAGCCTACGACAAACAAAAGACATTCGCAGCCGTTGCTCCCATTGCCGGACTTACGATGGAGTGGATGCCACTTCATTATACTCGCACCCGCCCTATCCCACTCTTTGAGGTTCACGGCACCGAGGACCGCGTATCGGAGTGGACAGGCGACCTCGACAACAAAGGTGGCTGGGGCGCATATATTGCCGTTCCCGATGCAGTTAATTATTGGGTAGAGCGAAACAAATGCTCTGAATCAGATAGCATTACCCTACCATTAAAATCACCCAATGCCAACAAAGTCATAGCCCACAAATACACTTCTGGCCAACGTGGAACAGAGGTCTGGTTATACGAAATCATAGGCGGCGGACACACCTGGGGAACTAAAGATGTGGACACTCCAGAAGAGATTTGGCAATTCTTCAGCAGATTCGTAAAATAATTTGTGCAAAAACAATCCCTATTTGCCTAATTTTTATTATCTTTGGCCGTTATTATAGGCCTTTTGTAAAGGCTGTAATGCGTATGAAGGGTAGAAAGTTATTTTTGGTAATATCTGCAATTGCGTTAATGCTCGCTATTGGCCATATATTTACCATCGGTTATGGTTTCGGTTACGATGCTATAAGCCGCACGGAGATAGCGTTAGAACAAGCCAAGCAGAATGATTACAAGCCTTCGCATTTGGCTGTAATATACGAGCGAACGGTAGAGCAACGCAGTGATTTCCTGCACCTTGAAGTTGATACAACGTATCGAGCGATAGGACGCCACGCATTTCATTATGAGATGATTTGCGACAGAGAGATTACCCTGCGAGCATTTGATGGAGAGTACATTGATTGTAGCGAAATAGCCGCCAATTGCTTTGTTTTTGCAGATAACAACCGCCAATGGCAAATTGGCAATGGGCAGAAACAGATAATTGACCAAAAGTGTCAGTCTGCAACGATAGACATTGACGGCCAGGAGTATCGGGCGTGGTACACGACAGCACTACCCCACTGCGCCAAGAATGCCCGCCCCGACAAAATGTTGGAAGGACTTATTTTGGAGGCAAGCAACACGGATGGCTCTTACACATTAAAGGCCAAACACATAGCGCAACATTTAGGATAAACAATTTATATTTTTTAATTTTAACAGGTATGAAGAAACTATTTTCATTGTTGGCTGCATCTGCTTTGGTAGCAGGTATGGCTACATCGTGCCAGGCTCCTAACACCCTCTCTGCAGCAGAGGAGGCTGAGGGTTGGCAGTTGCTTTTCGACGGTGAGACTTTGAACGGTTGGCGTGATTTCAACGGCAAGGAGCTCACTAACGGTTGGACAGTTGTTGACGGTTGCATCCAGGCATCTGGCGAGGGTGGCGACGCTTCAGGTTACATCGTAACTGACAAGCAGTACGCTAACTTCGAGTTGATGTGGGATTGGAAGCTCACAAAGGGTGGCAACAGCGGTATGTTGTACCACGTTTTGGAGGGTCCCCGTTTCAAGGTTCCTTATGTAACAGGTCCCGAGTACCAACTCATCGACGTTGAGGGTTGGGAGGAGATTAACAACGCAAAGTTGGAGGAGTGGCAGAAGATTGGCGTTGACTACGCTATGCACCTCCCCGACCAGAGCAAGATGAAGATTAACCCCGTAGGTCAGTGGAACACTTCTAAGATTGTTTTCGACAACGGTCACGTTGAGCACTGGCTCAATGGCGAGAAGATTCTCGAGTTCGAGGCTTGGACTGAGGATTGGTTCGCAAAGAAGGCTAGCGGCAAGTGGGGCGATGCTACAGAGTATGGTTTGGCTCACGAGGGTGTAATCTGCTTGCAGGACCACGGTGACCCCGCATCATTCCGTAACATCAAGATTAAGGAGTTGCCCAAGAAGGCTGGTGATAAGGTTAGCCTCTTCAACGGTAAGGACCTCACAGGTTGGGAGTTGTTCGGTAGTATGCGTGTATCTGTTGACGAGGAGGGTAACCTCGTTACACAGAACGGCGAGGACTTGAAGTATGGTTACCTCGGTACTCGCGAGTACTACAAGGATTTCGACCTTACAGTAGAGTTTAAGCAGGAGTCTAACGGTAACGCAGGTTTGTTCTTCCACTCATTCGTTCACGGTGGTTACAAGAGCAACGTAGTTAACGGTTGGCAGTGTGAGGTTGCTCCCAAGAACTGCGATACAGGTGGTATCTACGAGTCTTATGGTCGTGGCTGGTTGATTCAGATTCCCGACGAGAAGGAGACTATCTTGAAGGAGGGCGAGTGGAACACATTGCGTCTTCGCGTTGAGGGCAACAAGGTTGAGACTTGGTTGAACGGTCAGGAGATGATTAAGATTGATGACGAACTCATCGGCTCAAAGACTGGTCGTATTATGTTGCAGATTCACGACGGTAACAACATTATCGTTAAGTGGAAGAACTTCAACTTGACAACTTTGTAATCTAACACTTGATTAGATAACACAGGGCTCTTCTCGATAACGGGAAGAGCCTTTTTTTGCGCTTTTTGCTTACCATCGGCTAAAATCATACACACCGAGCAAAAGAAATTTGTATCTTTGTCCGACAAAATATAAATATAAGGTATATATGAAAATCCACACACGTCTGTACTCCGCTCTGCGCTGCGCTATACTACTCGTTTCGGTCTTCGTTACGGGATGTAGCCGCACAAATAACACACAGACCAAATGTGATTTTTATGTTACCATAGCCCCTCTGAAATACATCGTTGAGCAGATTACTGGCAATGATTTCAGCATCGAGATATTAGTTCCCGCAGGTGCAAGTCCCGAGACATTTGAGCCTACACCAAAGCAATACATAGCCTTGAATGAGGCACAGATGATATTCTCGACGGGATTAATCACTTTCGAGACAGCACTACTCAACCATTTGGAGAATGACTCAAACATCATAGATTTGAGCCGCAACGTCCCTTTGATTGAGGGGGCCTGTTCTCACAATCACACCTCTAAGGCGCATCAACACGGCATAGACCCACACATCTGGACTTCGCCACACGAACTAAAGACAATGGCCCGAAATGCCTACGATGCGATTATGGCCCACTACCCCGACTCGGTTAAATACACAGAGTCATACAACCATCTTGCTCGCCAAATCGAACAGTTAGACGAGGAGTGTCGCCAGCGATGTGACTCTTCATCAGCCAGAGCATTTATCATCTACCACCCTGCCCTAACCTACTATGCACGCGCCTACGGCATCGAACAAATAGCAGTTGAGGATGAGGGCAAGGAGCCTTCTGCCAAACATATAGCCAACATTATTGAACAAGCAAAGGCTAAAAACGTAAAATCACTTCTCTACCAGAAGGAGTATCCTCGCTCTGTTGTTGAGGTATTGGCCGAAGATACAGGCTTAACACCACAAGAGATAAATCCATTGGATGAAAATCCCATAGAGTTCATACGACAAACAACCCGTTTAATCACTGAATAGCAACGTTATGGCACAGCACGACACCATAGTATCGATACGCAACCTGGAGGTTAAATATGACGGCTTAACGGCTCTCGAAGCGGTTAATCTCGACATCTATGCAGATGATTTCTTGGGAATTATCGGTCCGAATGGAGGCGGTAAGAGTTCGCTCATAAAGGCCATAATGGGCGCTACGCCATATAGCGGTGAGATTCATTTTGCGGAGACTCTCAAGCAGAAAAATCACTACAAGATTGGTTATATGCCACAGGTCTCGGAGTTCGATACCCGCTTCCCTATCTCAATCGAGGAGGTCGTACTGTCGGGCCTACAAACCGAGAAGGGCTTTTTCGCTCGCTACAATAAAGCAGACCGCCAACGTGCAACAGCGCTACTCTCGCAAATGGGTATAGCAGACCTTGCCCGACGCCCTATAGGCGAAGTTTCGGGTGGTCAAATGCAACGTGCATTGCTCTGCCGAGCCATCATTGCCGAGCCTAAATTACTCATATTAGATGAGCCGACAAACTTTGTTGACAACCGCTTCGAGTATGAGTTTTACAATATGGTCAAGGGTTTAAGCCACAAGATGGCTATCGTCATCGTATCTCACGACTTGGGTACTATAACGAGTGTTGTAAAGAGTATCGTATGCGTAAACAGGAGCGTACACCGCCACAACTCTAACGTATTAACAGAAGAGCAGTTGCAAAACTACAACTGCCCTATCCAAATCCTTTCGCACGGTCACATTCCGCACACTGTACTTGCCCACCACTCGGGCGATTGTTGTCACGACCACGAATAACATCGCAACCCTGCGCCATTCGGTTATTTCACCTTCACACCTTTCGGCATCGAGTACATATCGGGTAAATCACGCTGGAAAAGCGTCTTCTCGTCCTTATAATACTTCACAAAATCTGCTGCACAAGGCGATGAGGGATATGGGCCATAGGCGTGTGATGGCTTTTCGTTACGCCACGCAACCACAAATGCCGACCTGCTGCCCTGCATTGCTGATAACACATCGTTTGTCCAATAATTTGCCGTATGGCGATTCTCCAAACCCGTCTCGGTAACTCCTACGGGCTTGCTCTTCAACTCCGCAACCTCGTCCAAAGCCTTCACATTGGCAACAAATGCGGCACGATGGCGACCGTGATAACAGTCCATACCTACGAAATCAACCCACTCATCACCAGGCCAGCGGAACAACAAACGCCCTACAGCATCATCATACACCTCATCCATCTGCGGCGATATGGCATAAATCACGTTATGCACACCCTTCTCATCACGCAGATACTTGATTATAAATTGCCAGAACGCCACAAATTCCTCCTGCGTAGTAGCCTGCTTGCCCCACCAATTCCACACTTGCGTATGCTCGTGCAGAGGGCGGAATATTACGGGAATAGGCTCGCCCTCATCATCTACCATAGCCTTCAGCGCAGCAGCCACATCATCCAGACGTTTCTTGAATTTTACGTTCATCGCACTACCCTCCTTGAGTATCTGGTCCACGACTTTCGTATTATCCCACGCTGTTCCTACGGGGTAACCGCCTTGACCTTCGGTCAAAGGATTATTTTGGTGCCACACCAACATACTTATGCCGCCTGCGCGATACACCTCCTTTACAAACTCTATCTTGCGCTCATTGATGCCGTGCATATCGAGGCTATACACCGCAGGGTGGTCGCCCACAACATCCTTAACGTCGCTACGGCCATCATCGCCACGCCAGCCAATACCGTACGAAGGGAAGTCGTGATGACCAAACATAGTTCCGCGCTCGTGAATAAGCCACAGATTGGCATACAAGGCCTTGGTCTTGGGCGTAGCATCTTTATCGACCATACGCAACACCGTGCGCTTGGCCTCTGCTGTAGAAAAAGACAATGTGAGAATTAAGGTCAAAAGAGTCAATAAAATTCTTTTCATAATATATAGGGATTAAAATTATTCTCTACAAAGTTAGGATTTTATAGCATAAAACACACATTTTCGATACAAAAAAAACGACACAACCTCGCGGATGTGTCGCTACGACATTTCAATCGACTAATTATTTAGCCTCGTTTACTGCGCTCAACTCCTCGAACATTGAAGAGAAAGAAGATACCATATCACGACGCAATGCAGCATAGTGCTTGCGAACGAGCGATGCGTTGTGAGGCTCTGCGGGATTGTTAGCCTGAACATACAAAGCGTTACGCAATGCAACAGCCTTCTCCATCAACTCTACGACAGCCTCCTCCTTTGAGGGCTGAAAATATATTGCCATCTCGCAATCGAATACAAAACCCTCCAAGCGATAGTCAATCTCCTTCTTAAGAATTCTCAAATTTGCCATAATCTTACTATTTTATTTGTTTTGTTTGGTTACAAATATACAAAAATCTATTAACTCTTCCAAAAAATTTACTCTTTCTCACCGACAAACGTAAAATATCGGCCAGCCAGATAACTATACACAACACAGACCGCAGTCGTAAGCGCCTTGGCTGGTGTCGGCCATATATGGCACACCTCGACAAAGAGTTTTATGCACACATAGTTAAGCACGATGGAGCCCACGACCGACAGAGCATACTTCACTAGTTGCTTGCCACTACCGACCTGCGTAGCACAAAACGCCACATTGCGATTGAGCCAAAAACCCGTCAAAAACGTAATAGGAAAGACTACAACCAGCGAAGCAACGTGCGGCGACATCACAATAATACCCAAATCAATATACCGCTCGGCTACAACGTAGTGATATACCACAAAATACCACACCAAATCGAGCAGCATATTGCCACCGCCACACGCAGCATATCGAAACATCTGCTTCGACAATACCGAAGAAAACGGCCTGACATAGAAAAAATCAATCAGGCGGCCTATCGCTTGCGCCAACTGCATCACTACCCTACTCGGTTATTTTTTCTTATACACCCACAAGTCGGCATAGATATCACGATAAGAGTTTGCAAACGCATTGCAATCGCCAATCTTGTCACTACCGAAGAGTGTTACCATAAACTTATCCTTGAAAGGCAGCACCTTGCAACTAACATCTTTAATACGGCTTTCAGCCTGAGCAATAGCACGTTGCGCATTCTCCTCGGTAGAGAAGATACCCATAACAACATAATACTCGTAGTCAGCACCGCTATTAGCCACTGTTTCAGCAGGTTGAGCGGGTTGAATTGAAGCGTTGGTTGAGGTAACAGCATTACCACCTGCACTATTAACCGAATTGGCTGACGTAGCAACCTCTCCCTCAACACTTTGCGCAACGGCATCCGTTGCCGCAGGCTGTTCAACAACCTTTGCAATAGGCTCAATGCGCATTGCATCGATAGTTTGTTTACCACCAAACATCATATAGCCACAAAAGCCCAATGCCACCAACACACAAACAGCGCAAATAGCATATAACCAAGTATTTGAGCGACGACGGATAACAATCGTCTTGACACCCTTGGGATTGATAGCCGAAGCAAACTCCGACTCCATCACAAAACTCTTGTGATTCAATACGCCTACGCCACCAATCTTGATATTACTTCCTTCGCGAGTCTTAGCGCTCCAGCGCTGATAGATATCTGCGGCTTGCTCCACACTACATCCTGCAACGGCAACTATCTCATTTACAAGCGAAGGTGCTTGCTCGCCCGATTGAAATGCAACCACATTGCGAGGAGTCAACAACTTATCAGCCGAAATCTTACGCGCAGCCTGGCGCTCAATATACAACGAGCCAACGTCGGGGAGATATACACCACGACCGCTGACAAGCATATTATAGATAATCTTATTAACCTCTCCTACCATAACTTAAATATTATTTACGCTTAGTTTTACTCTTATTTGCGTTATGCGATTTTGTTGCTGGCACGCCAATCGGGAAGCTTCCTCGCGCGGCACGCCACAACACATAGATAGCCATAGCAATAAATGGCATACTCAATAACTGCCCCATATTGAGCAACATATCAGCCTCGAAAGCCTCCTGGTCCTTCTTGATAATCTCGATAAAGAATCGGGTAAGGAATATACCCAACAGACCTATGCCAAACATAACTCCTGCACGCTTACGGGCTACATCCTTCTTATAATAGAACCACATCAATATGCCAAACGTAATGAAATAACAGATAGCCTCATACAACTGAGCAGGATGCTGAACGGGAACATCGGCAAGCGGCAGATTGTACAATCTCACAAACTTAAAGCCCCAAGGCACATCGGTCACACTACCTACAATCTCGGAATTGCACAAATTACCCAGACGGACCAATCCTCCACCTATCGAAACGGGAATCATTATACGGTCCAGCCACCACACATAAGGCATATTGTGTTTGCGTGCAGTAATCCACATACCCAACAACATACCGATGGCTGCTCCGTGGCTTGCCATACCACCATTACGAATCTCGGTCAGAATAGCCCACGGCTTTGTTATATAGTACGAAAACTCATAGAACAAGCAATGGCCTACACGCGCACCCAATATGGCACCCAAGACTATCCAAACGAAGCCCGTCTCGACAATCTCCTGTCCGAAGCCCTCACGACGAGCAAACTTTGTGAAGAATCGCTCTCCCAAAAGTATTGTAATGGCCCACATCAAGCCATAGTAGCGCAACTCAAACCCACCGATGGTAAACAGCGCTGGGTCGAAATCCCATACTATATAGAGTAGATTATTCAGCATAAATCAGGTTTCTTATTCTTTACAGAGGGCTCTCAATATTAAAATAGACTAATTAATACAGCCCTCCCCTTATCAAAAATTTAAGCCCACCTCTTTTATAGAGGTAGGCACTTTTATTAATATGTTCTCTTTATTTGGTTGTGACAACCTCTTTCTTGAGCGGGAAGGCAAATGTAGTACCCACTCCCATCTCGCTACGTACCGTAATACGCTCGCCGTGTGCCTCGACAATATGCTTCACAATTGCAAGGCCCAAACCTGTACCTCCCTGCTCACGCGAACGGCTCTTATCAACACGATAGAAACGCTCGAAGATGCGAGGCATATCCTCCTTCGAGATACCTACACCTGTATCCTCGACCTCGACCAACACCTTATCCATCATATCACGGAACTTGATGCGGGTAGAGCCACCCTCCTTACCGTAATGGATAGAGTTGGTAACAAGATTTACAAGAACCTGACCAACAAAGTGTTGGTCCGCAGTAACCCAAAACGATGAAGGAAGAGAATCAGCACCCTTGACCGAGAGTTTGATATTGCGTTTAGCGGCCTCAATCTCCAACTGTTCGATAATATCCTTAGCCAACGCTACGATATCGAAACGAGTCATCTTCAGACGATTCATATCGTTCTCCAACTTCGAGATGGTATCCAAATCATTGACGATATTAATCAAACGGTCGATACTCTTCTCGGCACGCTCAAGATATTTGCGATTAATGAGTTCATCTTCCAAACCACCATCCAACAATGTAGAGATATAACCCTGGATATTGAAAATCGGAGTCTTCAACTCGTGAGCCACATTGCCAAGATACTGTTTACGGAAAGCCTCATTCTGCTTAAGACGAGCAATCTCCTTGTCGTTATCGTCAGCCCAAGCGGTGAGTTCCTCTGAGATATTCTCGACGTGCTTATCCTTCAACTCATCCACAATCTCGTTAGTCGGAACGTGACGAGAGAGCACCATCGAATAGATGGGTTTGAGTTTATAAGCAACATAAGACTTTATAAGATATAACGAAAAGAGTGATACTACTACAAATACACCAAGTGCAACAATCGCAATCAGCCACCAAACAATATCACAAGCAGCCATAACGATAGCCACAATAAACGCTGAGGCAAAAGCCATAAGCAACGAAGCATTCTCTTTAGTCTTAATAGTCATCATAAGCGCCATATCTTTTAAGAGTCCTTTAATTTTATTTAATTATTATCATTCTAATTATCGCTATTCAATTAGCCATCGATTACTGCATCGGGCTAAATACTCCTACAATCTTATATGCTGCCTTAACATCCGAAAGAGCAACCTCCCCGCTTGGCATCACATCATTAGCGTCAGCAGAAGCCATATCCAATTTTATCGTACAGCCTGATTTTTCATCCTTATCAAACTGCACCGCAGACTTGGATTCATCTCCCAACACAGCAGTAACCTTACGCAAATATACAAAATTTGCAGTCAATATCATATAAAAAGAGGAAGGAATTATACCCTCTGCCTCTATTTTTTTCAAAAAAATGCTCTTTTTTGCCGTTACATCATCGATTGCATTGCAAAATTCAGTCATACCGACTCCGCCATCAACAACGACAGCCACCTCTGCATCGGCAGCTGGGGCGAAACTCAAAACTTTATCAGGAGCAGATTGCTCACCTCGACAATAAGACAAAAATTTTTCTAATTTGCTGTAATAAGGGATTATACCAACCTCCTTATCTTCGTGGAACATAGTACCCTCACCCGACAAAAGCCAACCAACACTAATCTCTGGAAAAAATTCAACGATACGACGTGCAAGTTTTTGCGAAATGCCATTATTGCCATTCTTAATTTGATACAGGTTCTCAGCACGCGACAACCCGATATGTTTTGCAAAATGATTAATGGTCATATTAGACCATCTGATTACACTCAAGATTCGTTGCCAATTAGCATTCAAATTTGTCTTATCCATTTTTTTTCACCATCTTTGCAGCGAGGCCTCGTAGTTCAATGGATAGAATATAAGATTCCGGTTCTTACGATGAAGGTTCGAATCCTTTCGAGGTCACACATTGGGCTGATGAGGCCCATTTTTTGTTATGTAATGTAATATGTTTACGCAGGTAAACTTTCGACACAATTCTTCTCAACATATCGCATTGTAAACGGCCACTTGTCTATCGGGAAACCTGCTCTCCCAATATGACCAATCAAAGATACGCTATTTATTTTGAAAAATATAATAAAACGGTATTTTTTTACAATATTTTGTTGCATACAAAAAAAAGAACAGTCTGATTCTTATCAAATACAGACTTTACCAGCAAAGAAATAGGCTACTGACAAACAGCGCCAGTAGCCTACTTAATTTTAAGGGATATTATTAAAACTGATTACAACTCCTCGATGTAGAGGTTACGGAACTCGATGGGACCACCCTCGCTCTGCAAAGCGATGTAACCAGACTCGGTTGTGGTAGTACACTCGTTCTGCAACTGACCGTTGATATAAACAGTCACCTTCTTACCCTCGCAGATAATCTCGGCCTCGTTCCACTCGCCAACGGGCTTCTCGTAGTTGCCATTGCGGTCCTTAACGGGGAACTCGCCAACGCACTCAATCTCTGAAATCTTTGAACCACCGAGCATTACATAATCACCAGCCTTACCGCTGCAAAGTTGGCACTCGATAGCGTTAGGCCACACCTTATCGCCATCCTGAACACGGTGGAAGATACCACTGTTAGTACCCTCACCAATCCAACGCCACTCAACGTGCATCTTATAGTTGCCATACTTCTCGGCTGTACGCATATAGCCAAAAGGCTGACCTACGATATGGATATTACCATCTTTAACGCCATAAACCTCAGATGTGGGAACATTGCTATTAGCATCCAAAACGCATACCCAACCTGTAAGGTCCTTGCCATTGAAGAGTTGCTTTTTGCCTCCACTGCCGCAAGAGGTCATAACGGCTGCAACCATAAGAGCCGCAAGAATAAATTTCGCTTTCATAATATTAATGTTTTTCTGTTTAATGTTCTTCTGCAAAAATAGACATTTATTCGAAATATGCTACACATCTTCCACTCTTTTTGCGTATATTTGCATTGTTTTCGGCTAATAAAAGGCGAAAAAGAAGAAAACTGCAATATAAATTTAACAAAACATAATTATGAAACGATTTTTTACTTTTATTGTCGCATTGGCAATATGCGGCTCAGCGATGGCTTTCAACCGCGAAACGGTAGCCATTCACAGCAATGCTATGAACAAGAACATCACCATTACGGTATTAACCCCTGAAGATTATCACGAGAAGAAGGATTTGCCCGTAGTATATATGTTGCACGGTTACGGCGACAACCACACAGCGTGGGATACAAAGGGACAGGCAGGTCCTTTGGCAGACCTCTACAACGCAATTATCGTGATGCCCGATGGTGGCGTGAACAGTTGGTATTGGGATAGTCCCATAAACGAGTCTTACAAATATGAGACATTCGTTACAAAGGAGATTATCGAATACATCGACTCTCACTACAAGACAAAGGCCGACCGTACGGCTCGTGCTATTACAGGTTTGTCGATGGGTGGTCACGGCGCATTGTATTTGGCTTTGCGTCATCAGGACCTTTTTGGTGCAGCAGGTAGCACATCAGGTGGTGTGGATATTCGCCCATTCCCGAAGAATTGGGGTATGTCGAATTGGATTGGCACTATTGAGGAGCATCCCGAAAATTGGGAGAAATATACAGTTATCAATATGGTAGATTTGCTCAAGCCCAACTCGCTCAAACTCATCATCGACTGCGGTACCGAGGATTTCTTCTATCAGGTAAACTGCAACTTACACCAAAAGTTGATGGATGCAGGCATCCCTCACGACTTTTATGTTCGTCCTGGAGTACACAATTGGGATTACTGGCGCAACTCTATCAAGTATCAGATGTTGTTCTTTAACGACTACTTTACAAAGGCCGCACAGCCCGCAAAATAATTTTCACAAACATATATTAACCCCAAAAGAAGATGAAGAGATTGCTATTGATAATGCTCTCGCTGATGTGCGTAGCGAGTGTATATGCGGCTGATAACAGCGAGGATGTACGCAAAAAGAATCGCTACGAATTGGCTCAGAGATTTACTGCAAGTAAGTTGCAAAATATGTTGTTCTCGACGACAGTGGACCCTCATTGGTTCAAGTCGGGCGAGAAGTTCTGGTATAGTTACAAGACCGGCGAAGGCACAAAGTGGTATGTCGTAGACCCTGCAACTCGCAAGAAGGAGGAGTTGTTCGACCACGACCGCTTGGCGGCTGAACTCACAGAGATAGTAAAAGACCCTTATATTGCAGCACATCTTCCCATCAGCAACTTAGACGTTGAGGAGGATGGACGTACATTCACATTCGAGGTAACATCATCGCAGGATGCAAAGCCAAAACCTCTATCAAAAGAGGATTCGCTGGCTGGCAAAAAGCCCAAGAAAGTAAGCGGCAAGGAGATTTTTTACTTCTCATACGACAGCAAGACACAGAAACTCACTCACTTGAAAGACAAGGAGAAGGAGACAAAGCAACTCAGTTGGGCATCGGTTTCTCCCGACGGACAGACTGTTATCTACTCAAAGAATTTGAACCTTTACCGTATGTCGCGTGAGGATTACGAGAAACTCAAGAAGGACGACAAGGACTCTACCGTTGTAGAGATTCAGATTACTACAGATGGAGTCGAGGGCTTCGGCTACGGAGAGCCTTATAGTATGCTCAACACCGACTCTCTGCTCAATGGCAAGCGCAGAAGTGTATCGGTCATTTGGTCACCCGATTCTCGCTACTTTGCGACAATATTGACTGATGAACGCAAAGTTAAGCCTCTTTGGGTAATTAATGCATTGGCCAATCCTCGCCCCACATTGGAGACCTATCGTTACCAAATGCCTGGCGAAAAGGAGTCGCCGATTTATCACCTCTATCTGTTCGATATGCAGGATAACTCACGCAAGGAGATTCAGACAGGCCGATTCAAGGACCAGCGACTCTCTATCGGATACCGTCCCAGAGAGCATAAGCAGCGTCATCTGCACGACCAGCCTTGGGTGTGGTTGGGTGACGAAAACCGTTTCTTTGTCACTCGTTCGAGCCGTGATTTGCACCGTATAGACATCTGCTCTTACACAATTGGTCAAGACACTTTGCGTCCGATAATCGAGGAGCGAATGAATACTTACATTGAGGTGCGACCTTTGGCTGCTGTAAATGATGGCAAGGAGGTAATCCAATGGAGCGAGCGCGATGGCTGGGCACACCTCTATTTGTATAGCGGCGAGGGTGAACTCAAGCGCAAACTCACCGAGGGCCCGTGGCACGTTCACCAGATTCTGAAGGTAGACGAGAAGAAGCGTGTAGTATATTTCACAGGTATGGGCCGAGAGGAGGGCGAGAACCCCTACTACCAGCACCTTTACTCAGTAAGCCTTGACGGCGGCGAGGTAAAGAAGTTGGACGAGGGTAACTTCTTCCACACACCGCAGGTGGATGATGCGTGCCGTTACTTCGTGGATAACTACTCGCGTGTTGATACAATTCCCGAGACGGCTCTTTACGACTGCTTGGGCAATAAGTTGCTCACTTTGGAGACAAGTGATTTTTCGCAGTTAATGGCAAACGGCTATCGTTTCCCCGAGACCTTCAAGGTTAAGGCAGCAGATGGCGTTACCGACCTCTATGGCGTGATGTACAAACCCTTCGACTTTGACTCTACAAAGGTCTACCCTATCGTCGATTATGTATATCCAGGTCCGCAGGTTGAGGCTACACAATACCCCTACACTCGTATGAGCGTTCGTACCGACCGTTTGGCACAGGCTGGATTTGTGGTTATCACAGTTGGTAACCGAGGTGGTCACCCCGACCGTTCGAAGTGGTATCACAACTACGGTTACGGCAATTTGCGTGACTACGGTTTGGCTGACCAAAAGGCGGCTATCGAGCAGTTGGCGGCTCGTCACAACTACATCGACATCAACCGTGTAGGTATTCACGGCCACTCGGGAGGTGGATTTATGTCAACGGCTGCTATCCTGCAATACCCCGACTTCTTCAAGGCTGCAGTATCGTGCGCAGGTAACCACGACAACAGAATCTACAACCGCTGGTGGAGCGAAACTCACCACGGAGTAAAGGAGCAGGTAAGCGACAAGGGCGACACTACGTTTGTTTACAAAATCAGCAGCAACCCCGAGTTGGCTCGCCGTCTAAAGGGCCACTTGATGCTTGTTCACGGTGAGATTGACAACAATGTTCACCCTGGAAATACGTCGCGTGTGGTAGATGCTTTGATTCGCGCTAACAAGCGTTTCGATATGCTGTATCTACCGACACAGCGTCACGGATTTGGCGATATGAACGAATACTTCTATTGGCGATTGGTAGATTACTTTACCGACTATCTGATTGACGGTCGCGAGACTGAGGTCGATATACCGCAGAGGTAGTTCGGGCAATGCATTTATATTGTATTATGAGACAAATCATAGGATTCATAATATTGAGTTTATGGGTGGGCGGTTGTTCACCCATAAACCGTAATTGCGCTGCCCTGTGCGGCGACAATGTGGTCAAGATTATCGACACAAATAGGTCCGAAGGGGATAAGATTGCGCAAATTTGGCAATGGGACACCGAGGAACTTACGGTTGGCCTCCCTGCAGAGTATGCTAAATATCTATACCCATTAGATGAGTGCAAATTCGTAGATAACAACCGCAAATTGTTGCTCACATCGTCGCATAGTGCGACGGTATTGATTGACATCAAGAGCCGCAAATGCCTCTTTTACGCACGCACTCCAATGGCCCACTCGGCGGAATTGTTGCCAAACGAGCGTATAGCAGTTGCACTCTCTACCCATAAGTTAGGCAACTCGTTGGAGTTGTACGACATTGACTCCCCCGAAAAGGTCATCTGGAAGGATAGCCTCTATTCGGGTCACGGCGTTGTGTGGAACGCCAAACGAGAGAGCCTCTATGCTTTGGGATATGATGTACTCCGTGAGTACAAACTCAAGGATTGGCAATCGGATAACCCCTCATTGGAGAAGGTCGCAGAGTGGCCTATCCCCGTAAGGTCGGGTCACGACCTGTCGAAAGTGGATGACAGGAGAATATTGGTTTCGGGCCACGAGGGCGTTTACGTTTTCGATGTAGAGAGTGGCGAGTTTTCACCTTTTGAGCCATTGAAAACTACTAAAAACGTAAAATCGGTGAACTACTGCCCCAAAAGCCAACGCCTCATCTACACCAAAGCCGAGAAGAGTTGGTGGACACACAACGTATATCAACAATCGCCAGACAAAGTGATAACTATTGACGATTGGAATATATATAAGGTTAGAACACCCAATAGACGGTAACGACTATACCTTATTGCTTGAAGTTGTATAACAAGAGGGATTTTAAGGCTTGCGAAGTGTGAAAAAGCGCAGTTTACTTGGCGTAAATGAGCATTTTGAACACGAGCGTAACGCAAAAAGCACCTTGTTGGACAACTTCTTTTTTATATCTCGTGAGAGAGTGATGGCGGGACAGCCCCGCTCATATCGAAGGAGCCCCAATGGTCGGCGATGTAGTCGAGGGTGGCGTTAATCTCATCAACGTCGTACAGCGTAACCAACTTCAGGCGGGTCTGCTTGAAGTCGGGAAGGCCCTTGAAGTAGTTTGACAGATGGCGGCGCATCTCCAGAATACCTACCTTGTCACCCTTAATCTCGATAGACTTTGCAAGGTGCTCCTTAGCAATAGCAACACGCTCCACAACAGATGGTTGAGGCATAACCTCGCCCGTCTGCATAAAGTGTTTCACCTCGCGGAAAATCCACGGGCGGCCATATGTTGCACGACCAATCATCACACCATCGACGCCATAATCGTCGAACATCTTTTTGGCCTTCGGGCCCGAATCGACATCACCGTTACCGATAATGGGAATCTCGATTGAAGGGTGATGCTTCACCTCGCCTATCAAGGTCCAATCGGCCTCGCCACGATACATCTGCGAGCGTGTGCGACCGTGAATAGTCAGTGCCTTGATGCCTGTATCCTGCAGGCGCAGGGCGATTTCCATAATATTTTTAGACTCTTCGTCCCAACCCAAGCGAGTCTTGACCGTAACGGGAGTAGAAACAGCCTCGACAATTTGGCGAGTCATCTCTACCATCAAAGGCACGTCACGCATCATACCCGAGCCAGCACCTCGGCCCGCAATCTTCTTGACAGGACAACCGAAATTAATATCGATAAAATCGGGGTGAGCCGTCTCGGCTATACGAGCAGCCTCGACCATAGGCTCGATGAGGTGACCATAAATCTGAATGCCGACAGGACGTTCAGCCTCATCGATATTGAGTTTAGCGCGAGACTTCCAAGCATCACGAATCAAACCGTCGGACGATATAAACTCCGTAGTAACGACATCGGCACCATATCGCTTACACATATATCGAAACGAGGGGTCAGTGACATCCTCCATCGGAGCCAAAAAGAGTGGCTGCTGACCTAAATCAATATCTCCTATCTTCATTTTGCAAATTTTATTTTTCGCCAAATAGTGCGTGCACTCGTCTGCAATGATGCACCACAATGCAACGCCAAAATTTAATTTACCGCTCTAAAAACGGTTTAGCGTGACAAAGATACTAATATTTATACTAAAAATAACTATTTTTGCAGTCGAGTAGATTTCTCTCGCCACAAGCGAGGCATAGTAATATAATAAGGAGTATTTGATATGTTGAATTTTTTCCTGCAAACAGACCAGAAGGTTGAGAATTTGATTGTACCCGACAGCGTACAGAAGGCACGTTTCACCCAGGCCGTTAAAGATTTAGCCAGCATTGATATAAAAGATGTATGGCAGCAGATTGCAGAGTGGGTAATTTGGACCGGCATAAAGATTTGTATCGCACTCGTAGTGTTTTACGTCGGCCGTTGGTTATTGCATAAATTATTCCGTGTTGTAGAGGTATTTTTGTCGCGTCGCAAACTCGAACTCTCATTACGTTCGTTTGCCCTCACCGCAACTAGAGTTGTGGGTTATGCGGCTCTGTTTATTGTAATATTCAACATCCTTGGTTTTGAGTCATCGGCGGTATTGGCGATTTTCGCATCGATGGGTTTGGCCATAGGTATGGCGTTGAGTGGTACGTTGCAGAACTTTGCTGGCGGTATTATGATTTTGGTATTACGCCCATACCGCATTGGCGACTACATCGAGGCACAGAATATGAGCGGCACAGTTGCAGATATCAGATTGTTTAACACAATTATCCACACAACTGACAAAAAGACAATTTACATCCCCAACAATGCAATATCAACATCGATAATAAACAACTACTCTACCTCGACTACACGCCGTTGCAGTTGGAAAGTGTCGGTAGCCTATGGCGACGATTACGACCAGATACGCGAGGCTATGCTGAACATCATCAATCGCGACGGGCGAGTACTCAAAGAGCCTGCTGTTTATGTTCGTATTGATGCCTTGGCCGACAGCGCAGTCGTTATAGAGGCTCGCGCGTGGGTTAAGAATGAGGACTATTGGAGCGTCTATGACTCTGTGACAGAAGCATTCTACAAGGAGTTACCGCAGCACGGTGCAAACTTCCCATTCCCGCAGTTGGATGTACATTTGACAAAGGATTAATTAATTATTTGGGATTGCCACGTCAGACTAAAGTACTACTCGCAATGACAAGTAAATTACAAACTATATATTTATAGATTTTTTTGCTATATTTGCGGGCGTAAAATAAGAAAACAATAATAAAACACATCAATAAATTATGAAATTTACGGATATTTTGGCTATTTCGGGTATGCCCGGCCTTTATAAGTATGTTGCACAGTCGACTAAAGGTATCATCGTTGAGTCGTTGGTTGATGGTCACAGAATGAACGCTTCGGCTACATCACGCGTGAGCGCATTGTCGGAGATTTCAATGTTTACCGAGGGTGAGGATATCGCTTTGGCGGAGGTATTTACTCGTATGTATGCCTACACCGAGGGCAAGGAGGCTCTCTCACACAAGGAGTCAGCAGATAAGTTGAAGGCTTACTTCGCAGAGGTATTGCCCGAGTATGACCGTGAGCGTGTACACGTTTCGGACATCAAGAAGGCTCTTTCTTGGTTCAACATCTTGGTTGCAGCAGGCTTGACAGAGTTCAAGTTGCCCGAAGAGGAGGAGCAGACAGAGGAGAGCGCAGAGTAAAGTTTACTCTTGAGCAATAAAACAGACGCGGGTATCGAATCATTCGACACCCGCGTTTTTGATATTATAGCGTTTATAAAGTCGTATAACAAGAGGGATTTTAAGGCTTGCGAAGGGCGAAAAACCGCAGCATACTATGCGTATGTGAGGATTTTGAGACCAAGCATAACGCCAAAATCACCTTGTTAGGCGATTTTATTTCTGCAAAGCCTCCCAAAGCATATCCTTCAAACGCTGAATATTCAATCCCGCAACTGAAGATATAAATACCGACGGAATACCCTCAGGCAACATCGGGCGCATCTCCTCGATGAGTTCATCATCCAACATATCGCACTTGGTGATAGCCAGCAAACGCTGTTTGTCCAACAATTCGGGGTTATACTGCGTCAACTCGCCCAACAAAATCTCATAATCTTTGGCAATATCGTCACTATCGGCTGGCACCATAAACAACAGCACCGAGTTACGCTCGATGTGGCGGAGGAATCGTGTACCGAGACCCTTGCCCTCGTGTGCACCCTCGATGATACCTGGGATATCGGCCATCACGAATGATTTATGGTCGCGCACCTCGACAATACCCAAGTTAGGCTCCAAAGTCGTAAAGGCATAGTTGGCAATCTTAGGCTTTGCGGCCGATACAACCGATAACAATGTGCTCTTACCCGCATTGGGGAAGCCCACAAGACCAACGTCGGCCAATACCTTCAACTCCAAGATAAAGGCACCTTCATCGCCCTCCTCACCAGGTTGTGCATAGCGTGGCGCCTGGTTTGTAGCACTCTTGAAGTGCCAGTTACCGAGACCACCTCGACCACCCTTCAGCAAAACCAACTTTTCGCCGTGCTCGGTAACCTCACCTACATACTCCAACGATGTAGTACCGTCCTCATTCTCGACAACACGACGTGCCACAGTACCCAGAGGTACGGGAATGATGATATCGGCAGCATCCTTACCCGAAGAACGTGCTCCGTGACCACCTTCGCCATCCTCGGCAAATTGGTGACGCTGATACTTCAGGTGGATAAGAGTCCAATATTGGCGTTCACCCTGCAAGATAATGCTACCACCCTTACCTCCGTCACCACCATCGGGGCCTCCAAAGGCAACAAACTTCTCACGACGGAAGTGGCACGAGCCAGCACCACCGTGACCAGAACGAGCAAATATCTTTACATAATCGACAAAATTAGAGCCTGCCATATAATCTATACTTTGGTTTTACGGCCACAAAGATAAGAGTTTAGGACCAATTAACCAACTTTAGCAGATTAAAACTTCCACGATATTACACCGTAGAAGGTTCTCGGATAGGCATAGGTCAGGATATCATCCTGCGGCATATAGACGTGATTAGCGCCACTCATATAGTGACGGATACGCGACGACTCATAACCGCCATAGACTATATCGTCACGTCCCAACATATTACGTACCGAGAGAGTAAGCGATAAACGATGCTCCCCGATATTAAACCAGCGCGACACCGAAGCATCAAGCGTAAAGACATCATTGAAGCGACGTTGAGCAAGGAAACTGCGATAAATCTCTTCGGATACCGATGCTTGGCGAGCCACACGCTCGGTACGGCGAATGACAGAGGCATCAACATAACGCAGAGCAGCCACCTGTGCACTGCACGATACAGCCCAGCCTCGGTAGGTCATATATTCAAGGCCCAATGTAGACGCTATTTGCGGAGCACCACCGACGTTACAACCACGCATATAACTGCGAGAGCGAGAACTGATTACAGAATTGTCAATATCGGAATAGAGCGTAACCGTAGGATTACTATTATAGGCATAACGCCCCAAAGCGAGTGTGGCATCCGCCGAAAGATTACGCGAGAGTTTTACTTTGACGGCAGCCTCCACGCCATAACGCAACGTCGCCAAATCCTCGATATCGACATCGCAATATGTAGCCGACAAATCGTCGTATGCCCTAAAGATTTGGCGTTCATCGTTAGAAATTGAAGCAAATGCCGTAACCGAAGACTCAACCGCAGGAGTCGATAAGCGATAATTCACCTCGGCAGAGGAGTGGCGTTGCAGCATAAGATTATCGGCCACGCGATTGTTATATTGCGGATTAAGGAATAAATTCTCGTCTTCGGGAGAGGTTGCAGAGTGCAGCAAGCCTAATTCGAGATGGTGCTGCGTAGCAATAGCATAGGAGAGTGTGGCGCGTAATGCATAGGGTGAAAAATTAACCACTTCGGAACGGCCAAAAGAGCGAGAGCCAGCGTACAACTCCTTCTCGAAAAATCCCTTACGATAGAATCTTTCACGCCATATGGCTGCATCGGCAGAAAACGCCAAACGTCCCATAGAATAGCGCAAGCCGAACTCGGCAGAGAGACTATTTTCAGACAAGGCATAATC
The DNA here is from genome assembly GCA_017546725.1 of Alistipes sp. Taxonomy (GTDB): domain Bacteria; phylum Bacteroidota; class Bacteroidia; order Bacteroidales; family Rikenellaceae; genus Alistipes. The sequence continues at coordinate 7,705 of JAFYRX010000065.1, read as the reverse complement.
GTAACCAAACTTATCTCCCTCGACTATGCGATGGTCAGGATGACGCACATCATTATCGGTTTTATGGGAGAAGGTGTCATCATCGAGTAGAAAATAATCAATATCGGTATGATACGACGCTCCTAACAAATCGCGCATCTGCTTAAAATTGCGAGAAGATAACAAGCGAGCCCGCAAACCATAATGCAAAGACAGAGAGGGGCTTAATTCGCTCTTAAAGCGGAGGGCGACTTCGCTTTGCAGATTTTGCGCCACCCTATCCTCAAGAGCATATATAGCACCGCGAGCAGAGTAGCGATTTCGCTGATAGAGTTCATCCCAATCTATTTGAGTATATTTTTCGTTACCCGCACGCCACTCTTCAGCAACGGCAGAGGCGACAGCAGGATTGGCATAATAACTCGGCAAATAACGATAATTGTCGGGGCGAGGAGTCGAGGCATCATACCATCCAAGCGATGAATAACTGCGCCTATCTAAGCCGCCACCTGCCGAGAGAGTCATACTTGTCATAGTACCCAAATCGGCAGAGTATGAAAGCATAAGATATGGAGAGTTATCCCGCCTAACGCGAGAATTACGTATATCGCCTGCCTGATAACCCCACGAAGGGTTATAGAGTCTGTTTCGCGTCAAAGTAAAAGCCTCATCGATAGAGCCATAACGCAGACCTCGCTCGCCCGATTGAAGCAGTACAACAACAGACAACTGACCTCCAGAAGAGGATTCGTGCGAAAGACGCAATGCGGCATCAACGGAGTTTTGGTTAACACCATCAATATATAAATCATCACCCAAACGGCCCGAAGCATAGAGCGACATACTCCACCCCTTTGACATAGTGTGGTAAACAGTGGCACGAACACCGCCTAAGTAGCCACGACCAGAAAAGAATATCCCGACATTGCCGCCATTGATGGGCACTCCGTCGTATGTTGAAAACTCGTCAACACCAGCATACGAGCCGACAACGGCATCCCTGCCAAACATACCCGCATAGTTGCTCTCCGCAAGGCCTAATCGTCTTAATGCAGAGAGCCGAGTACGAGGCAGCATCAAGCCATCAAGCACAACATCGCGGCGATAAAACTCAACACCGCGCCGAGAATAATCGACAAATGAAAAGCGATAATCTGTTATCTGACCATACATATCACGATGGCTGTGTGCGGCACGATAGAACAGCAATGTATCACTCGAAATACTCTCTCCGATGAGTCGCTCCTCGTCTATCTTATATTGATATACGTCATCTATGGTCTGCTGTGCTACTACACGGCAGAGAGTCATTATGAAAAATATGGACAATAAAAGGTGACGCATAGAGCAAATATACGCAAAAAGGTCGGAAAAACCGACCTTTTATAGCATTTATCGCCCTGATTGTGCTAAATATTCTTCACCACATCACACAACAGTAGCCAGAACTTATCGACTGTCGAAATCTCCAGACGCTCATCAGGCGAGTGAACGCCACGAATGGTAGGGCCAAACGATACCATTTCAAGATGAGGATACTTCTCAAGGAACAGTCCACACTCCAGACCTGCGTGAACAGCACGCACACGAGGCTCAGCAGAGAACAAACGGCGGTAAGATTCAACCGTAATTTCCAACAACTTCGACTTGGGGTCAGGCGACCAGCCAGGGTAGCCGTCAGAGTGCTCAACGGTAGCACCAGCCAACAAGAATACCGATTCTACAGCCTGCTTGGCGTAGAGTTTTGCACTCTCCAAAGAAGAGCGTTGAGATGTGGTAACTACAATCTTATCTTCGCCATCAAACTTTACAGATGCCAAATTGGTAGAGGTCTCGACCAAACCCTTTACGGCCATAGACATAGCCAAAACGCCATTGGGCACACCTACCAAAGCCCCTACCAAAGCCTTTTGCGAGGCCATTGAGAGTACATTTTTGGGTGCAGGTATAGGATTCAGCGCAAGGTGCATATCAGGCTCGGTAATAGCGAATTCGGCCTTAATATCGGCAGCAAAACGTGTGTAACGCTCCTCAAAAGCCTCACGGCACTTTGCAGGAACTCCAAATACGGCATAAGCCTCGCGTGGAATAGCATTACGGAGATTACCGCCATCGATATAACTCAAACGAGCATCGTACTCGCTTTGCGCCTCATACATCAATCGAGCAACAATCTTATTGGAATTGGCTCTACCCTTCTCGATATCATCTCCAGAGTGACCTCCCACCAAATTCGACACATCGAAACGATAGAAACGATACTCCTCAGAAGCAGGCTCATTTTCGACGCTGAATGTAGCAACAGTATCGACACCACCAGCGCAACCGATAAATATCTCACCCTCATCCTCCGAATCGAGGTTAATAAGATACTTACCCGTAAGCATATTCTCGCCCAAATTGAACGCACCCGTAAGGCCTGTCTCCTCATCAACGGTAAAGAGTGCCTCCAGCGGACCGTGCTCAATAGTGTCATCAATCAACATAGCCATTGCGGCAGCCATACCTATACCACAATCGGCACCGAGTGTGGTACCCTCAGCCTTAACCCAATCGCCATCGATACGTGTACGGATAGGCTCTGTCTCGAAATCAAACTGCACATCAGAATTTTTCTCGCAAACCATATCCATATGTGACTGCAGGATTACCGTCGGCTTATTCTCGTATCCAGCGGTTGCAGGCTTACGGATTACTACATTACCTATATCATCACGCTGACACTCCAATGAATGACGGCGCGCAAAGTCAATCAAGAACTCGATAATCTTCTCCTCCTTTTTCGAAGGACGTGGAACGCGAGTGATGTCGTCGAACTGTTCCCACACCAAACGCGGTTGTAAATCTCTAATATTTGACATAAATTTCGGAATTTGCTTTTGGCAAATTTACAAAATTCAAGCAGTTTTTCCAACTTAACGAGATTTTTTATTAAATTTGTTGATATTTAATATTACATCATATGAAACGATTTATTTTAGGCATCGTAGCCATACTATCTATTGCTAACATAGCGGCTCAGACTCCGCAAAAGAGCGTAAATTTGGAGGATATGACGTTCGTACGCCAATCATTTGTGCGTAACTTCTACTCATCCAACAAGATAATGAGCCAAATCAATATGGAGGAGACAGACCTGTTTCTACCCAATTCTGCCAACCTAATAATAGAAGAGAGAGGCTCTGCGGCGCTACCATCATTCAAGCAGACAGGACGTACACTCGATATAACTTCTGCGCAGGAGGCATCTGCAGCCACCATTCGTGTTGGAGCATTTCACCCTTATCTGTGTTACGAGGCTCGTTTTTCGGATATGGATTCAGCCGATTGCGCTGGTATTGAATTTTACCCCAACAATGGCAAGGGAGAGATTATACGTACAACATATAGCAATGGGAAAATCTCTTCGCTCAAAATAGCAGATGGCAAGCAGACTGTTTTAGCAGAAAAGACAACACCAAGCGACAACACAGTAGAACTTCGCCTACAATATACAGGTGCAAGATTCCACGTATTTCGCATCTACGACGATGGCCGTGCAGAGTTACTTTATAGCGTTAAGAATGATATGCGCTCTATAGAGAGCCCAATGACACACTCTTTTGGCATATATACAGCGCCTTCAACTGCGGGCAAAATCACCCTCGAAAAGGCACAAAGTATGCTGTCGTGCGGTACGGGACAAGCCGATTCGCAGATTATCCAGACTACCGATGGCAAGCCACTGGTTAAAGACGGAAGATTATATCTTTGTCTCACGACTCGCGGCTTTGAGCAGATTCCCGATTCATATCAGGGAGTATATTCGCTGGATATTTCATCGTTTGAGTTACGATTGGAGGGCGCATTGTTCTTTGGCAAGGGCGATGGTATAATCTATGGATTCCACGCCACAAAGGTGGTTTACAACCCCGAAAACGAGGAGTTTTTGGTTATAACTACCTCTCACGGAGATACCCATACTCTGGTTTATGCTTCGACCAAAGCCAATCTTCTACACGGAATTCACTACCTGGAGTGCAAGGAGTTGGATTTCCCCCACAACTACACTCGCGGCAACGAAATCGAAACAAAATATAACACCGAAGACCCCGATTTCTTCTATGACAAGAAGGCTCGCAAGTGGCGATTGGCATATTGCGCATTGAAGGATAAATCGTATGTAACATATCTTTGTGAGAGCAAAAATTGGAACGGTCCATATAAGCAAATTGCAGAATCGACAAAGAATAACAATACAGGCATACGCATTACGACAGTTGGAGGCAAGCGATATGTACTCAGCGGAGGTTCCGACACGACATACTATATCTACGACTACCCCACACTGCAATATTTGGGCGTTTTTAACCACCAATACAGCGACGGCGGTCGTCGTGGCTGGCCAACGATAGTTCCACTGCAATATGGCAATTACGAGCGTTATTTGTGGATTACATTTGACCGAGGAGCACGCACAGGCCGCTACTCCTATGGTACGTTATACTTCTTCCTGGGTGATAAGATGTGGCTACGAGAAGAGTAATCATTACGCAATATGAAAAAGTGGTTGATTATAGCTCTTATATTGGCTTGCGCGAGTTGCTCGCAAGTTGAGGATCGTGCAGAAAACGAACTGTTTTTGAACACATCTCCCAATAAGCCTTTGATACTCGATGTTGATTTCAGCACCGATGTCGATGATGTATGCGCTGTTAGAATCGCTACGGCATTGGATGACAAAGGGGTAATCGACCTAAAATGCGTAGGCTACTCAGTCAGGGGCGAGAACAATCTGCAGGCGATGCGCGGAATGTTGCTCCACGAAGGCAAGGATGATGTGCCCATAGGTCGCAGTTCTGTCGATATTCCCGACACATCGCCCTATTGGTCGCTGATGACACGTCACGATGATGGTAAAGGCGAGGTAATGGATGCTGTAAAGTTATACCGCAAGATTCTGGCCGAGAGCAAACGAAGAGTAGATATAATCACAACGGGCTACGTTACCAACATCGAACTATTGCTAAAAAGCGAACCCGATGAATACTCTCCACTCACAGGCGAGGAGTTAATCAAGCAGAAATGCGGACAACTATACATCGTCGGAGGTGTATTTCCCGAAGGTTATGACAACAACTTTTTCTTCGCAAAGCCTGCTCGTGCGGCGATAGATTACGTTAATCGAAATTGGCCCTACCCGATAGTATATTTTCTGGCACAAGTTGGTGGCCCAATGATTTGCGGTGCAGGCTTACAAGCCATAGACCGAGAGAACAAGGACATTGTGTCACAAGCATTGACGGCATTCGGCACATCTACGGGACGATATGCATGGGACCCTTATGGGGTGTGGTGTGCAGCATACGCTTGTGGTGAGGTAAACAAGACAGGTTTACGCAGAGCCGACCTTGAGATAAGGGTGAACGATGGCTACAACAAATTTTATGTCAATCCCGACGGTCGGCATTACATAAACTATCGCCTTTGTGACGATGACAATTACTACAATTCAGCGATGGACAGCATCGTAATAAGTAAAGCAAAACTTCAATAAGACAGATATATGGCCGAAAACCTAATCGTTGCCGATGGTAGCAAAAAGGAGAAATATGAATTGCTATTTAAGCAGATAGCCGCCGTTACGGATGCCGAGAACAACACGATAGCCAATATGGCCAACATCACGGCTATGATACACCAAACTTTTAACTTTTGGTGGACGGGCTTTTATAGAGTCATCGGAGAAGAATTGGTTTTAGGGCCATTTCAAGGGCCTTTGGCCTGCAGCAGAATCGCCTTTGGCAGAGGTGTCTGCGGTACAGCGTGGAGAGAGCAGACTACGCAGATAGTTCCCGACGTAGAGCAATTCCCAGGGCATATTGCCTGCAGTTCGCTTTCTCGCAGTGAGATTGTAGTGCCTGTATGGGATGGTGACAAGATAGTAGCTGTACTCGACATTGACAGCGAGCAACTTGCTACGTTTGACAAGGTGGACCAGATATGGCTGGAGAGGATTGTAGAGTTGCTATATAAATAGGTATAGTCTTAATTTTCAGAAAATCATTCATTTTTTATACCTTGCTGTTAATTTTTTTGTGCATATATTTGGTTTATATTATAAACTACTTTATATTTGCACTACACAAAAAAAAACAATACTTGTTCGTTTGACACAATTTGTCGCGGCCGAGACAGACGGTTGTCAAGCGGGAAGGGAACCACAAAAAACACAAAAACAAACAAAAAAATCACAAAAATGGAGAAAAGCAAACTTACCGAGGCACAGAGTTTAGAACTCATCACCTCTATGATTCAAGATTCACGCGCACGCTTGGCACGCAATTCGGGAACACCATTCTTGATTTGGGGCTACACAACAGTCGCTACCTCTATCCTAAATTACGTCCTGTTCCAATACGACGTCCGAATTTGGTGGCTATGGTGGCTTATACCAATTATAGGCTGGATAGGAATGACAATATGGGGCAAGCGTGACAACGGTGCGAAGAACTACATCGACCGCGTAATCTCGATTATCTGGAGCGTCGTAGGCATCTCATTCATCTGGATAATGTTTGCCTTCGTGTATTACCACGCTCCGATTCTATTCCTCGTGATATTGATGGCAGGAATGGGTACTACGATGACAGGATTTATCATTCGCGACAGAGCCACAAAGATTGGTGGCATAGTGGCAATGGCATCGTCGATGCTCTTCCCCGTAAAACATTGGTTGATGATTCGATTTGTCGAATTGAACGATATTGCACAACAATCAGAATGGATGAGTACTGATTATCTACTCTTTGCTGCGATATTCCTCTTTATGATGGTCGTTCCAGGTCATATTCTCAACAACAAATACAACGGCAAAAACAACAGCATATGTTCAAAGAGTTAAATCCGCTACTACACTCCGAACTGCGATTGGCTGTAATGTCCGTATTGTTGAGTGTCGAGAGTGCCGACTTTGTCTATCTGCGTGAGCAGACAGGCGCGACGGCTGGTAACTTGAGCGTACAATTAGACAAACTACAGAAAGCGGGATATATCACTATAGAGAAAGGCTTCAAGGGCAAGATGCCTCGCACCACCTGCGCCATAACGCAAGATGGCGTAGCAGCCTTCGAGGAGTATGTCGCAGCACTACGCAGTTACATCGGCAAAGGAATATAAAAAGAAGATATTGAATATTGTATTACAAAAAAAATCCCAACCTTTCGGCTGGGATTTTTCTTATGATAGTGGAACTACTATGCCTCCAAAGCGAAACGCTTATAAGCAACAACCGTAGCCTCCTTATCGTTCTGCTGCAAGAACTCGCGGATAGAAATCTTCTCACCTACCAAAGCCTGGTTCAAGAGAGTATTCTCCTCGAAGAACTTACGCATCTTACCCTCTGCAATCTTAGCCAAGATAGCCTCAGGCTTGTTTGCATTCTTGGGATCCTGCTTCATCATCTCCAATGCGATAGCCTTCTCCTTCTCAACTACGTCTGCGGGGCAGTCGTTCTCGTCGATAGAGATAGGAGCCATAGCAGTTGCCTGCATTGCGATAGTGTGAGCAACCTCCTCAGATACCTCCTTGTTGAAACCAAGGATAGTACCCAACTTCTTGTTGAAGTGAACGTATGCGTTGCAGTAAGGAGCCTCGATACGACCATAGTATGCCAACTCAACCTTCTCGCCTGTCTGACCAGACTTCTCAGTTACCATCTCCTCTACGGTGATGCCCTCAGCATTCT
>JAFYRX010000064.1 GCA_017546725.1 Alistipes sp. | reverse complement strand
GCGGCGCAGTGATAAATTTTAGGGGCTAACCGAACAAATTTCCTAAAACGGACGCCTTCGCGTTTTTACTTCGTGAAAAATTCTCCGTTTTTTAACGGAAATTTCTCCGCTTATCCTTTTTCCTAAAATTCATCTGCTGCGGATGGGCTGACGCACGGGAATGATTTATTGTATAGTAAAAAATTCCTCCTCTAAGTTAGAGGAGGTGGCACTCGCTCGGCGAGTGACGGAGGAGTCTGTTAATCTGTTATCTTTTATCTTTGAACTTTTATTTTTCCACTCAAAGCACACTCCCTCCCCCTAAATGGTACTCCCTCTACCTTAGAGGGAGAATTAATTTTACTCAACTTGATTTTTTCACGTCACTCCACAAAATCGTTTGTCTGTCAAGAGTGTGAGAATGGCATCAATTTATTATATAAAAAAATTCCTCCTCTTAATTTAGAGAAGGAAATTTTTATAGTTTCAAAAACTCGATTTTGAATTAAAACGTTGCTGTCATCACTACGGGGTAGTGGTCCGAGATGTAGGGCGCACCGTAGAACTTATCCAGCACGCGGAATGTGTGAGCCTCGGCACCGCGATAGAATATGTGGTCGATAACCACATTCTGCAAGTTGTCGAAACCGTTGAATGTACCTCGGCGGTCGGTCTCGGGCGCTGTCTCACGAGCATCCAACATATCGGCCTTCAAGGGCTCGAAAATCGGGTCGTCGGTTGTAGCGTTGAAGTCGGCCGTTACGAAAGCCGTCATACCCTTCGGCACGATTTGAGCGCAACGCTCAACCATCAATGCCAAACCATTGCGCTGTGCCTGCTTGCCAACGTGGTCGAGGTGAGTGTTCAGGTAGGCGAACTCGGTGCCTGTCTTCTTCATCTTGAGTTTTGTCCAAGTGCAGGTGCGCTTGCAGGCTGCATCCCAACCCATCGAGGGTGTGTCGGGAGTCTCCGACAACCAGAAAGTACCGCTGTCGAGCAACTCAACCTCATCCTTCAGATAGAAGATAGCCATAAACTCGCCGCTGTTCAAGCCATCCTCACGACCTATACCCACCCAACCATATTGGGGCAGATTCTCGGCCAGGTAGTTCACCTGCGGCAACGTAGCCTCCTGCAAACCGAGGATTGTAGGCTTCTCCTCGTTGAGCATATTCAGAGCAGCGACCTTGCGCTGGCCCCAGTTATTCACGTTGTCGTTTTGGCTAACAAGCACGTTGAACGACATAATCTTGATTTCATTCTTACCCTTCGAGCAAGATGTGAAACCCGCTGCTACGAACAGCGTCAAAGCAAAAAGTAAAACTCTCTTCATAGTTGTATAAATTTTTGTTAGTAGTTTATTGTTTTATATTTCCTCCTCTAAGTTAGAGGAGGTGTCGCTTTAGCGACGGAGGAGTCTGTCTTTCTTTTATCTATCAACTTTCATCTTTCATCTTTCAACTCCTTCCTCCCCACTTAATCCACTTCGTGTCTTTTTCACCTTTTTACGGCTAAAAAGGTGAGTAAAAAGCGGCGCGGTGATAAATTTTAGGGGCTAATCGAACAAATTTCCTAAAACGGACGCCTTCGCGTTTTTACTGCGTGAAAAATTCTCCGTTTTTTAACGGAAATTTCTCCGCTTATCCTTTTTCCTAAAATTCATCTGCCGCGATTAGGCTTCGCACGGTAATTATTTCCCTAATTTTCCTCCTCTAAGTTAGAGGAGGTGGCGCTACTTTTGTAGCGACGGAGGAGTCTGTAAAACTATCTATACTTATTACTAATCAGCGTCAGGAACTCCTCGCGCGTGCGCGTATCCTTTAAGAATATACCCGTGAAGGCCGAAGTAGTTGTGGCCGAGCCCAACTTCTCCACTCCGCGCATCTGCATACACATATGGCTCGCCTCAATCACCACAGCCACACCTATCGGGTTCAGCGCCTGCTGTATGCAGTCACGAATCTGCACCGTCAGTCGCTCCTGCACCTGCAGACGGCGTGCGAAACACTCCACCACGCGGGCTATTTTTGATAGTCCCGTGATGCGACCGTTGGGGATGTACGCAACGTGCGCCTTACCAACGAAGGGCATCAAGTGGTGCTCGCACATCGAGAATAGTTCGATATCCTTCACCAGCACCATCTGCTGATACTCCTCCTTGAATATTGCCGACTTGATAATCTCTACAGGGTCCTGCGTGTAACCTTTGGTCACAAACGACATAGCCTTTGCCACACGCTCAGGAGTCTTAATCAAGCCCTCACGCTCGGGGTCCTCGCCCAACAACGCCAAAATCTCACGATAGTGGTACGCAAGTTTCTCTATGCGCTCGGCATTGTAACAATCTTCACGCGTATAATTACTCTCAATCTTCTCTATCTGGTCCATAGTAAAATGCTTTTAATTACATTGCAAAGGTAAAGAAAAAATGAGTATAACTTTATATTTTATAAATTGAATTTCATTTTGTTGTATTTGTTTCTTAAATTTGTGAGTTGCTTGCGGGCAATTATATGTTGGAATGTAAATGAAATTAAATATGAAGAGATTTTTAGCGATGTTGCTGTGTGCAACGATGTTGGTAAGTTGTTCCGATGATGTGGTTTCTGTTTTTGGTAATATCTATGGTACTATTACCGATTCAAAAACGGGAGAACCTGTGCGTAATGCCGAGGTAATTATATCGCCGGGCAACAAAACCATTGTATCTGGTATGGATGGCCATTTCGAGTTTCGTGACCTCGAAGCGGAACAGTATAAAGTTAGTGTCGAGGCCGATGGCTATGAGTATAACAGCCGTCAGGTGACAGTAGTCCCCGGTAAGGATGTAACTTGTGACTTCCGCCTTAAACCTATCGAAATTATCCAGAACCTTACGGTATCTCCTATAACCCTTAATTTCGGCACGTCTCAAACCGAGATGTCTGTAACTATCACAAATAAAGGTACAGAAGAGACTGAATGGACAGTCGATATGGGCAACAACAGTTGGTTGTCGGCAAGTCCCAAGATGGGCCGTATTGATGCAGGCAAGTCGCAGACTATCGTCTTCAGTGTCAAGCGAGAACTCCTTACCGAGGAGAAGTCAATCGTGGTGAATATCGCTGCGTTTGGCAATACCTATCCTATCTCTGTGTCTTGCGCCCCAAAACAGACTCACGGCGAGTTGTCAGTAGAGCCTACATCTCTCGATTTTGGAGAGAACGCAACAGAGTTGAGTCTCAAGATTAAGAATGTTGGTGATGATGTGTTGAATTGGACTATATCAGACATTACAGTTCCTTGCCTCTCTGTTTCAGAGACATCAGGCAAACTTGATATTGGCGATTATAATTTTGTTAAGGTAAAACTCGACCGTGAAAAACTCACAGAGGACCTTTCGACAACATTTATAGTCTCTGATGGTTCAAACAGTAAATCTATTACAGTCACGGCCAAGAAAAAAATTCTGAAAGGCGAGTTATCAGTATCTTCTACATCTCTTGATTTTGGAGAAAATACAACTGAATTGAATCTCAATATTAAGAATATCGGCGATGGCGAGTTGCATTGGACCATTTCAGATATGACGGCACCTTGCCTTTCTGTATCTGAAACATCGGGCACACTCGATGCAGGAGGCAATAAAATCGTTAAGGTAAAACTTGACCGCGAGCAACTTGCGGAGGACCTTAATACTACATTCATCGTCTCTGACGGCACGAAAGAGGTGTCTGTTATAGTCAAAGCCAGAAAAAAGATTCTGAAGGGCGAATTGTCAGTGGAGTCTTCATATCTTGATTTTGGAGAAGATGCAACAGAGTTGAATCTCAAAATAAAGAATGTAGGTAATGATGTGCTGAATTGGACCATTTCTGATATCACAGCTCCGTGTCTCTCTGTATCTGAAACATCGGGCAAACTTGATGTTGGTGGTAACAAAATCGTTAAAGTAAAACTCGACCGCGAGCAACTTGCGGAGGATCTCACTACTACATTTATTATCTCTGACGGCACGAAAGAGATGTCTATTACTATCAAAGCCAAGAAGAAAATTATAAAGGGCGAGTTGTGGGTAGAGACCTCATTACTCGACTTTGGTGATGATCTTTCAGAGAAGACTATTACTATTCATAATATCGGCACTGCACCCTTGAAATGGACCATCTCTAATGTTACTGCACCATTTTCAGTATCGGCAACCGAGGGTGAACTTGCTGAAGGAACAAGTAAGATGATTCAGGTGAAACTCGACCGCGAGAGTATGACAGAGAACATTTGTACTTCGTTTATCTTTTCAGATGGTACGCAGGATGTGGAGGTAAGTGTATATGCCGATTATAAGAGTGACAGTGACTCTGAAGATGATGAAACGAAGAGACTGATTGGTACTTGGGTTGGCTATGACTCGACCGATAAATACACATTAACATTTCATAGTTCAAACAAAGCCACAGAGAAATTAACATATAGCGAAGGTACTTTTTCAATGTCAGGAAGATATAAGTATTCTGATGGAAAGATAACAGAGTGGAATATGGAAGGTGGCTCGGTTCTTATAAATACTTTGGGTGAATGTCCCTGGACTGTTACATTTATTTCCTCTACGAAAATAACTATTGGAGATGACAGTTATAGCATAACATTTACTAAACAGTAAAAACAATCACCCACCGTTGCAGTTTTGTATTATTGTAAATGAGCCTGTCCTTAATTAGGACAGGCTCATTTGTTTATCCCCACAAAATCCTCTCGTCGCCCTCGTAGGGTGGCAGGGGTGCTGGCTCAAAATCAGAGTAACCCAACGCTATGGCGCACAACACGCCGTAGTTCTCGGGTATGGGCAGTACCTCGCGCAGATGCTCCACAGCCTGCTTGCCCTCGGGCTCATCCTTCAGGCAGGGACGGTCGTTGATGTGTACCCAGCACGATGCAAGGCCCTCGTCCACCACAGCCAACTGCAGTGTTGTAGCCGTGATAACGCAGTTATCCAACCAGAGGTCGCTCTTCGTCTTGTCGCCCATTACGATGATGGCCGCCGCCGCATTCTTCACGAATGCCGCACCGTAGTCACGCATCGTTGCTATATGCTCCAAGTGCTCCTTTTTGTCGACAATCATCAGTCGTGTTGAGCGCGAATTGCGTGATGAGGGTGCTGTGAGCGCCATATCGGCTATGCGCTGTAGTTTCTCCTTCTCCACCTTGCGGTCAAGGAATTTGCGTACACTACGACGCTTCTCAAGAATAGTTTTCAGTTCCATAATTTTATATTTTTTTAAGTTTTTTCTTATTTTATTTCCTCCTCTTGCGTTAGAGGAGGTGGCACACCGTAGGTGTGACGGAGGAGTCTGTCAATTTTGAATTCTCAACACAATCTCCTCGTCTTGGTCTGCTGTGTCATCCACAACTCACCATCTCTTTGCTCGATGCCCTCAATGAGTACGATGCTTGCCTTGCGACCTACCTCCACCGAGCCTATCTCACTCTGCAGACCAAGCGCCTCGGCACCGTTCCAGGTTGCCCAGGTGACCACCTCACGCAACGGATAGTCGCCAAAGTGTTGCATCTCCCTCACCATCGAGAGGCTCTCGTTCGAGGCCAGCGAGTCGGTACCTATACAGATGCGGCAACCCATCCCTCGCAACAACTCTACGGGCGGCTTCACACCCGAAATAAAATCGTTCGAGCAGGGGCACAGCACCCAACTCACCCTCTCGCCAAAGTGCTCCTGCAACTGCTCCACATCCCTTTGCTCGACGTAGCAGTTATGCACCAGCAACACCTTGCGCGTGGCGGGCACAGACTCTATGATTCGCCTTGTGGGCGAGCCATAACCTATGAAGTCGCAACTCCAGCCCATCCTCTCATACCAGGCCTGCAGCGACCCCTCACCTCGGTAGAGTGCTGCCTCGGCCTCCGACTCCATAAAGTGAATCGAGAGTGGCGCATCAGCCTCGGCATCCGCCTCTATGGTCTGGCGGAACAGTCCATCCTGCAACGAGTATGTAGAGTGTGGCGTGAGCACCACCTCGGGCCAATCTGCCTTCAGCGCAGCCATAGGCTCCAGCGTGGAGTTCAGACCAAAAACCTCACCAAATGTGGTGTAACGTATCGGGCTCTGACGCTTCATCTCCATAGATGTCGCACCATTGGCTATGTCGGCCACAGCATCTACACCCTGCTCCCACATCACAGCATCTGCAGCACGCAGTGCCTGCTCACGCTCCTCGGGCGTGAAGTTACCCCTGACAGCACCTATCTGACGGGCGAAGCCAGCAAAGCCACTACCTCGCTCGATAGCACCACGCAGATACGACAGTTCGATGTGCAAGTGTGCATTCACAAAACCAGCACACAACGCCCCTGCGTAGAACTCCGTCTGCGCCAGGGTGTCGAGACGCTCCCACACGTCGATGGCCACAATCGTGCCCCCGTCGTCTATCGTGACCACAGGCCGAGCGATTACTTCGCCACGGTTTATCAGGTAATGTGCTGCTATGCGACGCATAGGTAATTCATAATTTTTGTTTTTTTATCTAATTTCTCCTCTAAGGCAAGAGGAGGTGGCACACCGTAGGTGTGACGGAGGAGTCTGTAAATTCAAAATTACTCTTCCTTTGCCTTCTGCTCGATGTATTGCAGCAATGTGTCCGACAAGACGCGGGCATTCAACTGTTCCTCATACAATTTCGCGACACTCACCTTGGCACTCGGCTCATAGGTAACCTTTATCTCATTGATTGTTATGCGTGGAGTATTGGTCTTGTTCTTGAGTATCGAGGGTTTGCCAGGGCGGGATATACGCTCCTGCACGTGGTTCAGTGAGATGATAAAACCTATGTTTGTATTATCCTCGCGTATGGTATAAGCAAAGTTGAAGTTGCGCTTTACACCTTGTGTGAGGTGGCCCGATGATGCCACTGTGGTTGTTGAGTCTTCTCGCAACCAGTCGATGTGGTAGCGGCGGCCTGAAGTCTTGTCCAGCGAGTCGAGCGTATAGGTACAGTCAAATCGGTAGTCGCCCGGTCCAGCGAAGGGCACCTCGAAGTGCAGCAATGTAGAGTCGGCCGGTGTGGTGGCTACGATGAGTGTATCGTACAGCAACGTCTCGGTGAAGTGACGGCGTGCCACGTTGTCTATAGTGTCGAGTACCGACACCTGCTTCTCCAGCACCATAGCCTCACGCTCCAGCAGCAGAATCATATGCTCGGCCACGTCGCTCAGGCGGGCAGACTTGCGGCGCGAGAAGTTGACGATGGTGTTCTGCAAATCTTCGGATGTATAGCCGTAACTCTCCAATATAGGCTCGTAGAAGTTCAACGAGTCGGCCTTGACCATCACGTTGTTGATGTAGGAGTTGGTGAGCATAGCATCGTGGAAGATTTTACCCAGCACATCGTCGGGGATAACCTTCGGTTTGTTACAACCCATCGTCACAAGACTCGCCAAAAGCACGAGATAATAAAACCCTTTTTTCATTCTATATCTATTTTTATTCTTTTTATCTTTCCTCTTTTTTCACCTTTTTAGCCGTAAAAAGGTGAGTAAAAAGCGGCGCAGTGATAAATTTTAGGGGCTAACCGCATAAATTTCCTAAAACGGACGCCTTCGCGTTTTTACTTCGTGAAAAATTCTCCGTTTCTTAACGGAAATTTCTCCGCTTATCCTATTTCCTAAAATTCATCTGCTGCGAATGGCTTCGCGCAGAAATTTTCCAATTTCCTCCTCTAAGTTAGAGGAGGTGTCGCTTTAGCGACGGAGGAGTCTGTAAATCTATCTTTCATCTCAAAAACACACTCCCTCCCCCTTCGGGTACTCCCTCTAACTTAGAGGGAGAATTTATTTCTTTATCTCTTTTTCACCTTTTTAGCCGTAAAAAGGTGAGGCAACCGACGCTGCGGAGCGAGTGCAGAGAGTGTAAACACTCTTTGCCGAGCCGCGAGGAGGAAACGAGAGTTTATCTCTCGTAATTCCCAATTCCTACCTTCTGCCTCCCATCAGGCCGCCAGCGCCGCCCATCATACCGCCAGCGCCTCCCATCATACCACCGAGGCCGCCTGAGCCGCCCATCATTCCGCTGCCGTGACTATGGCCACCATTTTCCTTCTTCTCCTTGGCCTCGCGCTCACGACGCTCCTCCTCGGCCTTGAGGAGTCGGGCCTGCTCACGTTTGTTGAGTCGCTCGATGAGTTGCTCCATCGTGACGGGCGCAAAGAGTCGGTTCATATCGAGTGTGATTTCGAACTCCCAACCCGTCTTGGTGGTGAATATCTCCTCCTCCTTGTCGTTCTTGTACATCTCGGAACGCTCACCTTGACGGCGCTCGACCAGATTACCCGAATCCCATACTCCATTGGCATTCAGGTCCTCGATGATGCGCATACGCATATCGCCTGCGGGTATGTACTCCACCTTATGGATGCCTGGTCCCAGGTTACGAAGTTCGCGTACCGTCGAGCCGTTATCGCTGAGTATCTGCAAGATGTAGAGTGCACCCTCGACGCGTGGCACTACGTTGAGCATCATCGTAGCATACTTATCCTTGTCCGAGACGGTGAGGTTTACCTGCAACGAGTCGTTGCCCTCGCCTGTGATGTCGGCCATAGCATCTGTCGGGATGAAGAGTTTGTATTTGCGTGTCGGGTCCCAAGCGGTTTTCATTCGCCACTTGCGTATGCTCAGCGTGTCGGGTATGAACTCCATCCTCTCGCGCAGGGTGTCACCCTTCTCGCTCCACGAGCGCAGCACAAAGGCCGTAGTGTCGAACTTCGTCAGCGGTGAAGTGAACTCCATAGCGAAATTTTCATCGGGATTGACCTCTACGTTCTCCTTGAAATTTACCATACGGAACTTCGAACGACGTGCGGGCTCCTTCCATTCGCGGCCCTCCTCTTCGGCTTTACGCTTCTCCTTCTCCAGACGTTCGCGTTCTTTCTCCTGCTCCTTGGTCTCGACCAATCGCCACGATACCATCAAATCCTCGGTTACCTCCTGCAGGCGGCGCAAAGAGTCGTGACGCATATATGTAATCTTACCACGCAGTGTGTCGGGCAGTGACTCCGAGGGGCGCTTGAGCCACAAGGCAAGTGTATCACGGCCTTTGGTCATCGGCTCTATGATGATATCCTCCTCGGGGATGCTGTCGAAGACGATTGAACGTATCTGGGGGTGTGCGGCATTGAACTGCAACTCGACTTTATGCTGGTCGGGACGTTTCTGCTCGTTGAGTTTCTGGTTGCTGAAACTTACGTCCATAAACATACGGAAGTAGAGTTGCGGGTCCGCCGAGACGTAGCGGCGCACCGAGTCGTACCAAATCGTGAATCCTGGCATTCGCGTGGGGTTATATACGCTGTCGAGGAATCCAATCTTGTCCAGCGAAGGCTCGTAGGTGTGGTTGTCGTTGCTGTCAAAGAAGGCATAGACACGATAATCTACGGGCTTGAGGTTCTGCGCCAAGAAGATACCGTTGGTGTTGGCGCGGGCAATCTTCGAGGGCTGGTATTTGAACATCGTCGAGTCGTACTTGTCGGGTGCCTCTATGGAGTCGGCCTCGAAGAAGTAGATGAAGGTCTTACCCAGCGAATCGGCCATCTGGCTATCCTCGGTGTAGCCCGACATATAGAGCGAGTCGATTTTGTCGCCTGTCGAGAATACATAACGCATACCGTGCAACGGATTACCCTCGTTGTTGTCGGCCAGAGCCGAGCCAAACTCTATCGAATAGGTTGTGTTGGGCTTCAGCGAGTCGTCACGCAGTTCGATGATGATGCTCTTGCCACGAATCGTCAGCAGCGGCTTCTTCTTCATTGCGGGCGATGTGTAGACCTCCTTCTGCTGGTTCTTGAGTTGTATGTACTCGTCGAACATAAAGGTTATCTTGTTGCCCTTGAAGTTTGTGGTGTAGTCCATCGGCGAAATGTGGGTGATGACGGGTGCCAACGTATCGTAGGGGCCACCATCGAGTGTGCCTATCGATGCACAGCGGCTGAAGAAAGCACCCGCAAACAGCAGACCTACGACCACCGATAGCCAACGTGAAACCGAGCGATTGCCCGTTTGGTATGTGTTGAAAGTTTTGTTCATCTTAACTTATTTGCTTCTAAATCTTATGTTGTCTTTCACTTCATTGTTACACTACTCCTGAGTCGGTGGAGCATAAAACTCGTTCACTATGCGCCAGCCCGACAGTGAGTGCGATGGTCGCCACGATGCCATATAGAGTTTGGTATCTACCGAGGGCAGATTCTCGGGCAACGGATATTTACGGTAGGCATAGAGTTTCAGTGTCGGGTTTACCGTCACCAGCATCGATATCTCGGCCTCGAGACGGATAGTTGCCTGATACTCCTCGTTGGCATCGAACGTAGCCACAGCATCGGGCTCGGTCAAGGTCTTGCCCGTAGTCTTGTTGGTAATGCGGCGTGCCAGAGCATCCTCATAACTTGCCACCTTCCACTCCGTCGTATCGACATAGAATGCGTAGGTCTCGAGGTCTGTCGAGCGCAAGAACTCGCCGTTGCTCTCCGTCTGCTCATAGGCAGCAATGCGGTAGTCGGTGTACGACACCACATCCTTGAAGCATCCCTGCAACATAGGCACCACCACCAGCAGGCAAACTATATATCTCAAACTCTTTTTCATCAGTTTTTATTTAGTTTATTTCTTGTATTCATCTTTATGTCACTCCACAAAATCGCTTGCCGATTTTGATTGGAGTCTCTAATCTTAAATAAAAAACGTCATTCCACATTTTCGCAATGTAGGCATTGTTGATACATAAATACTCTCCTTGCGAAAATGATTGGAATCTACCTTTTAAGTAATTGCTTAACTGATACCAATCACAATTTAGGCAATTATATAAAACTCCATTTCTTTCTCTCTTTTTCACCTTTTTAGCCGTAAAAAGGTGACTAAAAAGCGGCGCGGTGATAAATTTTAGGGGCTAACCGCATAAATTTCCTAAAACGGACGCCTTCGCGTTTTTACTTCGTGAAAAATTCTCCGTTTTTTAACGGAAATTTATCCGCTTATCCTTTTTCCTAAAATTCATCTGCCGCGATTCGGCTTCGCACGGTAATTCTCAATTCTCAATTTTGAATCTTGAATTATGAATTCAAAATCCCCTCCAGCATCTTTTGCGTTGTCCGCCCAATTATCGGATGCCTCCACTCGGCAGCCACCTCACACAGCGGGCGCAGGACAAACTCCCTCTCGTGCATCAAACGGTGTGGCAGCGTCAGCCGCTCATCCTCGCAGACGTAGTCGTCGTAGAAAATTATATCTATATCGACCACCCTCGAAGCATACCTCTGTCCCGTAGCCTCACGTTCCCGAGCCTCCTCGGTGCGGTCACGTCCCAACTCCTGCTCTATGGCCTGCGTCAGCGTCAGCACCTCGAGGGGTTGCAGCGAGGTCTCCACTATGAGCGCCTGATTGGCAAACTCGCTCTCGCACTTGAATCCCCAAGCCTCCGAGTAGTGAATCTGCGAGGCCCTCACTATGGTGCCCATTCGCTCGGCTATGCACTCGGCAGCACGGCTAAGTATCTGCTCCTTGCCCCGAAAGTTGCTACCCGTCAGCAACGCTACGCTATGTCTGCCCACAGCCCCCATCGCCTACTTCAGTCGGTTTATCTGTTTGCTCACTGCCAGGGCGAAGTGGGTGAATATGATGCGTGAGTTACCGTTCTGGCTCACCTGGCGCATTGCGGTCTCAATCTCCGATATCAGGTACTCTATGTTTTGGTTACCGATGAAGGGCGCAAAGTTCTGGCAGAACTTCGCCTCCTCACCCCACAGGTAACTTATGCTGCCCAAGCCTGCGTGCAACATATAACTCTCTCTCAACAGACGTGCCGCGTGCAGAAGCATTGAGCGTTGTTGCTCGCGCGATAGTTGAGCCACCTCATCGGCCCAATCCATCAACTCCAAGTGCTTGTCGTTGTACGAGAGTCGCATCAGCGCACAGAACAAGTCGAAGGCCTCCTTGCGGACGGCATCCTCGCCACCGCCCGTCAGTCGTCGCCACTCTATCACATCACCCGCCGCCAAGCGAGCCGTGTTGTGGAGTTGCTGCTCGTCAATCGTGCCCTCGCCACCCTGTGCCAGCGCCATCAAATCCTCGTTCTTCAGGCGAGGTACAGCCACCTCCTGTGTACGCGATATGATTGTCGGCAGCAGCAGGTCGGTGCGCTCGCTCACAAGTATAAAGAGCGTCTTGTCCCAAGGCTCCTCCAGGATTTTGAGTATCTTGTTGGCTGCCTCCTCGTTCATAGTCTCGGGTTGCCAGATGATTGTAATCTTGTACTCCGACTCGAAACTCTTGTACTGCAGGCGACGAATAATCTCGTCGGCCTCCCTTGCCGAGATAATGCCTCGCAAGGTCTTACCCAAATCCAGCCTGTCGTACCACTCCTGACGTGTGAAGTAACCGCCACTCTCGGCCACCATCTCACGCCACAGAGGCATAAAGTCGGCACTCAGTACCACCTCGCCACTCTTCTTGCCCTGCTTGTTTACGGGGAATACAAAGTGCAGGTCGGGGTGCGCCAACTGTTGCATCTTGATACACGAAGGACACACGCCACACGAGTCGCCATCACGTCGTGAGGTACAGTTCAGGTACTGTGCGTAGGCTATAGCCAGGGGCAGAGTACCCACTCCCACAGCACCGCTGAAGAGTTGTGCGTGGCTTATGCGCCCCTTGTCGATACCCTCGGCCAAATGACGCTTTAGCGTTTCGTGTCCTATAATGTCCTTGAATCTCATATTTTATTTAATTCAATTTTTCCTCTTTTATTTTCCTCCTCTAAGGTAGAGGAGGTGTCGCTTTAGCGACGGAGGAGTCTGCAACACAACCTCACCTCCCCCAATTTAATCCACTTCGTGTCTTTTTCACCTTTTTAGCCGTAAAAAGGTGAGCAAAAATCGGCGCGGTGACAAGTTTTCGGGGTCGCCTCTTGTCGTCGGTAAAACGGACGCCTACGCGTTTTTACTTCGTGAAAAATTCTCCGTTTCTTAACCCTCCGCCTGCGCGTCGCCCTTTATCCGCAAACTTGCCTGCCGCGATTAGGCTAACGCTCGGTAATATTTTTATTTAGTTTTCGATGCTTTCTAATCCAACCTTCAAATTCAAACTCAAAAATTTTGAATTCTTAATTTTGAATCTCCTCGGCTCGGAGGCTCATTCCTCGCATCTTCAACTCGGCGTCAAACGTGCCAGGTATCTCCCATCCGAAGTTCATTCCCGTGATGGCCAAATCCTCCCATCTGCTATCCGTGAAACTTCCCTTCTCGCGCATAGCCTCGACAGCCCTCTGCACCATCGGCAGTATATCCTTGTCGGCCTTGTGCCACTTGCCGTCACCCAAATTCACATCACCCCAAACTGTTCGTGGCGGAATGGTGTAGATGTATGTCGCGGTGCCTACATCCCAATGTACGGTCTCCTTATCGGCCAGGCGCTGGTAACGGTAGTCGAAGGTAGGGATGCCTACCCAAAGCCCCAAGCCGTAATCCTTGCTCTCGCTGTTGAGGTTGCGCACCATCAGGTAGAAGGGCGCTTGCGCCGTATGTAACGTCTCGTCAAAGGCCTCGCCCATACGGTTGTGGCAGTGGTCTATTCTCAACTCCATCCCGAAGTGCAACGCCCCAATCTCGGCAATGCGTGGCGGAGCCTGAAAATCTTGCT
Source organism: Alistipes sp. (assembly GCA_017546725.1). Lineage (GTDB taxonomy): Bacteria > Bacteroidota > Bacteroidia > Bacteroidales > Rikenellaceae > Alistipes. The sequence continues at coordinate 34,248 of JAFYRX010000064.1, read as the reverse complement.
GCACCAAGAGGTGTATCCAAGGCTCATCGGCCCTTCGTGGATGGTCATATTCGCGGCTTGTCGTCAGGCCCAGCGTCAGCGTGCCATCTTTGGCAAGTGTTACACGCTTGCCCTCGTTAGCGAAGATAATCTCATCCCCCTGCGCCGTAGCCTCTGCCCCTGCCAAGTCGTAGCGGCTCGACCATTGGCACAGTTGCCATATAGGCTCAAGTTCGCTCTCTGCGAAGCGCAACGTATCGGTGCAGGTCTTGCTGAAACCGCCGCCCTGCTGCACTATGTGGGGCCACAGTGGTGATAGAGCCGCACCTCGCTCAAAACGGGCATCGACTATGAGTTCACGCCCCGAATCCTCCTCCGAGCCGTTCACCCTGCCGCACCCCGCCACAGCGAGCCACACCAAAGCCAAAACTATGTACCACCCCTTACGCATAGTGTTTTTCTCTTTCAGTATTCAAATTCCTCCTCTAAATTAGAGGAGGTGGCACTCGCTTGCGAGTGACGGAGGAGTCTGTAATTAATTTTAAAACCCCACTTACTTGCCTGTTGAGCCGAATCCGCCAGCACCACGCTCTGTAGCGCCCAACTCCTCTACGGCCTGCCACTCAATCTGCTCGTAACGTGCCACAATCATCTGTGCTATGCGCTCGCCCGCCTCGATGGTAAAGGGCGTGTTGCTCAAGTTCACGAGTATAACCTTAATCTCGCCACGATAATCGGCATCGATAGTGCCGGGTGAGTTCAGCACAGTGATACCGTGCTTTGCCGCCAAGCCACTGCGGGGGCGTATCTGCATCTCGCAACCCTCGGGCAACTCTACATAGAGGCCCGTAGGCACCATAGCACGCTCCAGCGGCTGGAGAGTGATGCTCTCTTCGATGTTGGCACGAATATCCAATCCTGCCGACTGCGGAGTCTGATACTCTGGCAACGCAAAACTCGACTTGTTTACAATCTTTACTTCCATAGTTTTTATTTAGTTTAATTCATAATTTTCTTTTTAATTCCTCCTCTAAGTTAGAGGAGGTGTCGCTTCAGCGACGGAGGAGTCTGTTAATTCAGTTTTCAACTTTCATCTTTGAACTTTCATTTTTCATCTCAAAGCACACTCCCTCCCCCTTTCGGGTACTCCCTCTATCTTAGAGGGAGAATTTATTTTCTCAAACCCTTCTCTTCAAAATGGCTCTCACCATAGCCCTCAGGTCAATCTTCTCCCTCCATACCGCATAGGCGAAGTAGGCCACCATCAGCACCGCATTAACTCCGTAATGCACCACCGCCGTGGGCTGGCATTGCTCGGCAAACACCTCTGCTACGATATAGAGCGCTATACCCGCCACGACATACTCCGCTATGCGACGTACATCATACTGCACGGGGTAGTAGCGGCGCATCAGCAGGTAACTAACCCCCACCATAGCCGCCTCTGCTGCCAAACGTGCCCACGCTGCACCTGCATAACCTCCCGTCAGCGGAATGAGCGTCAAGCAAGCCACGATGCTGACACCCAAGCCAGCGAAGGTGACATAAACGGCGTAGCGAGTCTTCTCCTCGCGCTTGTACCAGAACGACAGGTTGAGCCACACGCCCGAGAGTATGTTTCCCGCCAGAATTATGGGCAATATATCGACTCCCTCGCGGAAGTCGCGTCCCACAATCAGCGCAAACAAATCCCTAAAGAGCGTGATGCCGAGGAATATGGCCATCGAGACCATAACAAAGTATTTCATTGCGGCGGCAGCCGACTCCTTGAACTCCTCACGGCTGAAGTTGGCCAGGAAGAATGGCTCGGCGGCCAAGCGGTACATCTGCGTGAAGAGCGTCATCACAACAGCAATCTTCGTAATCGCTCCATATACGCCGAGTTGCGCCATCGATATATCTTCGGGCAGGATGTATTTTATCATCTGCCTGTCCAGAAACTCGCCCGCAGTACCTGCCACACCACCTATGAGCAGCGGCAACGAGTAGGCGAATATCTTGCGTAACAACGCTTTGTCGATGGTCGGCACAGTGCGCTCTGTTGTCGGTATCAACGCCACAAGGGTTATGATGCTCGCCACGAGGTTTGCGACAAATACCCACCCTACACCAAACTCGCTATCGAACAACCCTACGGCCATAAAGGTGATGGCGAGGCCGACATTGACAAATACGTTGAGTGCCTTGAGCATCACGAACTTCAGCGCACGTCCCTGCTCACGCAAGCGCGAGAAGGGTATCATTGCAGCCACATCGAGCAGGATGATAAGGACCACCAAAATGACGTATTCGGGGTGTGCGACGTATGCCGCACCCATCACCTCGGCCACCTTATCGAGCAACAGCATCACCACCGCAAAGAAGAGCGAAGCCGCCACTATCGTCGCGCCCCACGTCGTAGCGAAGACCTTGCGCTTGCCCTCGCTAATCTGCTCGGCGGTGCCACCCGCCTCCTCGGCCTTGGCAGCAAAACGGAAGTAACTCGACTCCATACCCATCGACAGCAACACCAGTGCAAAGGGTATAAGCGCATAGATGTCGGTGACGATTCCGTACTCGGCCTGCGTGAACGTGTAGGTGTAGATGGGTGTCAGCAGGTAACTCAGGAATCGCACGACAATGGTGCTGATGCCGTATATGGCTGTCTGTTTTGCTAATTTTTCTAACATAATTTTGTCTCCAAACACGCTCTCTCTCGCGTGCGCGTAATGCGCCCGCAAGCGCGTTTAACTCGCAAAGTTAAAAATATTATGCGATATAAGCAAATGCCCCTTCGCCCCGCAGATTTTGCCAAACGGGAAATAACTACTATTTTTGTAACTGTTAATAGTACCCCACGTTGCCATTTGGTCGCGGCGCAAACTCTGCGCTGATGCTACAAAATGACCAATCTCGGGGGCGATAAACCGATTACTGAAATGAGACTGAAAACACTCTTTGCCTATACTCTTTTGGCGCTTGCATTTGCACTTGCATTTGCGCTTACATCGTGCAATGTGGACGAAACTTTTACTGCCGACCCCGTACCCGTCATCAAGGTCGAGGGTGGCAATGCTTTCGAGGTTAAAGTAGGTGGCGAGGTTACCTTGTCGCCCGAGGTGGAGTATGCTGATGGGGCAGAATTTGAGTGGAGTATCGATGGCCGTACGGTCGCTACATCTCGCACCTATAAGTTTAAGGCCGAGCAGGTTGGTACGTTCTACATCACTCTGCGTGTAAGTAATGCTGCGGGTAGCGACAGGGCCGATTTTAGAATCGAGGTGTTGCCCATCGAGCCGCCCGTTGTGTCGCTGGCCGTAGGTGCTGATGGACGTATGGAGTTGTTGGCTGGTAAGCGCACCACATTGCTCTCGTCGGTGGCTCACTCCGAAGGTGCCGAGTATGAGTGGTTGATTGATGGCAAGAAGGTGGGTGCAGAGCCCTCTTTGAGTGTACAAATCGACCAATCGGGCGAATATGCGCTGACGCTCAAGGTGCATAACGAGGATGGCGTGGGCGAGGCTTCGGCAAGGCTCTGCGTAGTAGAAAAATTGACTAAAAAAATAGAATTTATTAATTATTGCACTGCGACGAATCCCTCACGCCGCTATGTTTCGCTTGGTCGTGAGTTGCATCTCTCGCCCCTTGTGGAGAACTTCTCGGAGCCTACATTCGTGTGGAGTGTCGATGGCGAGGTTGTCGGCCACGATGCGGTGTTGCGCTATGCACCTGCGACGGAGGGCGAGTGTGTGGTTGAGGTTGTGGTGACCGATGCCGATGGCACAAGCCTCAAGGCCGAGGTTGTGGTGGAGTGTTGTGCTGAGGAGGGTACTTTCCGTCGTGAGCCTACGGCCGAGAGCGCCGCAGAGTGCAATCAGATATTTGAATATACCCCCGCTGCAGGTCAATTCATCAACGAGCCGAAGTCGGGCTTTGCCGCAGAAAGTACAGCCGAGGCGGCTGTGGCCTATGCCACTAAGCGCTTTGCATCAGGCTCTTATGTGTCGCTTGGCGGTTGGGGTGGTTACATCGTTGTGGGCTTCGACCACAGCATCTCCAATGGCGAGGGCAACGATATCATAGTAAAGGGAAATATGCACGAAGGCTCTTCGGAGGCGGGCATCGTGTGGGTGTCGCAGGACAGCAACGGCAACGGCCTGCCCGATGATGAGTGGTATGAGTTGCGAGGCTCGGAGTGGGATTCTCCTACGACGTGGCGTGACTATGCCGTCACCTATTATGCCCCTGCGGGTGATGATATGGATGTGCTGTGGCGCGACAATCGTGGTGAGCAGGGCCGCATAGCCAGAGTCGATGCTCACCCATATCCGAGTTACTATCCTGTGTGGGTTGGGGCTTCAAGTTTCACGCTCTACGGTACTCGCCTGGAGTCACGCACAACAGTCGATGAGGTTACGGGCAACTACGTCAATGCCCCCTTTGCGTGGGGTTACGCCGATAACATAGGTAGCGATGTGTGTGCCGATAATGAGCAGAGCAATGCCTTCGACATCTCGAATGCCGTGACGGCTGCGGGCTTGGATGCCGAGCTGCAATACGTTGATTTCGTGAAGGTTCAGAGCGCCATCAATGCTACAGCGGGCCATCTTGGCGAACTCTCGACCGAGGTCTGTGGCATCAGTGAGTTTTAATTATCTCCTCTTCTCTGTGCCCCACATCACTATCGTCAGCAAGATAAATCCTGCGTAGCAAACGGCACTCCATAGCGGGCTCAGTTGATGCTCGGCTATGAGTATATCGTGCGATGCGCACCCTTGGGCAATGGCGTTCATTGTGCTGCCCGAGAACTCTACAACCCACCCCAAAAGGTCGGTCAGCAGACCTCTTCCTACCACTATATGCAACATCGTAGCCCCTACGACTATGCTGCAAAGCCACACCATCACAGGCCCTGCAACGATGCTCCATAAGGTCACCACGCCGAACATCTCACTCACCAGCGGCATCGTGGCTACGCTCGCTGCAATGCTTATGGCAAAGGCCGCCCAGATGCTCCTTGCAACCCATTGTGCGGCAAACTGCAGCCTGCCCCAGCGTGAGCGCAGGCGTTCCAATTTGTCGGCCTCATACTTTGCCTTGTCCCACTCGTCCCGATGTCGGAATCTCCACCACGTAAGCGGTATTCCCCACTCGACAATTGCCGCCACCGAGATGAACGAGAGCATAAATCCCGCATCGTACAACCATCTGCCATTCCACAATAGCATCAGGGCCGCCACACCTGCCAATCTGTTGAGTGGTGCTCCTCCTCGGCTTAGGCTCAGGGCCACCTGCAACAGCGTAAACATCAATGCGGCACGTACTATCGAGGGTGCTGCTCCAGCCATTGCGGCATAGGTCCAGATGCAGATAATCGTCACTCCGCTCCTTATGATGGGCCCGTGTCGCATCAGTGCCAATCCGCCCAGCGCCAAGTTTATCATAAAGAATATAAACCCGACGTGCAGTCCCGATACTGCCAGCAGATGTGCTGCACCACTGCGTGTGTACGTTTGTCGCAGGGCTGGCGTTATATCCTTGCGTGCGCCTATAGTGACACCTTTGGCGAGCGCCTCCACATCGGGCCGTAGCCCCATCTGCTCGATTCTCTGCTCGGCCTTATGTTGCAGGTTTATTGCCCACGAGGGCCTTGTCGCCTGCCGTGATACAAACTGTTGGGAGTCGCTGATGTTCATCGTCATCATTGCCGCCAGAGCCGCTGCCGCCATCACATATAGGTCGCTCGCTGCCCTGTGTCGCCACATCCAGGCTGCACCTACCGTAAAAACAAAGCCGACTGTCACGCTCCACAAAGGAAACGCCACACAGTCGGCTAAAGTAATACCCAATATAATAGCCACCAGCAATCGTAGCATTGTCATCTCACCCCAACGCTGGCGTATCCTATCTACAAAGGGTTTCATTAATTTTAGGTTTTATAGTTTTTCTTCAATCCACATCATTCTGCGTCACTCCACAAAATCAAGAAGTCGATTTTGATTGGAGTCTCTAATGTGTGTGTTATAAAATTTTCCTCTGTAAAATTAATAAAAAACCCTCTCCTTTCAAAATCCCGTAAGGTCGAACCCTCGCTCCACCTCATCACGGTCGGCGACGCAACCATTCTCTATGCGCGACATAGCCGCCACAATCGGCACCATAGTCTTGCGCGAGCGGGTGTTGATTATCTCGTCAGGCTCTACGCCCGTTAGATTGCAGACCGTATCGATGTAGAGCCCCGTATGGTTTTCCGAGGGTGGGGCGTAGCGTGAAATCATCTCTCGCAGGGTGTTCAGCGAGTAACGTACTCGGTAGGTATCCAGCAATACGAACATCGCTCTATAGCCCCACTCCATCGACTCAAACTGCTTGAATGCGGCATCTGTCGAGGGGTGACGCTCGCCCTTGTAACGAATCTTCGAACGGCGTATGTTGCCGGGGTTGCAATTATCTGTTCCTCTACTCATAAATCCTTGGTTTGTTCTTTTAGTTTTACTCTCACCAGCCGTCTTACGTGGCGCAACAACGGGGCATCGCTTATGCGGCAGGCGTTCTCTATGAATGACCACATCTCCACTCCGCAGACAAACCCAGCAAAGAGTTTGGTGAGGTTGAGCCCCAGAAAATCGAGCATCAGCGTATCTATCAGGTAGGCCATCAGCAGCGCTATAATCGTGAACCCCAACTTCTCTACCGTACGCCACGCTTCACGACTCTCGAAATACCACTCAGCCCCTTGTCGGCGGCTCTCGGCCCGTGAGGCGGTGACACCCGTCAGGAAGTCTATCCCGATGAATGTCACCAATGCCCAGATGAGTGGCACGACAGGCGCAAATAGTGCCGCCACACCTGCCACCGCTCCGTTAATGTATCTGTACAAAGCCTCCATCGCAGCGACACCTCTTTAATATGTTCTGCTTCTCGTCGTACTCCGTAAGTTCCGCCTTATGCTCATCGAGATACTCCTCCAGGCGTTGTCTGAGGAATTTCGCTCTCGCCTTTAATGAGCGTTGCAACTCGCGGCGTGCCGCCTCGTCGGCAGCCTTGCGTGAGGATGTCGTTACGACGGACAGGCCCGCTTGCGAGGTCGAGACGTTCAATCGGGGTTGCACTATCTGTCGTGTGTAGAGGGCGATGACGGGTTTCAGGTAATGCTCCCTCAACTCCTCATACTTTCCCTCTGCTACGGCCTCCAGCAAGGCTCGGCCCACGACGGGCACTACCCAGCGCTCTATGGCGGCATCTATGTCGCACCGAGCAATCACCCCTGCATCAATGTATTGGCCGTCGGTGAATGCTATCGCTATCACCTCTTCGGCTGTAATTAACTCTGCCATATTACTCCTGATTAATCTTTGTTACGTTGTACTTTGTTATCTCCGAAAGCCAGGCCTGCTGACGCTCATCCTGCTCGTCATACTCCAGACCATCGGCCTTGCGAGCCTCCCATACCTTCATATAGATGGGTTTAGAGCGTGTCGGCGGGCGATTCACAATCTCCAGCGATGTGGGATTTATCCCCAAGACCTCTTGCATCAGTCGCTTTATGGGGGCTATCAACTCCTCCTGCTCGGCCAGGATGACTGTGTTCAGCGCCACCTCATATTCGTGCAGGATGCGCTCTGCGCTGAAGCCCGCCGAGTAGTCCAATCCGCTGAGCGAGCGGAACCACGAGTGGGCAATCACTATGTCGGTAGTCGCTTGGTCGTGCAGTGCCGACCAGTCGCCCTCGTTGTGCGACTCTACGGGTATGAACTTCGAGTTGTCGCTCTCGGCACCCTCGCGGATGACGAACATCACCTGCCCGGGGTTGCCCGCAAAGCGTTGCTCGGCAGCACGCACTATGCGTTCGGTCTCGGCCTCGCTGTCGGTCGATGCATCGAGCATCATCACACCCGAGAGTTGGAACGAGTTATCGAGTCGCGAGATGTTCCAGCAATCGGTCTTGTAGGCTATGGCCGAGACACCCATACCTGCTATGTACTTCGGCACGCCGTAGTGGGTGAACATAGGCTCATACTCCTTGTAGTGAACAATGGTGCGTAGCGAGCCATCCTCCTGTCGCTCAAAGAGTGGATAGAGGGGTAGCAGTCGTGCCTCATCCTCCTTGAATTGATTCCAATTGTGGTGTAGCCATACGTGTTGCGAGTCGCGTGTGATGCGGCACGTCGCGGCATCCTGATGGTAGAGTGAGAGTGTCGAGTGCTTATCGTCGGTCACCACCTCCAGAAAGGCGTTGCCCATCAGTGCCTTGTCGAAGGCCAGGCGATAGAGTATTGTGCGCAACGACTCGCCCTCGCCATTGGCCCGACCGACAAGGAATCCGAGCAGAGGCTCACTTTCGTCGTAGGAGAAGCCCTTGCCTGCTATGTAGTCGGCCTTGTCGTTTATGATGCGGCGGTGTGTGGTCGAGCGGCGTGACATCAGCGACAGCGCATAAGGCATCATATTGTCGTCGCCCCAGCGCCAGAATTTGTCACTGCGCACCTCTTGTGGCGAGAGTGCAAACAGAGGCTCAGGCTTGCGATTACCCACCGCCACAAGGCTTTTTGTCTTTGTCTGTTCCATAATGTTTTGGTTTTTAGTGTTTGTTGGTTTTTGAAGGGCCAATGAAATTCAAAATTGCATAATGCATAATTCAAAATTTTCTTTTGTAGAATACGTCACTCCACAAAATCGCTTGTCGATTTTGATTGGAAAGTTGCGATTAAGGCGAGAGCAGAGTATGTTTACATACTTTGCCGAGCCGTAGCAGTGAAAAGCCGCGTAGCGGATTAATCTCCCACGTTCAGGCTCTTTACTCCCTCCCTACTTAATCCACTTCGTGTCTTATTCACCTTTTTAGCCGTAAAAAGGTGAACAAAAAGCGGCGCAGTGATAAATTTTAGGGGCTAACCGAATAAATTTCCTAAAACGGATGCATCCGCACTTTTACTACGTGAAAAGTTCTCCGTTTTTTAACGGAAATTTCTCCGCTTATCCTATTTCCTAAAATTCATCTGCTGCGATTAGGCTTCGCACGGTAATTATTTCAAATTAATTCCTCCTCTAAGTTAGAGGAGGTGGCACACCAAAGGTGTGACGGAGGAGTCTGTCCATCTTTCATCTCAAAGCAGACTCCCTCCCCCTAAAGGGTACTCCCTCTACCTTAGAGGGAGAATTTTTATGCATTCTGAATTCCTATAGCCGAGTGGGTGTCGTGGCACTTCAGCGTGAGCGTCACTCGGGGCGAGGCGTTGAGCCTGTCGCCCGATGAGAATCGCAGCGAGTCCAGACGCAAAGCCTGCTCGACAAGAAAGCGTGGGCAGTAGCCAACCTTAATCTCCTCCTTGCTGGCGAAGACGATGTGTGCCACCGCACCCTCCGTCGAGCAACGCTCCAAGAACTCTCTTTGCAGCCATTCGTTAGCCCTGTTCCTGTCGGCGACAAGGGTGAGCGTGTGTTGCACGCTCACCAAGCCGTTGCTGGCCGAAAAAAGTTCCTCATACGTCGATTCATCGTCGATTAACTCTACGGCCACCCCTTTGCCTTCGGGTAAATCCCCTGCGGTGTTAACCTCCGAGGCGAAGAATAACTCTGCCGATAAGATGCCGCCCACAGGTTTGTAAAACTTATTTTCGGTCATCTTCTTACGCTGTTTTTAATTCCTACTCCTCTTCCTCCTGGTTGATGAATGCACATACCAACTCATCATCCAACACCTCGCAACCGATGGCAAACACTGCACGCTGACGGTTCTCCATCTCGTCGGGGTTGTACCACATACGTACCTCCGAGCCGGGGCTGTCGGCAGTATTTACGGCCATCACAAGGTTGCGGCGGTCGGTGAAAAGGATGAAGTCCTGCGACAACTTCGATGACGAGATTGCGGGCTCGAGGTTAATCTCCACGATGGGGAAGCCACGATACATCAAGCAGCGGCGGCCGTTCTGCAAGTCGCCGTATGCTGCCGCACCGAAGTTGGTGTTGAGGTACTGCTCATAGAGAGTGTAGATGTAGGGCGACACGAAGAATGCCACCTCGCCCTCGTTGTAGAGGCCCTTCAGGCGGGGACTTGCGTTGGTTACCATCAGGTCGAAAATCTCCGACACCAGATAATCGCCCAAGTGGGCATCGAGGTTGGGCTTTGCGTAGTAGAAGTTGTTGTTCTTCACGCGCTCGGCTACCAACTTCAATAAGCCGTCGAAACTTGTGTAGCCTGTCTCATAAGAGCCACCCTTGTCGCCCAACCAGAGATTCATACGGATGCTCTCGGCAATGGCACGACGGAACAACTCGGTCTCGGCAGCCTCCAACTCGGTACCTGTCAAATCCTCCATATTTATGTCGGCGCGGTTGGTGATGAGTTCGAAGATTGTCGAGAAGTAGTCGCTTGCCGAGAATGCGTTCTCGGCCTTCACACGTGCCATAGGGATTGTCTTTTGGTAGTGGGTTGACTTCGAGCCGCCGCTCCACGATGAGTTCTCGTCAAAGGGCTTTAGCACGTTGTTCGAGTGGTCCCACATCTGCACTACGGTAGGCATCGGCATATTGTACAAGATGCGGATACCCAACTGCTCGGCAGTGGGGCCCGAAAGCAACGGGCGGAAAAAGATTGTTTCAAGTTCGTGACCTGTGTAGTTCTTTGGGTTTACAATAATGTTTGACATAATAAAAAGTTTTTTTGTGGTTAATGTTTTTTTTGTTGTTTTACTGACTCCCTCCCCCTAAAGGGTACTCCCTCTGACACAGAGGGAGAATTTTTATTTCTTCACGTCACTCCACAAAATCGCTTGTCGATTTTGATTGGAGTCTCTAAAATTGGAAGTCCAACTATTTCCTCCTCTAAGTTAGAGGAGGTGGCACACCGCAAGGTGTGACGGAGGAGTCTGTAATTCTGAATTCTAAATTTTGAATTCTGAATTATTTGGGCTCGCCCCAAACCCTAATACCTGCCAAATGCTCTGGCATCCTCGGCGTAGGCCGAGAAGTTAGAGCCTGTGTTCGGCTGGTTCATCGAGGGGTCCTCGGTGGGCTTCACTCTCGAGGGTTTGTAAAGTCGCTGTCCCTCGCTGAAGAGCAATGCCGAGCGATGTTGGGCCGCCTTATGTGTTGCCGCTGCTTGCGGTAATTGCTCCCCCTGCGTGGGCACACTCTCGGCTGATTGATTCTCGGCAGGCACACTCTTTGCTGCCGTATCTTCTGCTTGCTGTCGCTCCTCGCGTTTCTGCTGGATGTTGTCCATCCACTGCTCCCAGCGGTATGAGAATCGGCGCAACAGATAGCCTAACAATGCCCCGACAGCACGGTTTACAGCCTTCTTTACATCCTGCTTGCCGCCCTTTGCTCCTCGGTTTTGAGGCAGGGCCTCATCTCCCGCAGAGGTCGTAGCGGTTGCATCAGCATCGGCATTACCCTCTGCATCCTCTGCATCGGGAATCAGCGAGCCTACAATGAGGTTGTCGATAATCTTGTCGGCCAAGCCAGCCTCTACCGTCTCCTCGGCTGTGAGCCAGCGGCCCTCGCCATTGTTCTCGGCCATCAAGCAGGCGAATGTTGCCGCATCACGCTCCGAGTGCTGGGCGTAGAGGTGTGCCAATCTTTCATCTGTCTTGCGAAGGAGTTCGGCACGGCTCTCCAAGGTCGAGGCATTGCCCTCGATGGCACACATCGAGTTGTGAATCAGGTAGAGCGCGTTGCTCGAAATCTCGCGACACCCCTTGTCGGCGGCCTGTGCGATGATTGTAGCTGCCGAGGCGGTGTAGCCGTAGCAGCGTGTGGTAATGCGTGCATCGAGTCCCTGCAAGGCCTCATAGATGAGCAGAGCATCGTTCACGTCACCACCCGTCGAGCGTATGTTCACCACCACCGACGTTGCGGCTACCTCGCTTATGCGGGCCACCTCACGTTGGAAGGTCTCGAAGGTTGCTACCCGTGACGAGGCATTCTCGAACTGATGCTGTTCGGGCACTCCGATTGTACCCTCGATGTCGATGTAGCAGGTCTGGGCTTCGTTTCTGATTGTGATTTTTGTTTGCATAAGTTTTTTTGTTGGTTTGTGTTTAATTGTTTTTCCTTACGGACTTAATTTAAGGCGGATTAATCTCTCTCCGTCCTCTCCATTACGCAGTAGGCCACCCCTGTCGCGGCATCATAACCCTCTATCCCATACAAACGGTAGAGAGCCTTCTGCCCGAGTCCCAATCTGAAAAGCGAACGACGTGAAGGCTCCGCAGCCTCATAATCGGTGAGTTGTTGCAACTCCTCGGGACTTACCCTCAATCCTACGCGCATTCTGCGTCGTCGCGCTAATGTCGATAGTTCCTCTTCGTAATAGGTCTTTAACCCCTCTGCACCATCTCTCGACTCGAAGCACAGGGTGAAAGGCTCTGCAGGTCCTGCGGCTTTGGTATCTCCCACTATGGCCGCACCGTCGTTCTCGGTCTGCCCTGCGGGGTAGTGAAATGCCGCTAACGGATATGTCGAGCCAAAGGTGGGAAATACCCAGCGTTCACTGCCTCGCAAAGACTGCGTACCCTCGTAACGTACTATTCGCATTACGCTATCACCCTGCTCCTCGCTGTCGCGGTCACCCACCTGCAACAAGGCCGCCGAAGGTGCCGAGGCAAGAATCCCCGTAGCCGATAACGTAGGGCAAAAGAGCGGGTTGTTGTTGCGCTCGATACCCTGCTCGGCGAGCGACGATTGACAGTCGATGCTCCAGCGCCCCAACTTCTGCCCTGTGGCGTTGTTGAATCTATCGACCACACCATTGCTCTCTGCACGGTAGCCGAGTTGCAGTGTCGAGCGATGTTCTGCCGCCAACTCCTCGGCCCGAATCTCCTCCGAGAGTACTATGCGGTCGCTCAGGTCACACTCCTGCCCGCTGTAGAAGTCGCCTTTTGGCTCGATATAGACCTTACCTCCCTGCACGCAGATTCTCAGGTTGAAGAGTTGTTGCAGAGCATCGACAAACTCCTCCTGCGTACAGTCGTAGTGCATAATATCGGGCAAAGTGAGCGCAGAGCCCAGCGAAGGCGTAGGCGAAAAGATTGTTCGCAAACGGCAATCGCTCTTCAGCGTGATGCTCTGTCCCTGCTCGGCTCCGTAGAGATACATCATATCGAAGTATCGCGTGACGGATGGCCCCAACTCTTCGGGGGTGGTCGATACCCTCATCGTGACATCCGTCGTGCCTCTATCCTCGACAAAGCCGTCGTACATAGCCCAATCGTTGCCATAAGGTACAAAGTCGCCATACCTGTCCTTCACCTCCAAACGGCATTCGGCACTCGTCAGCCCTGTTGGCATTGTCACCTTTGCCGAACGTGCAGCAAACTCCTGTACGATGACCTCACCCTGCGTTGTTGTCGCTATGATGCGGTATCTGTCGCCCGTAGCGTGGTCAAAGATTATGCAGTGATAGGTCGTGTTGGGCTGCATCTGGTTGCGTCTGTCCTTCAGCGGGTTTGCCACCTTGATGGTCATATCGCAGTTGGGCCCCAGGTAGATGCTGTCGAAGCATTTGAGCCTTTGGCGTGTGGCGATGATGTAGTCGGTGGTGTAGTTTATCAGCAACTCAAACCTCACGGTGGTGCTTATCGGCGACTTGTAGTTAAGGCGTATGGCCTCGACATCCAACGCTCGGCTGTTGTCATAGAGGTCGGGCGCAACATCGCTGTCGGCGGTATCGACAAACGAGCCCAGCGAACTGTTAAGCACAGCCTGTGACATATAGGCTCGCCCTACGGAGTCGGCCGTAGTGGTAGCCTCGACCTTGCGGCCTGCGCAGAATCCCGCTATTGCATCGAGTCTGTCGGATGATTTGCCCGCCTGCTCATAACGCCCCGAGATGTGGAGTTTTTGAAACAGGTCGCTCTCGACGAATTGGCTTACCACCTCGTAACCCGCATCGGCAAAAATCTGCTTTAGCAGGGCCGCCACCGAGATAAAAGGCATATAACTCTCGACACCCATAGTGTGATTAGGCGGATAGAGGCTCTGCTGGTCATACGGTGCGATGTATTGGTCGAAGTGTACGGGCAGAAATATCACCACACGGCCCTTCTGCCAACTCTTACCAATGGTGTCGCCGTTGAGCGTAGCGTTGAAGTCGAGTGAGGTCTCGGCCAGTTGCCTGTCGTGCAACATCGCTCGCCAGTTATCGCCTTGTCGTGTTATTATGACCTCATATCGCAACTCCTCACCCTTGTGCGATATAGCCGCCAGAGCCGCCTCTCCGCTGAATAACTCCACCCCATCTACCTCTATAGAGGCTGTGTGAGGCTCGGCGTTGAAACTCTCCGCCGCGAAGGCATCTGCCGCAAAGCCCGCAATCTCATCATTCGTCGGGGATGAGGGCAGGGTAATCTTCACCTTATGCGCCCGGCGCGAGCCCCCTTGAGCGTACTCCTCATCGGAGAACTCAACGATGTTTCTCGGTGGCGAGAAATCCTCATCGAGGTCGCAGTAACGGCCGTCAATTTTTACTCTTGTCCTCATAATGTTGCGCCCTCCTCTGCGCTGCGGATGTCGAGTTCTACGATGCCCATACCCTCATTCAATGTGTGGAACAGTCGGTCGGTCCTGAGGTCGATGTTCTGCACCTCTCCGCCCTTTATGAGCCAAACTTTGGGGCTGGCGACAATCTCCTGCAGGGCTTCAATCTGTCGCTCGGGCTCGTAGGCCGACAACAATTTGAGTTCGTTGTGATGTTCCACCTCGGCGGCCTCCTTGCCCCAAATGGTCGCTATGCGTTTGCGTGTGGCCTCTATGAGTACGGCCTTGCGTAGTGGGAAGGTGTAAATCTCGGGCGAATGTTCTCGGTTTATCCACGCTATGCGACGTGCCCCGTTAAGGTTGGGCTTAATCTCATAGTCGATGGTTGAGGCTATCTCGCCGTCGATTACTATTTTCACTCTCAACTCCTCCGTCGCCTCATCAAACGTGGCTGCCGTTACGGCTATGCAGCGATGACCGCCCGCAGCCTCAATCGTGATGCTCTCACGCTCCTTGCCCGTAGCCTCCACCACGACCTCGACAACCGCATCGGGCATTGCGAAATATGCGATTAGGTCGAACTCGTCGCGGGCCATCGTGCGTTGCAGCAGTTGGTGTGTGAGAAGTGTGTAATGGGTTTCGGGAGCGACTTTGGCCGCAATGAAAGTGCGTGACGATGATGCTGTGCCATCAATGGTTACACGCACCTTTATCTGCGAGCCAATCTCCACAAGCCCGCACGATGCTACGTTCTCGGGCAGATGTGCTACGGCCCTGCGACGCACATAGGGGGCGATGTCGATGTTGCCGACGGTTGCGGCATAGAGTCTCTTGCGGCCTATGACCTCGTTTGTCGTTAGGTCGGTTATCTCGACCAACAGGTCTTTGGCCTCCTGTTCGCTGTCGAACTCATAGATGAGTGGCGAGTTAAATGAGGAGTAGGCCTCTGGAATAGATGTGAATTTCATAGTTTTTTTGTGGTTTTTGTGTGTGGTTTAGTTGCTCGTTAGAAGAAGGTTACTACATCGGCCGTAGCCGTTGCTGCCACCTCTCCGTGAGTTGTGAGCGAGAGTGACGAGTGTTGAATTTTGAGTTTCTCGACGGCTATGACTCGTTCTGTGTCCGATAGTTTTGAGAACATCTCTATCAACTCCTCCTCCAGACGTGACCACGTCTGCTCACGCTGGGCGGGTGATAGTTTAGCCCCTGCATCCATTGCGTGGAGTGTCAGGCTGTAGGTCACCTTGCCGTGTTTGCGGCCCTCCATCTGCTGAAATTTCGGAGGTAGTAACCACGCTGCAGGGTACGATTTAATCTGCTCCGATGTTCTCTCTTCGCTGTCGGTGTAGAACGAGTAGCCGTCGGCCGTCGCAATGCTCTCGATGGCATTAATCAAAAAGGTGCGATTCATAATCTTCAGGGTGTTAAAGGTCGGGCCGAGCAATCGGCCTTTGTGTTGATAAAATTGTTAATGGTGGTTAATATTGTGTTGATTGATAGTTGGAGAGAGTATGTAATCTGTTGTTATATAGGTCGTTAAACCCTCATAACTCTTTGTTGAAAACTCTCCGTCCATCTATGTTGATATGTTCATATCTGCCGCTGCCTACTCCTGGCAGTTGCACTCCGATGTCGGTGCGGTGGATATTTCGCTCTGTTCGGCATATTTTATATGAATTTTCGATGTTCAATAATTTATCTTTGATTTATTCGCTGTCGTTTCGTGTTAAAACATCTGCAAATCAGGCTTAAACTATATCCTGCGCCCTATTTTACGGTTTTGTTTGTCACTAACGACAATGCAAATATAATACACGAAACCCCGTTTGTCAAGTATTTTGACAATAAAAATTCAATAAATTAACACAGATAGCCAAGCGTCACCCCAAAAGTCGCTGAAAATCAAATAGCAACAAAAGATAAATTTTTTGATTTTTTTTCGGCAGAAAAAGATGCCGTTAGAGGTGCATACAAAAAAACTCTCCCTCTAATGCAGAAGGAGAGTTGTCGATATTGATAAATAAAATCTCTTACAGGAAGAATACTATCGCCACGAAGTGCGAGGCCGCAGCGAGATTGATGAGCAGGTGCCAAACCAAATGGTGGTACTTGAAACTCTTCATCGCGTAGAACACCGCACCTATGGTGTAGAACACGCCACC
The DNA here is from genome assembly GCA_017546725.1 of Alistipes sp. GTDB lineage: Bacteria > Bacteroidota > Bacteroidia > Bacteroidales > Rikenellaceae > Alistipes. The sequence goes on along the minus strand of JAFYRX010000064.1, from coordinate 17,650 downwards.
CAAACCAATCAGCGAGATAAATATCGCCGACGAGTGGCGCAAAAATATCGGAAAGAAGAATACAATAGTCCAGCCCATCACCAGATAGATGCTCAAACTCAATGCGGGTATCGACTTGCGGCTCAACGACTTGTAGAATATTCCAAAAATCACGGCTACCCACTGCACCACAAAAATCACGATGCCCTGCCAGCCTCCGATGATATCCAGCGCAATGGGCGTATATGAGCCTGCGATGGCTACATATATAAATATATGGTCCAAGATATGGAAGACATCCTTGTGCTTCGACTCGGGTGCCATCGAGTGGTAGAGCGTCGATATGAGGAACATCATAAAAATCGAAATGCAGAATATACTCACGCCTATTGCGGTCTGCACCTGACCGCCACTTGCGACGTATGACCACACCGCTGCAAAGGGCAACGCAATGAGCGTCAGTATGCTCATCACACCGTGCGAGACGGCATTTCCCACCTCTTCACCAAATGATTGAATGTAAATCTTTGCCATAGGTTTTCTTTCTCTCTTTTAACTTTTATCTTTACCCACGTCACTCCACCGAGCCTTCAGGCGAGGATTGGAGTCTCTAACCGTTATTATTATTTTAGAGATTCCATTCATCACTCACATCCGCTCGTGATGTGGAATGACATTTTTACTTATTTAATTCCTCCTCTAAGTTAGAGGAGGTGTCGCTTTAGCGACGGAGGAGTCTGTAAAATCTGTAAATGAAATCTTATCTTTGAACTTTCATCTCAAAACCTCTCCCTTTCTACGCCAAACTCTGCATCTCAATCAGTTTAGCATATATGCCGCCCTTGGCCATCAACTCGGCGTGTGTACCCTGCTCGGCAATGCGACCAGCGTCGATTACTATGATGCGGTCGGCGTTGTGAATTGTGCTCAAGCGGTGGGCGATGACTATCGATGTGCGACCATCGAGCAATGTGGTCAGCGCCTCCTGCACCAACTTCTCGCTCTCGGTGTCGAGGGCCGATGTAGCCTCGTCCAAAATCAAAATCTCGGGGTTGCGCAGTACGGCACGCGCGATGCTCAAGCGCTGTCGCTGACCGCCCGAGAGTTTCATACCTCTATCGCCGATGTTGGTCTGGTAGCCCTGCTCGGTCTGCATAATGAAGTCGTGGGCATTGGCTACACGCGCAGCAGCCTCAATCTGCTCGGGTGTGATGTCCGTGCGTCCCATTGCTATGTTGTTGGCTATGGTGTCGTTAAAGAGTATTGTCTCCTGCGACACTATACCCATATGCTCGCGTATGCTCTCCTGCGTGTAGTCGCTTATTGGGCGACCATCGATGTAAATCTCGCCTCCGCAGGCGTTGTAGAAGCGTGGCACCAACTCGCTCAAGGTCGATTTACCACCGCCCGACGGACCCACCAACGCTACCGTCTCGCCCTTGCGCACCTCGAACGATACGTCGCGCAGAATCTTGCGCTGACCGTCGTAGGTGAAGTTTACGCCCTTGAACTCTATCTTGTCGCTGAACTCGCCCAGCGCAATGGCATCGTTCTTATCCTCCACCTCGCTCTTGGCGTCGATGATTGAGAATATACGCTCTCCCGCCGCGATACCCTGGTTGATGTTGGCAAATTGGTCGATGAACGAACGCAGGGGGCGTGTAAGTTGCGAGAATGCCGCAATGTATGCCACAAATCCCGCCGCTGTGATAGCGCCCTTCATCACCAGCGAACCACCGAACACCAGCACCACCGATATGGCGGTAATACCCAGGAACTCGCTCATAGGCGAAGCCAACTGCTGCTTGCGTGCCATCGAGAGCAGGATGTTCGACATCTCGGCATTTATAGTGCGGAACTTGTTGCTGATGTAACCAAATGCGTTGTAACTCTTCACCGCCTTGACACCCGACAACGACTCCTCCATCACGCTCACCATATCGCCCATACGCTCCTGTCCCTGCTGTGCGGGGTGGCGCAGACGCTTCACAATCTGACCAATGATAAGGCCCACGATGGGGAGGTAGAGAATCGAGAATACGGTCAACTCCCACGAAATCTTCACCATCATCACGCAGTAACCTATGATGAGGAATGGCTCGCGGAAGGCCACCTGCAGGGTGTTGGTGATGCAGAACTGCACGACCATCACGTCGGATGTAATTTTCGACATTATATCGCCCTTGCGCTGGTCGCTGAAGTAACCCACGTTCATCGACATCGTGCGCTCGAACATCTGGTTACGCATACTCTGCAAGGTGCGTGTACGCAGAGTCTCTACGGTCATAGCACCCAGGTAACGGAACAGGTTGCTCAGCATATTCGAAGAGATTAGTATCGCCGAGAGCAGCGCCAGCAGATGCGTAATCTTGTACTCGGTGCCGAAGATAGCGGTGTAGATGTAGTTGATAACGCTGTTCAGGCACTCGGTGTTGAGTTCGATGTGCGGAAACTCATACACGGGGGTGAATGTGTAGCCCTCCGAGAAGAGCGTACCGACGATAGGTATAATCATCGTGTAGGTGAAGGTGTTGAACACCGCGTGCAGTACCGAGTAGAAGAAGTATGGTACTGTGTAGCGACTCAACGGCCTTGCAAACCCCAGCAGTCGCGTGTATGTTTTCATCATCGAACTTTTCATATCCTGTCGTTTTTCGGTTTAATTGTTTGAGTTGCAGTAATCTATTTGATTACGCCTATCTATTATCGTGTCAATAATAGTCTGTATCAATTCTGGAGTGTTGTTCCACACAGCCTTATTCTCAAATCGCAACAAGACAATGCCCTCTTGTTCGGCAAGGTATTTGTCTCTTACAAAATCTCTCTCGTTGCCATTTGCCGTAAAGTGGTGCGAGCCATCTAACTCTATTGCAATCTTCAATTCGGGACAATAGAAGTCGAGTATGTATTGCCCAATCGAAAATTGTCGTCTCCAGCGTGTGTCAAGTAGTTGTCTATTGTTAATCAAGCTCCACAACGTAGCCTCTGCCGAGGTGCTGTTTGTTCGCAAGATGCGACGCAACTCCTTTTGTTCGAGAGTGTTGTGCGTTCGCTGTTTCCTAACAACCATTTCTGCTACTTTTTACAACTTTGCTTAACTAATTCCTCCTCTAAGTTAGAGGAGGTGGCACTCGCTGTGCGAGTGACGGAGGAGTCTGTAATCTTCAAGGGCCTGTTCTGTCCGTTAACACACTCCCTCCCCCTTCGGGTACTCCCTCTAACTTAGAGGGAGAATTTTATTTGTTTTCTACTTCTTTGTATGTGTCTAATTAATTCCTCCTCTAATTAGAGGAGGTGGCACTCGCTGTGCGAGTGACGGAGGAGTCTGTAATTTAGAATGTATCTATTCTTCCCATTAACACACTCCCTCCCCCTTCGGGTACTCCCTCTAACATAGAGGGAGAATTTTTATTTAGTTTACTACTCTTTATAATTTATCACCCAAAAATCAACTCCAAAAATAATTTTGAATTTTGAATTACAACAACCCTTCCTTGGCGAACTCCTCGACGGCGGCCTCAAAGCGGGCAATGGTCTCTGCCATCGACACAAACGACTTGCCGCCTGCGGCGTTGTGGTGACCGCCACCCTCGAAGTATCGGCCCGCAAAGAGGTTTACATCCACAGCACCGCGCGAACGCAACGACACACGGATGAAATCCTTATGCTCGATAAATATTGCCGACATTCGCATCTTCTTTATCGTCAGCGGGTAATTCACAAATCCCTCGCTGTCACCCTGCTGGAACCAGAAGCGTCGCATCTCCTCCTCGGTCAGCGACATATAGGCCACCGTACCCTTGCGCAGCAGGCGCATCTTGCGGTTGATGGTGTAGCCGAACAGGCGTGCACGCCCCTCGGTGAATGAGTTATAGACGTTGTTGTAAATCTGCGGTATGTTGATGCCCGTCTCGGCTAAAACAGCTAATGTGCGGTAGAGTGTCGGTGTGAGGTTCGAGAATGAGAAGTTGCCCGTATCTGTCATCATACCCACATATAACACCTCGGCTTGTGCCGCCGAGATAGACTCTGCACCCCACAGCGCAACAATGATGTTGCACACCAGGTATGATGTGCTCGACGCCTCGGGGTATGAGAACATCACGTCGAACGACTCCGATGGGTTGAGGTGGTGGTCGATAAGCACGCGCTTGGCCGATGAGTTAGAGTCGATGACCTTGCTCAACGGCTCGTCGAGACGTGAGAGCGTGTGGAAGTCGAGGCAGAAGATGATGTCGGCCTCTGCGGCAGCCTTAATGGCCACCTCCTCGTTGCTCTTGAATATAACCATCTGCTCGATGCCTGTCATCCAATCGAGGTAGTAGGGGTATTTGTTCGGCACGATGCAGGTCACCTTGTGGCCCTTGCCACGCAGAGCCTCACCCCACGCCAGCGATGAGCCGAGGGCGTCACCGTCGGGGTTGGTGTGCGACAGTATTACTATGTTCTTCGGCTCGGTCTCCACCAAAAGACGAAGTGCATCTATTTTCTCTTGCTCTAACTTCATAATATCTTACTTAACTCAAAACCTAATCTTACAGATAGGCATATCTCTCAATTTTAATTTCTAATTACACACTCCCTCCCCCTTCGGGTACTCCCTCTAACTTAGAGGGAGAATTTTTTATTTACGTCACTCCACAAAATCGTTTGTCGATTTTGATTGGAGTCTCTAAACTATTTTGTGCCTGTCATTGCGAGGCTTGGTACAAGCCGTGGCAATCTCCTGCATCGAGGAACGTGGGGGATTACCACGTCGGACTAAAGTCCTCCTCGTAATGACATCAATGTTGTTTAATTAATTCCTCCTCTGAGTCAGAGGAGGTGGCACTCGCTGTGCGAGTGACGGAGGAGTCTGTAATTTTGAATTAAAATTTCTCATCAAAGGTTACTTCACCCTTGCGGTTGGTAATCTTGAGGCTGATGCCCTCCTCGTTGCAGCGCACGAGCATCGAACTCACATTGTCGTTCACCACAATCGGGAAGTCGTGTACGCCCTTATGCGTCGGGAAGTAGAGGTGCTGGTGCATATGCGCCGAAATCATCAGGTCGATGCGTGTGCCCTTCAATGCGGGGAACAAAATCTCGCCCCAATGCTCATTGCCGTGCCACTCCAGCATAGAGGTTACAACCTTCTCCTGACGCTCCTTCATAGCCTCCACTGCGGGCGGTATGTGAAGCAGGATGATGCGGTGCTTGGCCTTGCGGAACTCCTTGCTCTTGATTACCTGCTTGAGCCACTCCACCTGCTCCAGGCGATACTCGTCAAAGGCCGTAAAGCCTGCATATACCTCGTGCGAATCCAACTTATCTTCGCCACTGTCCAACATAATGACAGCCGTATCGCCGCAGTAATATACGCCGTAATACTTGCCGTCGCGGGTGTTGTGTATATACTCATCGTAACTGCGGGCCATATTACCGCGAGTCTCGTGGTTACCACGCACTACGGCAAAGGGCTTATTCTTTGCGAAACGCTCCACCGACACATCGATGAAACTTGAGTAGGGCTGGCCCTCGCGGTTGTAGTAACTCATAATGTCGCCGATGTAGAATACCATCTGCGCCTCGTCCATAGGTTGCAGGTCGAGCAAATCGGCGCACTTCTTACTGTCGTCGTGGATGTCGTTCATTGCAACGAAGGTAAACTCCTTGGCTTTGGGGTCGAATGTGCGGAACGAGTACCAGGGCGAAGTATATTTCTCGCCAAAGGTGACCTTATAGGGCTGGAAATCCTTTACTTGAGTCGATACAATGCGGTATTCGTACTCCGTAGCGGGCTCCAAATCCAGCAGGTGGATTACATTGTGCGTATTGTCGGCCATAATAAGACCATCCTTACGGCTGTCGCACAGGCGCACCTCGCTACTGCCCTTTTTGCGAAGTTCAACCTTCGAGAATCCCTTGTGCGAGGTGGTGAAGACAACCGTAGCACCATCGTAGGTCACGCCCTGAAGGTAGGGGCCGTGATTGACCGTATAGGTCTCTGTCTTGTTGTCGGCAAGTGTGATGAGTACGGGGGCCGATGTCTTATCGCCCTCCGCAGAAAATGCCGCTGCCGGCGCGATGCACATAGCAACGGCCAGCAGTAACATAGTGTTCTTTATGTTTCGACTATTCATAAAATAGCGATTATGTTTTCTAAACTATTTGTAAGCCTGCGAATCGAATGCTATACGCTCCTCCTCGGTGAGTGTAGCACCACCCTTGAACTTACGCTCCAATGTGGGCAACTCAATCTCACCTGCGCGAGTCATATTGGCGAGTTTGTGTGCGGGCTGCAAGTTAATCTCTTTGTGAGCATTTGCTGATGTAAAGGTCAAGAGTGACTTGCCCTGAATCTGCATCAAAGCCTCAATCAAGGCCACATCCATACTTGCCTCACCCCAAGGCTCCAACGGCATAGGATAATAATTAGCCAACGCCTTTACAGTATTGTCCTTGGCATTAACAGCATAATACTCCATATCGCAGTCTGCCTCGATACCGTCGGGATAGTCGAAGTAGGGCTGACCAGCCAGATACTGCTCGTAACTCTTGGCGTTGAAGTTCATAAATGTGATGGGAGCATACTCATAAGTCACACCCTTGCGAGTGATTTGAGTTACATCCATACCGCAGTTCTTACCCTCGGTTGTAGTACCAATCAAGATAACCTCAACATCCAAGCCACGCAAGCCCGAGATTACCATCTCACTTGCTGAAGCGGTGTTGTCAGTTGTGATTACATAGAGGCGCTTGATGCCCAAGCGGGGCAATGACTGACCGTTGTATGATGATGTGATTTTACAAGTTGTGTTGGCCTTCTTGTTAGCCGCGTTACGAGCCAATATAGCGTAAGTCTGGTCGTTGTACGATGCATCGAGCAACATACTACCCAAGATTGTACTTGAGTTCACCGAGCCACCGCCATTGAGACGCAAGTCGAGAACCATCTCCTCGGCACCGTTGTCCTTCAACGAACGCATAGCGTCGATAAGTTCGCTGTCGAAGGCGCTCTCAAATCCGAGGTAACTCAAATAACCCACCTTAGGTCCATCCTCAAGTTCAAGTACCATAGATGCTGCTACGGGATTCTCCTTATAAGAGCCTGTACTGATTGTCTTGGTCTCGGTAATCTTCTGTTCCGCCAAATCGAAGATGCTTACTGTAATGTTGCTTGAGAGCGAGTAATGCAAATCAGCCCAAGCCTCATTGAGGTTGTTGGCAGTGATAGCCTTACCGTTGTACTTTGCAATGATATTACCACGATTCAGGCCAGCCTTCTCGGCAGGTGAGTCGGGATAAACGTGCTCGATAACAATACCGAACTCTGTACCCTGATTGTTCAGCGCCCAATAGTTGCCGCTCATCATAATACCGTAACCCGATACCGATGATGCACGTGTGCCAGCCTGTGCTGAAGCAGCGTCGAGGGCATAGATGTAAGAGTAGATGTAACGGTTGCCACGATAGTCGTAACCACCATCTGCAATATTTGTAGTCAATGAGAGCAACGACTCGTCGAGATACTCGTCAGCGGCGAGTGTGGGGTCAAATGTAGAACGCTTCTCGTTGTACTCCTCCAACCAGTAATACTCCTCCTGCAAACGCTTGTCTACATAAGCCAACACCTCGTCTTCAATCTCATTCATAGTAGCACCTTTCTGTGTAATGGTGAGCAACAATTCGCGCTCGCCACCGCTAACGGTGATGTAGATGTTTGCTTTACGCTCTTCTCTTGACTCGTTTTTCTTAACTTTTACTGTAGAGTTGAATGTACCGCCTGAAGAAGACTGCTCGGGAGTAAGGAACTCCACGATGTTAGTCTTATCGGTGTCGAGAACGAAGCCTGCAGTTGTCGAGAATGAGAAACTGATAGTAGACTCTGCTGCAGTGCAGGTCTGGTCACCGCCCGTATATGTGAAACCTGCCTCGGGCGTGGGCTTTGGTTTGGGAGTCTCTTTGTTGTCGGTATTATCCTTCGTACACGCAGTCAGCATAGGTGTAGCGACTGCCAACGCAACGATAAGAGCAGTTTTTGTAAGGCCAAGAATCATATTTGAGGCCATACGCAAAAAGTTTGTTTTCATAATATAAGTTAGTGTTAAATTAATAATCAGTTAAATACAACCCTCAAATATAGTGATTCTTTATTTAATTTTCCGCTTTTTCCGTAGAAAAATGCCTGCACCACTCCTTTATGCCACATTCTGCGCACTTTGGTGAGCGTGCTGTGCAGACATAACGGCCGTGCAAAATCAGCCAATGATGTGCTATGGGGAGCAGATGCGAGGGGATGTTTTTCTCCAACTGCAACTCGGTCTGCAGGGGTGTCTTTGCACCTCGTGTGAGTCCTATGCGTGCCGCCACACGGAAGACGTGAGTATCGACTGGCATCACCTCTTTTTGCCAGATTACAGCGCCTACGACGTTTGCCGTCTTGCGTCCTACACCGGGCAGACGTTGCAACTCCTGGAGGTCAGATGGCACCTCGCCACCGAACTCGTCGCACAGCATACGTGCCATTGCTGCCAGGTGTTTGGCTTTGTTATTGGGGTATGATATACTCTTGATATAGTGCAGGATATCCTCTGTCGTAGCCTCTGCCATAGCCTGTGGCGTGGGGTATGCCTCAAAGAGCGCGGGCGTAGTCATATTGACACGTTTGTCGGTACATTGCGCCGATAGAATCACCGCCACCAGCAACTCAAATGGGTTGCTGTAGTTGAGTTCGCTCTCGGCTACGGGCATCGCCTGCTGGAAGTATCCGATAACGCCTTCGTATCGCTCTTTGGTAGTCATATTTTTGTAAATATAATCTGTTATCTTTAATAAATTCCTCCTCTTGCGTTAGAGGTGGTGGCACTCGCTCGGCGAGTGACGGAGGAGTCTGTAATCTTAAATAAAAAACGTCATTCCACATTTTCGCAATGTAGGCATTGTTGATACATTAATATCACCCTTGCGAAAATGATTGGAATCTACCTTTTAAGTAATTGCTTAACTGATACCAATCACAATTTAGGCAATTATATCCACCTCCATTTTTCTCTCTTTTTCACCTTTTTAGCCGTAAAAAGGTGAGACAACCGACGCTGCGGAGCGAGAGCAGAGAATGTTTACATACTTTGCCGAGCCGCGAGGAGGAAAAGCCACCCTTGTGGTGGGTTAAAAAGCGGCGCAGTGATAAATTTTAGGGGCTAACCGAACAAATTTCCTAAAACGGACGCCTTCGCGTTTTTACTACGTGAAAAATTCTCCGTTTTTTAACGGAAATTTCTCCGCTTATCCTATTTCCTAAAATTCATCTGCTGCGATTAGGCTGACGCACGTGAATATTTTGCCTTTCACGTCACTCCACATCACGAACATTAGTGAGTGATGATTGGAGTCTCTAATATTGGGAGTCCAACAAATTCCTCCTCTTGCGTTAGAGGAGGTGGCACTCGCGTAGCGAGTGACGGAGGAGTCTGTCAATTTTGCATTTTGAATTCAAAAACTCCCGCTCTCTACAACTTCGTCAGTTTTGCAAACTTTGCCAACAGCGTCTTTTCGCCGTACTGCCCGAAGTCCACCACCAATTTATAATCCTCGGCCATCTGCTCTATGCGGGCCACGATTCCGACTCCGAACTTCGGGTGCTCCACTCGGTTGCCCACCTCATAGGCGCAGGGGCCCAGCGGTGCTGCACTGCCTGATGCAGAGGGAGTTATGCGGCGCATACCCTCGGTAGAACGAGTTGCGACGGGTTGCTGTACAAGACGTGGGTCGGGTGCTTGCTTTACACCTGCTGCACGCTCATCACGCTGCTGCTTGAAGCGGTAGTCGAATCGCTGGCGCAACTCCTCGATGGCGGTATTGCCTTTGGCGTTGCGACTTGCTCCGCCTCCTATGCTGCTGCCCGCTCCGCGTGAACCATAACCATTACCTCCGTAGCCGCTGTTACCATATCCCCCGCGCGAGAAGTTACCCATACGGCCAGTAAGTGCTCCGTCGGAGTCGCTATCGCCTGTGTTGCGTCGTTGCGGACGGCGCAAATCTTCGTCGCAGTCCACATACTGCGTGTCAATCTCCTGCAAGAATCGGCTCGGTGACGAGAACTCCATATTACCCCACTTGAAACGCATCTCGCAGTAGGATAAAGTAGCCTCGGCCTTGGCGCGTGTGAGGGCTACATAGAATAGTCGTCGCTCCTCCTCCAAGCCGTCGGGAGACTCCATAGCACGCTCCGAGGGGAACAATCGCTCCTCGCAACCTACTATGTATATGTATTTGTACTCCAATCCCTTGGCTGAGTGTACGGTCATCAACGTCACCTTGTCGTCCGAGCCGTCCTCCTCCTTGTTGTCCATATCGGTCAGGAGCATAATATTCTGCAACCACTCCTCTATCGTGGGCTTGTTTTCCTCCTCACGCTCGCCCGCACGAATCTCGGCTTCGCACTGCTCGGTGAAGAGTTGCATCGAGTTCAACAACTCCTCGATGTTGTCCACTGCACTGGTCGATTCGGGGGTGTTGTCGGCACGGTACGATGCCAGGATGCCCGAACGTGATGCCACCTCCAAACCGAAGTCGTAGAGCCCCTTCTCGCGGCGTACGTCGCCCAACGAGCGGATGAGGTTTACAAACTCTGTCACCTTGCGGGCTATGGTCTTCTGCATAGGGTCACCCAACGTGGCAGCCTCGGCCACCAGGGCATCTATCGCCTCCCACATCGACTGACCTCGCTCACGCGCCAACTGCTCGATGCGACTAACCGTCGTATCGCCTATGCCTCGTGCGGGGTAGTTGATTACGCGCTTCAGCGCCTCGTCATCTTTGGGGTTGATTATCAGGCGTATGTAGGCTAACATATCGCGTATCTCCTTGTGGTCGTAGAACGAACTTCCCTTGTAGATGCGATATGGGATGCCACGTCGGCGCAGGGCGGTCTCCATCACAGCCGATTGGTTGTTTGTGCGGTAGAGTATGGCCACCTCGTTCCAGCCATCACCCGTCTGGCGGATGCGGTCACGCAGAGCGTTGGCTATGTCGTCAGCCTCCTCGCGGTCGGTGTATGAGCGTACGATGTGAATCTTCTCACCCTCATCTCCTGCCGAGAAACACTTCTTGTCCATACGGCGTGAGTTGCGCTCGATTACCGAGTTGGCGGCATTTACGATGGTCTGCGTCGAGCGATAGTTCTGCTCCAACTTGAAGGTCAGGGCCTGCGGGTAGTCGTTGCGGAACGAGAGGATATTCTCGATTTTCGCCCCTCGGAACGAGTAGATACTCTGCGCATCATCACCCACGACGCACACACGGCCGTGCAACTGCGATAGGCGGCGGATGATAATGTACTGCGCATAGTTGGTGTCCTGATACTCATCGACCAGGATGTACTCAAACAATCGCTGATACTGCTCCAACACATCGGGGCAGTCGCGTAGCAGGATGTTGGTCTGCAACAGCAGGTCGTCAAAATCCATTGAGCCGTTCTGCTTGCAGCGACGGCAGTACTCCACATATATCTCACCAAAGCGTGGCATCTGCATCTGCCTATCCTCGGTGGCGTATGTTGAGTTTGCCACATAGGCCCCTGGCGTCACCAAACAGTTCTTGGCAAACGAGATGCGCGAAAGCACCTTCGTGGGCTTGTACTTGTCGTCACCCAAGCCCATCTCCTTGCAGATTGTCTTGATGAGGTTCTTGCAATCCGACGGTTCATAGATGGTGTAACTCTGCGTAAAGCCTATGCGCTCGGCATTCTCACGCAGGATGCGCGAAAATACAGAGTGAAACGTACCCATACGAATGTGTCGTGCTGTCGGGCCCACCATCTGCTCGATGCGTGAGCGCATCTGCTCGGCCGCCTTGTTTGTAAAGGTCAGCGCCAAGATGTTCCAGGGCTTTATGCCCTGCTCCAACATATATGCAATGCGCGATGTGAGCACGCGCGTCTTTCCCGAGCCCGCACCCGCAATAATAAGCGACGGCTTCTCGTAGTTCACCACCGCATCATATTGAGCCTTATTTAATCCTTGAAGTATTGTCGATTCCATAATGCAAAGATAGGTAATTATATTGAAATATAATATTTCATTCCCCTCAAAACTCAAAAATAAAAAATCGGTCCCGAGGATTCTCGAAACCGATTTAATTATCTTATTTTCAAGATATTACTATTCCCACTCGATTGTGGCGCTGGGTTTGGGTGACATATCGTAGCATACGCGGTTGACGGTCGGAACCTCGTCCAAGATACGCTTTGTGATACGGTCCAAAATCTCCCAGTCGATGTGCTCGATGGTGGCTGTCATTGCGTCGATAGTGTTCACGGCGCGGATGATTACAGGCCAGTCGTATGAACGTGCGTTGTTGCGCACACCTACCGACTTGAAGTCGGGCACTACAGTGAAGTACTGCCATACCTTCTTGTCCAAGCCTGCCTTTGCGAACTCCTCGCGCAAGATAGCGTCAGACTCACGAACAGCCTCCAAACGGTCGCGTGTGATTGCGCCCAAGCAACGTACGCCCAAGCCCGGTCCGGGGAACGGCTGACGGTAAACCATCTCGTAGGGCAAGCCCAACTCTACACCGCAGGCACGAACCTCGTCCTTGAAGAGTTGCTTCAAAGGCTCTACCAAGCCGAACTTCATATCCTCGGGCAGACCACCTACGTTGTGGTGTGACTTCACCATCTTGGCAGTCTTTGTACCGCTCTCGACGATGTCGGGATAGATTGTACCCTGGCCCAAGAAGTCGATGCCGTCCAACTTGCGTGCCTCCTCCTCGAATACGCGGATGAACTCGCCACCGATAATCTTACGCTTCTGCTCGGGGTCCTCAACGCCCTCCAACTTTGTGAGGAAGCGCTCCGTAGCGTCAACATATACAAGGTTGGCGCACAACTGCTTGCCGAATACCTCTACAACAGCCTCCGACTCGCCCTTACGCATCAAACCGTGATTAACGTGAACGCATACGAGGTTGTTACCGATAGCCTTCAACAAGAGGGCTGCTACAACCGATGAATCCACACCGCCTGACAAGGCCAACAACACCTTCTTGTCGCCCACCTGCTGACGGATAAGTTCCACCTGGTCGTTCACGAAGTTCTTCATATTCCAGTTGGCCTCGGCCTTGCAAGTGTCGAACACGAACGACTTAACGGCAGCCTTGATAGCCTCCTCGTCGTCGGTGAACTGCTCCAACTTAACCTCGCACAATGCCTTTGCGTGGCCAGCGGCCATTACGGGGAATCCAGCCTCATAAATCTCGGGCAGAACGTCAATCTCCACGCCGTCGATTACGTTGTTGGGGCCACCATTGATGATTACACCCTTAACGTTGGGCAGAGCCTTCAACTCTGCAGCAGTGATGTCGTGTGGGTAAATCTCGCTGTAAACACCCAATGCACGGATGGCTCTGGCCAGCACGGTATTCTCGTGGCTACCCAAATCCAAAATAACAATCATATCCTGTTTCATTGTCTTTGTATAGTTTTAAATTTTTAATAAATTCAACTACGTCATTCCCCGGAGGCAACTTGTTGCCGACGATGGGAATCAACCTTTTATTCCACAGGGAGCAAATCTGTTTACTCTCCTTATGGCATCAACTCCTTCCAAAAAGGATTAATCCTCTCAATCATTAAATCCTTTCTTCGGCGAGGTAATTGCTTAATACGTGTCTCCCTAAAAATAGCGTCGGTAATAGAGGGCAACTCCTCAAAATAGACCAACTTCGTCACATTATATTTAGCAGTAAATCCGCCATATCGTTTATCACGATGTTGCATAATGCGTTGTGATAAATTACTCGTCACCCCCGTGTAGAGAACATCGTTATCTTGATTAGTGAGCATATAGACATACGACTTCTCCATACTCCAATTTTAGTATAAGGTAGATTCCCATCGTCGGGCTTCGCCCTCCGGGGAATGACGTTAATTTATATCCACTATATGTGGATTTGTCAAAAAAGGCCCGCCCGCGTGAGTGCGTGGCGAGCCTTAAGTTTTACTCTCCGCGTGAGTAGTTAGGAGTTTCACGCGTGATTGTTATATCGTGCGGGTGATTCTCGACCACACCGTTCGATGTAATCTGTACGAACTTGGCCTGCTGCAACAGAGCGATGGTGTTTGCTCCGCAGTAACCCATACCTGCGCGGATACCACCTACCAACTGATACACAGTCTCGCTCAATGAGCCCTTGAACGGTACGCGACCTACGATACCCTCGGGAACGAGTTTCATATCGTTCTTCTCGCCACCCTGGAAGTAACGGTCACTCGAACCAGCCTTCATAGCGTCGATAGAACCCATACCACGGTAAGTCTTGAACTTACGGCCATTATATATAATAGTCTCGCCAGGAGACTCCTCGGTGCCTGCAAACATCGAGCCAACCATCACGCAATCGCCACCTGCGGCCAAAGCCTTCACGCAGTCGCCCGAGTAACGCAAACCACCGTCAGCGATTACGGGAACACCGCTGCCCTTGATAGCCGATGCACAGTCGTAGATTGCTGTAAGTTGAGGCACACCCACACCTGCGATAATACGAGTTGTGCAGATTGAACCTGGACCGATACCCACCTTCACACCGTCAGCACCTGCCTCCACCAACATCTTGGCAGCCTCGGCTGTAGCGATGTTACCTACCACAACATCCAACTCGGGGTAGTGAGCCTTCACGTTCTTCAGCGTAGTGATGATATTCTTTGAGTGGCCGTGAGCCGAATCCAATACGATAGCATCTACGCTCTCGGCAACCAAAGCCTTCACGCGGTCCAACACGTCGGGAGTGATACCCACACCTGCGGCTACACGCAAGCGACCCTTCGAGTCCTTGCAAGCGTTGGGGTGGTCCTTAATCTTTGTGATATCCTTATAAGTAATCAAACCGATGAGTTTGCCGTTGTCATCCACTACGGGCAACTTCTCGATTTTGTTCTTGAGCAAAATCTCCGATGCCTTCTCCAACTCTGTAGAGTGAGTTGTGATGATATTGTCCTTGGTCATCACCTCCTCAATCAGGCAATCCATATCGCGCTGGAAACGCAAGTCGCGGTTTGTCACGATACCGATAAGCATATTCTGCTCATCGACAACGGGGATGCCGCCGATTTTGTTGTCGTGCATAAGTTTGAGCGCATCACCTACGGTCTGCTCCTTGGTGATAGTGATGGGGTCATATATCATACCACTCTCGGCACGCTTTACACGACGCACGTGCGCAGCCTGCTCGGCGATAGACATATTCTTGTGGATTACACCAATACCTCCCTCACGAGCCAATGCGATAGCCAACGGAGCCTCCGTAACGGTATCCATTGCGGCAGAGACGATAGGTATGTTCAATTTGATATTGCGCGAAAAACGGGTCTCGGTAGAGACTGTACGCGGCAGAACTTCTGAGTAGGCGGGTACGAGCAACACATCATCGAAGGTGAGGCCCATCGATTGTACCCTTTCATTTATGAACGACATAATTCTTCGGGTTTTTGTTGCGCACAAAGATAGAGATAAAAATTCATAATTCAAAATTCAAAATTCAAAATTTCGTTCCTTTTTGCTGCAATAGGTTTTTGCGCGATAATTTTTGTTTCTCTACGTCGCTCAACAGAGTCTTTATAGGTAAATAATTCCTCCTCTAAGTTAGAGGAGGTGTCGCTTTAGCGACGGAGGAGTCTGTTAATATAAAAACGTCACTCCACAGTTGTTTTTTCGAAATTGTTAATAAATATCCCGAATATTATTACCGAGTTTTGCGGCAAAATCTGTAACTTTACCCCCAAATTTATATATAAAAAAGGAATATAATTAGGAATATGCCCTCAAACGACAATACATACCACGTTTCGGTGCTCCTCGAGGAGTCGGTTTCGTTGCTCGACATCAAGCCCGACGGCATCTATTGCGACCTCACCTTTGGCGGTGGAGGACACTCGCGCCATATACTCTCGAAGTTGGGCCCCAAGGGGCAGTTGTACTCCTTCGACCAGGACCGCGATACGCTTGCCAATGCCCCCGACGATGAGCGTTTCAACTATGTCGAGAGCAACTTCCGCTTTCTGCGTGGTGCTATGCGCCTGCGTGGAGTCGAGCAGGTGGATGGCGTGCTGGCCGACTTGGGTGTCTCGTCGCACCACTTCGATGCCGCCGAGCGAGGCTTCTCGTTCCGTGGCGATGGCCCGCTCGATATGCGTATGAATCAGCGTGGCGGTCGTACCGCAGCCGATGTGGTCAATAACTACGATGCCGAGACATTGGGCCGCATCTTCAAGGAGTATGGCGAGTTGGATACAACGTGGAAGATAGCCTCGTGCATTGTCCGTGCTCGCGAGCAGCAACCCATCACCACTACCCGCGAATTGGTCGAGGCTGTCAAGCCCTGTACCCCCAAGCGTGACGAGTCGAAGTTCCTGACCAAACTCTTTCAGGCTCTGCGCATCGAGGTCAATGGCGAGATGGAGGCGCTGAAGATGGCTCTGGAGCAGTCGCTCAAGTTACTCAAGCCGGGTGGCCGTCTGGTGGTTATATCATACCACTCGCTGGAGGATAGATTGGTGAAGAACTTTATGCGTAGCGGTAACTTCGAGGGTAAGGTCGAGAGCGACTTCTTTGGTCGTGCGCAGACTCCCTTCGAGATTGTTACGCGCAAGGTGGTCGTTCCCACGCCCGAGGAGGTGGAGCGTAATCCCCGTTCACGCTCGGCAAAGTTGCGTGCCGCTGCAAAATTATAGAGTAGGGATTGATAGATTCCGCCGTTAAATTGACTCAATAAAAGTAAACAAAGTTATGAGACCTCAAGACGATGAATTTAATCCTCTAACCGAGGAGGAGTTGCGCCGCTTGGCTGAGGACGAGGAGTTCCGCCGCCGAGTTCGTCGTGAGGTGTTGCGCATCCAGAGCGGCGAGGCCGACGAAGACATCGAGGCCGATAAGGAGCAGGTGCGTGAGGAGCAGGAGCGCGAGCAGGCCGAAGCCGTGAAGAAGCAACGTCGCCGCTCACGTCTGTTCTGGCAGTTGTTTTCGGGTAATATCCTCGTGACGAGCAGCGTCAAGGCCAACTACTCCTACTTGATAGCCATCGCGGTGATGTGTTTCGTGAGCATCTTCGTGATGTTTACGGCCTTGTATGCCGACCTGCGTTATTCGCGTGTCGAGCGTGAGGTGCAGTTGGTGCGTGAGCGCTCAATACGTTTGCAGGAGCAGTTGTATGGCAAGACCACCCACGCCGCCATCCGCGAGGAGTTGCAACGACGTGGCATCAATCTGCAAGACCCCAAAAAGACCAAAGAGGTGGTTGAGGATTGAGAAATTCAAGATTCAAAATTCAAAATTGAGTTTTAAGTTTTACAGACTCCTTCGTCACTCGCTTGGGGCGAGTGCCACCTCCTCTAACTTAGAGGAGGAAATAGATAAAAGAGGAAAGATAAATAAAAAATTACCGTGCGAAGCCTATCCGCGGCAGATGAATTTTAGGAAAAAGGATAAGCGGAGAAATTTCCGTTAAAAAACGGAGACCTTTTCACGAAGTAAAAGTGCGAATGCATCCGTTTTAGGAAATTTATTCGGTTAGCCCCTAAAATTTATCACCGCGCCGTTTTTTACTCACCTTTTTACGGCTAAAAAGGTGAAAAAGACACGAAGTGGATTAATTTGGGAAAGTGAGGTTGTGTTACAGACTCCTCCGTCACTCG
>JAFYRX010000063.1 GCA_017546725.1 Alistipes sp. | reverse complement strand
TATTGTTGATGTTTGTCCAAACGTCGATAATCTGGTTGTAACGCTCGTTGTTGGTGATAAGACCCATATTATAGTCCTCCATAATGGCGTCGGCCTTATCGTAACCCTCCTGTACCAACTCCTGCTTTGACTCAGGAATCACAACAGCATCAAGGTTAAACGACAAACCACCCTGGAATGCCATACGGTAACCCATATTCTTAATATCATCCAAGAACTTGGCTACCTTGTCGGCACCCGCCTTCTTCAAGACAACGGCGATAATATCACGCAAAGACTTCTTGGTCAATACGGTATTGATGTAACCAACCTCTGAAGGTACAACCTGGTTGAACA
This sequence comes from Alistipes sp., assembly GCA_017546725.1. Classification (GTDB taxonomy): domain Bacteria; phylum Bacteroidota; class Bacteroidia; order Bacteroidales; family Rikenellaceae; genus Alistipes. The sequence goes on along the minus strand of JAFYRX010000063.1, from coordinate 7,339 downwards.
AGATACGACCGATAGTTGTCTCCTTCAACTCCTCAAACTCGTTACCATTCTCATCAACATCGCGAACTACGCACTTAACAGTTGCGTGCAAAGCGGCACGCTTCTCGTTGTAAGCGATAATTGCCTCTTCGGGACCGTAGAATACCAAGCCCTCACCCTTAACACCGGGACGCGGCTTTGTGATATAGTAAAGTCCCAAGACCATATCCTGCGAAGGCACGGTAATAGGTGCACCGTTAGCAGGGTTGAGGACGTTGTGAGAACCCAACATCAAGATTTGAGCCTCCAAGATAGCGGCATTGCCCAACGGCAAGTGCACGGCCATCTGGTCACCGTCGAAGTCGGCGTTAAACGCAGTACAAGCCAACGGGTGCAACTGCATTGCCTTACCCTCGATGAGTTTAGGCTGGAAGGCCTGAATACCCAAACGGTGAAGGGTCGGAGCACGGTTCATCAATACTGGGTGACCCTTGATTACGTTCTCCAAGATGCCCCAGATAACGGGGTCTTTTCTATCGATAATTTTCTTTGCTGACTTAACAGTCTTAACGATACCACGCTCGATGAGTTTACGGATAACAAACGGCTTGTACAACTCTGCCGCCATATCCTTCGGAATACCCATCTCGTGCATCTTAAGTTCAGGACCTACGACGATAACCGAACGAGCCGAGTAGTCAACACGCTTACCGAGCAAGTTCTGACGGAAGCGACCCTGCTTACCCTTCAAAGAGTCAGAGAGTGACTTTAACGGACGGTTGCTCTCGTTCTTAACGGCGTTGCTCTTACGAGAGTTGTCAAACAATGAATCGACAGCCTCCTGCAACATACGCTTCTCGTTTCGGAGAATCACCTCGGGAGCCTTAATCTCAATAAGACGCTTCAGACGGTTGTTACGAATAATAACGCGACGATACAAATCGTTCAAGTCCGATGTAGCGAAACGACCACCATCCAGCGGCACCAAAGGACGCAACTCGGGAGGTGTCACGGGAATTACGTTCAACACCATCCACTCGGGCTTGTTACGGCCATTCGACGCACGGAACGACTCGATAACGTTAAGTTGCTTCAAAGCCTCGCTCTTACGCTGCTGTGAAGTCTCTGTCGATGCCTTGTGACGCAATGCATACGACATAGAGTCCAAATCTACCTGCTGTAACAACTCATAGATGGCCTCACCACCCATCTTTGCTACAAACTTATTGGGGTCATTGTCATCCAATGCCTGGTTACCCTTCGGCAATGCGGCCAAAACATCCAAGTACTCCTTCTCAGCCAAAGTCTGCAAACGCTCGATACCCTGCTCAGCAGCCTGACCTGCGTTGAGCACAACGTAACGCTCGTAATAGATGATTGACTCCAACTTCTTTGTAGGAATACCCAACAGATAACCAATCTTTGAAGGCAATGAACGGAAATACCAAATATGAACTACGGGTACTACGAGCGAGATGTGGCCCATACGCTCTCGGCGCACCTTCTTCTCGGTAATCTCCACACCACAACGGTCGCAGACGATACCCTTATAACGGATACGCTTATACTTACCGCAGTGGCACTCGTAATCCTTTACGGGACCGAAAATACGCTCGCAGAACAGACCATCGCGCTCGGGCTTGTAGGTACGATAGTTGATTGTTTCCGGCTTCAGCACCTCACCACTCGACTGCGCCAAAATCTCCTCGGGAGAGGCCAAACCAATCGAAATGTGGCTGTAACCGTGTTGTTGCTTATTATCTTTGATTGACATAATACAAAAATCTCTTTACTGTTATTATACCTACTTACTTTTACTCCAATTTAACCGACAAGGCCAAACCACGCAACTCGTGCAACAATACATTCATTGCCTCGGGAACACCCGGACGTGGCAAATTGTCACCCTTAACGATAGCCTCATAAGCCTTAGCACGGCCCATCACGTCGTCAGACTTGATGGTAAGAATCTCCTGAAGGATGTTGGCGGCACCGAAGCCCTCCAAAGCCCAAACCTCCATCTCACCAAAACGCTGACCACCAAACTGAGCCTTACCGCCCAACGGCTGCTGCGTGATAAGAGAGTACGGACCGATAGAACGGGCGTGCATCTTATCGTCAATCATATGGCCCAACTTAAGCATATAGATAACACCTACAGTTGCCGGCTGGTCGAACTTCTCGCCTGTACCACCATCGTACAAATATGTACGACCGCTGCGAGGTACACCTGCCTGTGCAGTGTATTCGTTAATCTGCTCCAATGAAGCACCGTCGAAGATAGGAGTAGCGAACTTCAAGCCCAACTCCTTACCTGCCCAACCGAGTACAGTCTCGTAAATCTGACCGAGGTTCATACGCGAAGGCACACCCAACGGGTTCAAGCAGATATCAACGATAGTACCATCCTCCAAGAAGGGCATATCCTCATCGCGAACAACCTTCGCTACGATACCCTTGTTACCGTGACGACCTGCCATCTTATCACCTACCTTCAACTTACGTTTCTTGGCGATGTAAACTTTGGCCATCTGGATAACACCCGATGTGGGAAGTTCGTCACCATTTGTGAGGTTATACTTCTCACGCTTGATACGAGCATCAGCCTTCTTCCACTCGATAGTGTAGTTATTGATAGTAGCGGCGATAAGTGAATCGAGGTGCTCATCACCAGTCCACTTGCAAGTACCCAAGTTAAGGTAACCTGCTACTACGCCTGTCTTCTCGTCGATATCACGCATAGCGATGTCCTCCAACATCTTCTGCGAGAACTTGGTACCCGGAGCATACAACTCAACTCCAAAGTAATCAGTAACCGATGCTACAACCTTGCCATCAACCAACTGCCACAACTTCGAAGTCAATACCTTTGTCAACTCCGCAATCTCCTTGGCAAACTTCTGGTCAACCTGCTCCAACTGTGCTCTCTCGGCTGCCTTGCTCTTCTTACCCTCCTTCTGTGCGTGGCTGTAGAGTTTGGTGTCGATAACAACACCGTGCAATGAAGGCTGCGCCTTGAGTGAAGCATCCTTAACATCACCAGCCTTGTCACCAAAGATAGCACGCAACAACTTCTCCTCGGGAGAGGGATCGCTCTCACCCTTCGGTGTAATCTTACCGATAAGAATATCACCGGGGTGAACCTGCGCACCAATACGGATAATACCGTTGGCATCCAAGTCCTTAGTAGCATCCTCGCTGACATTAGGAATATCAGAGGTCAACTCCTCGACACCACGCTTGGTATCGCGTACCTCCATAATATACTCGTCAACGTGAACTGATGTGAAGATATCCTCACGCTGGATACGCTCCGAAATAACGATAGCATCCTCGAAGTTGTAACCCTTCCAGGGCATAAACGCTACCTTCAAGTTGCGACCCAAAGCCAACTCGCCGTTCTGAGTAGAGTAGCCCTCTGTCAAAATCTGGCCCTTGGTAACGTGGTCGCCTGTCAAAACTGTAGGCTTCAACGTAACCGTAGTATTCTGGTTGGTACGACGGTAACGAGGCAACTCGTATGTAGTCACTTCGGGAGCGAACGAGCAGATAATCTCCTCCTCAGTACGCTCATAACGAATCTGAATCTTCGTTGCATCGGCAAACACAACCTCACCATCGCCCTCAGCAACGATTTGGATGCGGCTGTCGATAATCATATCCTTCTCGATACCTGTACCTACGATGGGTGATTCACAAGTAATAAGAGGCACTGCCTGGCGCATCATATTAGAACCCATCAACGCACGGTTAGCATCGTCGTGCTCCAAGAAGGGGATAAGGCTTGCCGCGATAGATGCAATCTGGTTGGGAGCAACGTCCATCAACGTAACATCCTGCGCTGTAATCACGGGGAAGTCAGCACCCTCACGAGACTTAATACGGTCAGGGTTAAGGAAGTTGCCCTCGTCGTCCAACGGCTCGTTAGACTGTGCTACGATGTGGCCATCCTCTGCCTCTGCCGAATAATATTTAATGTGTGAATTATCAATATCAACCTTGCCGTTCTCAACTGTACGGTAGGGAGTCTCGATGAATCCCATATCCGAAATCTTCGCGTAAACGCAAAGTGACGAGATAAGACCGATGTTCGGACCCTCAGGAGACTCGATAGGACACAAACGACCATAGTGAGTGTAGTGTACGTCTCGAACCTCGAAACCTGCACGGTCACGTGACAAACCACCAGGACCGAGGGCTGACAAACGACGTTTGTGAGTAATCTCGGCCAGAGGGTTAATCTGGTCCATAAACTGCGACAACTGGCTCGTACCGAAGAACGAGTTAACGACGCTCGACAAAGTCTTGGCATTAATCAAATCTACGGGCGTAAATACCTCGTTATCACGAACATTCATACGCTCGCGGATTGTGCGTGCCATACGCACGAAACCTACCGAGAACTGATTTGCCAACTGCTCACCTACGGTGCGAACACGACGGTTTGACAAGTGGTCGATATCGTCCACCTCAGCCTTCGAGTTGATGAGTTGAATCAAATACTTGATAATCTCGATAATATCCTCACGTGTCAGTGTACGAATTGAGGGGTCTGTGTCAAGGTTCAACTTGGTGTTGATACGATAACGACCTACCTGACCCAAATCGTAACGCTTATCCGAGAAGAAGAGTTTGTCAATCACGTCACGAGCCGTAGCCTCATCTGGTGGCTCCGAAGCGCGCAACTGCCTATAGATATAGACAACGGCCTCCTTTTCGGAATTACACGGGTCCTTCTGCAAGGTGTTGTATATGATAGAGAAGTCGATACCCTGAGCATTCTCCTTGTGCAAGAGAATAGTCTTGGCGCCGCTCTCCAAAATAGCATCAATATGCTCTTCTGTAAGTTCTACCTCACGGTCAACGATAACGTTATTACGCTCGATAGATACTACCTCACCTGTATCCTCGTCTACGAAATCCTCAAACCATACAGACAAGATACGTGCAGCCAACTTGCGACCTACGGCCTTCTTCAAGTTTGACTTTGTAACCTTTACCTCGTCAGCAAGGTCGAAAATCTCCAAAATCTGCTGGTCGCTCTCGAAACCGATAGCGCGCAACAATGTAGTCAAAGGTAACTTCTTCTTACGGTCAATGTAAGCATACATCACATTGTTGATGTCGGTAGCAAACTCAATCCACGAACCCTTGAAGGGGATAATACGTGCTGAGTAAAGTTTTGTACCATTAGTGTGAAGGCTCTGACCAAAGAACACACCGGGTGAACGGTGCAACTGCGAAACAACTACACGCTCGGCACCGTTGAATACGAAGGTACCGCGCTCGGTCATATAGGGAATTGTACCGAAATATACGTCCTGTACTACCTCGCCGAAATCCTCGTGCTCGTCATCAGTACAGTAAAGTTTAAGTTTCGCTTTTAATGGAACACTGTAAGTCAAACCACGCTCCAAACACTCTTCGATAGAGTAACGAGGCGGGTCGATATAGTAGTCGATGAACTCCAGAACAAAATTATTTCTGGTATCTGTGATGGGGAAATTCTCCTGGAACACTTTATAGAGGCCCTCGTTCTTACGATTCTCGGCCGTAGTGTCCATCTGGAAGAAATCACGGAATGATTTAAGTTGTACCTCCAGCAAGTCGGGATAAGGAACCCTGTTCTTAAGCGTAGAGAAACTAATTCGTTGTTGTTTTGATGCGGACATCTTAAATCAGTTTTATAGATTTTGAGTACTCAACGGGGTGCGCACCCCGATAAAAATGGGACTCTGTTAATCCCGACAATGCCCTCAGTGTTAGTACAATACACATTGAGAGCATAAAAATTTCCAAAGCGTGGGCACAGCACAAACGGCACTCCCATTGCTTTAGACCATAAAAAGGTATAGGGCTTACACCGGTGTAAGCCACTATACCTGAGTTGTCTGAAACGTATTGAGTAAAATTACTTCAACTCAACCTCAGCACCAGCCTCCTCGAGAGCAGCCTTGAGAGCCTCAGCCTCCTCCTTAGAAACGCCCTCCTTAACAGCCTTAGGAGCAGCATCTACCAATGCCTTAGCATCGCCCAATGAAAGACCTGCAGCCTCCTTAACGGCCTTAATTACCTGAAGCTTAGCCTGACCTGCGCTCTTCAAAACTACATCGAAAGATGTCTTCTCAGCAGCAGCAGCCTCACCTGCAGCAGCAGGAGCAGCAACTGCAACAGCAGCAGCAGCGGGCTCAATACCGTACTCCTCCTTGAGGATAGTAGCCAATTCGTTTACCTCCTTAACAGTCAAGTTTACCAACTCCTCTGCCAATACCTTAATATCTGCCATAGTTGTATAATTTTTTAAGTTTTTTTTGTTTTTGTTTGATTAGTTGTTTCTTTCTTCGAGTGCCTTAACTATGCCGGCAATCTTCTGACCTGCATTACCCTGCAATGCAGAAATAACATTCTTGGCCGGAGACTGCAACAACGATACGATGTCGGCGATAAGCTCCTCGCGGCTCTTGATGTTACACAGAGTGTCAATCTGATTGTCACCTACGTAAACGCAGCCCTCAACATACGCAGCCTTCAAAACGGGCTTGTCGCAAGTCTTGCGGAACTCCTTGATTACTACGGCGGGAGCCTTTCCCGTCTCGGTGAACATAATCGATGTTGAACCCTCCAATACGTTTACCAAATCAGCCTCAGCCTTCTCTACCTTCTCCAAAGCCTTTGTGAACAATGTGTTCTTAACTACTACGAGTTTGATATTGTTCTCAAAGCACTTGCGGCGCAAACTAGCAGTCTGCTCGGCATTCAAAGCCTCGATGTTGGTGATGTAGAAGTGAGGGTACTGATTGAGTTGCTCTGCAAGACCGTTGATAACGGCCAATTTTTCTTCTCTTGTCATCTCTTATATCCTCCTTCTTTACTTCGTTTCTACTGATTTGGGGTCAACCTGCAAGCCAGGACTCATTGTAGTCGAAAGGTAAATGCTCAATACATAAGTACCCTTGGCTGCCGATGGCTTCAACTTGATGATAGTATTAATCACCTCCTTAGCATTCTCTACAATCTGCTCGGGAGTGAAAGAGACCTTACCTACCGCTGTGTGGATAATACCGTACTTGTCAACCTTGAAGTCAATCTTACCGGCCTTAACCTCTGCTACGGCTTTAGCAATGTCCATAGTTACAGTACCTGTCTTGGGGTTAGGCATCAAGCCACGGGGACCGAGGATACGACCGAGCGCACCTACCTTACCCATAACATTAGGAGTACAAATGATAACATCTACATCGGTCCAACCCGCCTTGATCTTATCTACATACTCGTCCAAACCTACATAATCGGCACCAGCCGCCTGAGCCTCAGCCTCCTTATCGGGGGTACACAGTACCAACACATGAACAGTCTTACC
>JAFYRX010000062.1 GCA_017546725.1 Alistipes sp. | reverse complement strand
GCAGCAATCTTTGTAGCGTTGATAACGTAGAAGTTGATATTGTTCTTTGCCAAATATACCTTCATATGGTCGGGCAATGTATCACAAGTAGTAGCGGCATCGTGAACAGAGTTCAAGAGGAATGAGCCACCCTTCTTCAAGCCCTTCAAAACGTCATACTTATCGACATACGACGGAACGTGGCAAGCCACAAAGTCGGGAGTAGTCACCAAATAGGGCGAGCGAATCGGACTGTCGCCGAAACGCAAGTGTGATGATGTATAACCACCTGACTTCTTTGAGTCGTATGAGAAGTAAGCCTGACAATACTTGTTTGTCGAGCCACCGATAATCTTGATAGAGTTCTTGTTAGCACCTACAGTACCGTCGGCACCCAAGCCGAAGAACAAAGCCTCGAAAGTACCAGCCTGCGCCAATGCAACCTCCTCACCTACGGGCAACGAGAGGTTAGTCACGTCATCGTTGATACCTACTGTGAAGTGGTTCTTGGGCTCTGCTGCGAACAAGTTCTCAACAACGGCCAAAATCTGTGCAGGAGTTGTATCCTTTGATGAAAGACCATAGCGGCCACCAATTACCAAAGGCTGATTCTCCTTGCCGTAGAACATATCCTTTACGTCAAGATACAAAGGCTCGCCGTTTGCTCCAGGCTCCTTTGTACGGTCCAAAACGCATACACGCTTAACTGATGCAGGTACTGCCTGGAAGAAATACTTCTCTGAGAAGGGACGATAGAGGTGAACTGTAATAAGACCCACCTTCTTGCCTTGAGTTGCCAAATAGTCGATAGTCTCCTTGATAGTCTCAGTTACAGAGCCCATAGCAACGATTACGTTCTCGGCATCCTCAGCACCATAATATGTGAAAGGCTTGTAGCAACGACCTGTAATCTCCGAAATCTTGGCCATAGTCTCGGCAACCATATCGGGAACAGCGTTGTAGAACTTATTTGAAGCCTCACGAGTCTGGAAATAGATATCGGGGTTCTGTGCAGTACCACGAGTTACGGGGTGTGCAGGATTCAATGCAGCTGCACGGAATGCCTTCAAAGCATCACGGTCGAGCAAAGATGTCAACGAAGCGTCGTCGATAATCTCAACCTTCTGAATCTCGTGTGATGTACGGAAACCGTCGAAGAAGTGCAAGAAAGGAACACGAGCCTTCAATGCCACGATGTGAGCAACGCCCGCCAAATCCATAACCTCCTGAACTGAGGATGTAGCCAACATCGCAAAACCTGTCTGACGAGTAGCCATTACATCCTGATGGTCACCAAAGATAGACAACGACTGTGCAGCCAAAGCACGAGCCGATACGTGGAATACACCGGGGAGCAACTCACCAGCAATCTTATACATATTGGGAATCATCAACAACAAACCCTGTGAAGCGGTAAATGTTGAAGTCAATGCACCACTCTGCAATGAGCCGTGAACAGCACCTGCTGCACCAGCCTCTGACTGCATCTCTACGACCTTAACGGTCTCGCCGAACATATTCTTCTGGCCCTGTGCAGCCCACTCATCGACATACTCGGCCATAGTCGAAGAGGGTGTGATGGGATAGATAGCAGCCACCTCCGAAAATTTGTAGGCGATATGCGCTGCTGCGTAGTTACCATCACAAGTAATAAATTTCTTCTCTGACATAGTGAAAGTAATTTTATATTAGTTTTATGTTTTATGTTAGTTTTATGCGGTTGGCAACGATATCTGCCAACCAAATTTTGACAAAGTTATAACTTTTTCACAAAAATTCATAGTTTTTTTAGTGTTAATAATTTAACATATAACAGTTGCTTTCAGCACCCGCTTTCTTTACGCATAGAGCATTTATTTGCCATAAAAAAATATCACTTTTACAAAAAATCGATAATTTTGCATCGGCTACGAATTTAATCGGCCACTACTTTGTTATGATTACATACAAAAAAACTACTCTATCAAACGGCTTATCGGTAATAGCCAACCGTGACCGAACGTCGCGTATGGCAGCCGTCAACATACTCTACAAGGTCGGGGCTCGCAACGAAAACCCCAACCGCACAGGACTTGCCCATCTGTTTGAGCACCTGATGTTTCGTGGCACGCATCAAGTCCCCGACTTCGACACCCCCATACAGATGGCTTGTGGCGAAAACAACGCTTTCACCAACAACGATTATACCGATTTTTACATCACCTTACCTATAGCCAACGTCGAGACCGCCTTGTGGCTGGAGAGCGACCGTATGACAGGACTCAACCTGAGCGACGAGGCGTGCCGAATCGAGAAAAAAGTTGTAATAGAGGAGTTTCGTCAGCGTTACCTAAACCAACCCTATGGCGACGCAAATATGTTGCTTCGTGCGTTAGCCTACAAGCAACACCCCTACCGTTGGGCAACCATCGGTCTTACGCCCGAACATATCGAGCAGGCCTCGCTGGAGGAGATACACGACTTCTATAACACATTCTACCAGCCATCAAATGCCATACTCTCATTCTCGGGCGATATGGCTGAGGAGGAGTTCTTCGCATTGGCAGAGAAGTGGTTTGGTGGCATTGAGGACCACCAACGCCCCATAGCAGCAATACCAGCCGAGCCTACGCAAAATGAGGCTCGCCGACAAATCGTGGAACGAGACGTACCCGCCACAACCATAACCATAGCCTTCAAGATGGGCAACCGCCTATCGCGCGACTTCTTCTTAGGAGATATCACGTCGGATATTTTGGCTGGTGGTGATTCAGCACGCTTGTATGAACATCTCATCAAGGTAAAGCGTCAGTTTGCATCGGTCAACGCCTACATTACGGGCGACGTAGACTGCGGTTTGTTTGTCTTTACAGGACAACTGCTACCATCTACCACCGAAGAGGAGGCCGAGCAGGCGTTCTGGGAGGAGATGGACAACCTGACACAGGGCAACATATCTTCTTATGAGTTGGAAAAGGTAAAAAACAAGTTTGAGGCCAATACGCTTTTCGGCGAATTGAACGTAATGAACAAGGCTATGAATTTGGGCTATTACGAGATGATTGGCGACCTCCCCCTAATCAACCGTGAGGTCGAGATATATCGTTCGCTCTCTGCTGACGACATTGCCAACTTTGCTAACCGAACATTCCGCAAGGAGAATTCATCAACATTAATCTATCGCGCAAAGAGATGAAGCAGCCACCCCTGACAACACCATCTACAATAGATGTTCCAGCAGCCGTATGCCACCACGTAGCCAACGGCACTAAGATATATGCCATAAACTGCCCCGAGTATGAGGTTGTGCGCCTGTCATTTGTATTTCACGCAGGCACCATAACCCAGCGCCATCCTTTTACGGCTTCGGCTACAGCAAATATGCTGGCCGAAGGTACAGCCAACCTCTCGTCACAGCAGATAGCCGAACGATTAGACTATTTCGGCTCTTATTTCGACATAAACATCGACCGAGATTACTCGTACATCACTTTCTGTTCGCTCTCAAAATTCTTTATGCAGACAGCCGAAGTGATTGAGCAGGTGATACTCCACCCCACATTCCCCGCAGAGGAAGTTGCTACATACGCCGCCAAGCGCAAGCAGCAACTCGCCATTGAGCGTCGTAAGGTAGAGACCATCGCCCGCGAAAAGTTTGCAAACGCCATATTCGGAAAGAGTCACCCCTACGGAATATCATATAGCGAAGATGCATACGATTCGCTCTCTCGTGAGCATATCGAGGAACATTACCGCAGATGCTACACTGCCGAGGAGTGCATTGTAGTGTGCAGCGGCAACATCAGCCCAGAGGTTTTGGCTCGCATTGAATCAATAGCGGTGCAATTACACTCAAGCATCCTTACACAGAAGATTGCCATACCGCCGTTTGACACTTGCCACAACATTCGTCATCAGCACGATGGAGCCGTCCAGTCCTCTATTCGTATGGGCCGACTACTATTCCCTCGCACCCACGAGGATTTTATCCCGATGCAGGTACTCTCAACCGTTTTGGGAGGCTATTTCGGCTCTCGACTTATGCAAAACCTACGCGAACAACACGGCTACACTTACGGTGCATTTTGCGCAATGGTCAATTTCCAGCACACTGGTTATCTTGCACTTGCCACACAAACAGGCAAGGAGGTTACGGAAGATGCCCTGCGACAGATTGCATTCGAGATAGAATGTCTGCAAAACGACAAGATATCAGAGCAAGAGTTGGCGTTGGTAAAGAATATTATGGCGGGCGAATTGATGCGCATTTTGGATGGACCGTTCGGCATTGCCGATGTCACAACAGAGAACATACTCTGCGGATTCGACAATTCGCACATTCAGGAGCATCTGCAACGAATACGTGCCACTACGCCCGAGGAGTTGCGCAATTTGGCCCAACGCTATCTCTCAACAGATGATTTAGTTACTGTTGTAGTAGGGGATTTTAATTAAATTAACTCTATTACTAAATTACGGGGTGGCAGAAAATCTACCACCCCGTAATTATTTTCATTTATCCGCAAAGCAGCCTCATAAAAGCCACATTTGGTAATTTTATTCTTTGCGTTTTACAAGGATATGAGATGATACCCTTCGCTGACCATAGTGGTCATAACGCCTGTTATCAGTGGGATAATTTATCACATCGGTGAGTGATTCGCCACTACCCTTGATATACATTGTAGTAGAGCCTCCTCCATCCATATTAAGTGCGTAGCGAGGATTAAACCTCGTTACCAAAAACTCAGTCAGTTCTTTGGCGCTCATACCAGCACTATTCACCGAACGACCATCAACGGTAATTAGCAACAGTCGATTGGAGCGAGTTAGCGCCACCGCCGTACGTGGGTGACGAACACTCTGGTGACGACGATAATCCTCCGATGGCAATTTACTAATGTTAAGTTTTGATATATCTCCCACGAATGTAGCACCCACCTGTTTATAGTTATCAATCAGCATAGGCGACGAAGAGAGCATATTTGGCATCTTGCTTTTGGCATACGACGATTTATCACCATATCCAATCTCTATCTTTTTACCATCGTGCAACTGCGCCCTCGTGTTTCCAATATCGCAGATGGTCCGCAGGCAACGTTATTTCAGAAAAGACCTTACCGTCCACTTTCACAAACGAAGCATCCCACTCGTATGTTCCATTAATAGCCACTACGGCATCGTGCCTCATTGCAACACTAGACAGAGAATCTAACCTATCTATCGCCACAAATTCGAGTTCATAATCCTTGCAATTAAGGTCTAATGAAATAATATTAACAAACTGCTGTGCACCAAATTCCTCGCCACGAAAACTATACCACACCAATTTATCGCCATCGAGTTGAGTTATGGTCCAACCAGCATCACCGCTCTTGGGTGCACGCTCCTTGCGAGATGAAGCCTCGACATCCACCCCGAACGCCAACAAGCCAATAAGCAGCAAAACAAATATCCGTTTCATTGCACTCTACCAAGTTGATATTTACAGGTTCTCAGCAACCCAATTTGTAAGTTCGACAAAATCGGCAACCGACAATTTTTCGGCACGCTCGGTAAAGAAACGATGCTCCGCACCACCAAAATCACCAAACACCGAACGCAACGAGTTGCGCAACATCTTACGGCGCTGACCAAACGAAGCCTTAACCACCTTAACGAACAAAACCTCGTCGCAACCCAAAGTCTTTGTAGCATTACGCTTGAGGCGAATAACTGCCGATTTTACCTTTGGAGGCGGATTAAAGACCTTCTCGCCAACGGTAAAGAGATAGTCGATGTCGTACCACGCCTGCAACAGAACACTCAAAATACCGTACTCGCGTGAGCCCGGCGGCTCGGCAATACGTACAGCAACCTCACGCTGAATCATACCGACACACTCGGGAACGATATCACGATTTTCGATTATCTTAAAGAATATTTGTGACGAGATATTATAGGGGAAATTACCAATCACCTTCACCTCTTCGCCAAACCTCTCTCGCAAATCCATCTTCAGGAAGTCGCCCTCAATCAATCGCGGAGCAAAGTCGGGATAATGCTCGTGAAGATACTCCACGCTCTCGCCATCAATCTCGGCACCATAAGTCACCACGTCGTCGCGCTGCAACAAGAATTGCGTGAGCACACCCATACCACAACCAACCTCCAAGACCTTTGAAGGTGAGTCGGCTGTACCACCTGACAACGAAAAACATATCTTGCGGGCAATATTTAGGTCTGTCAAAAAGTGTTGGCCCAATGCCTTTTTTGCCCTAACTTGATTCATAACTATTCTAATTATTCAAAAACGGTTCAGGAGGAATCTCCTCGTAATAAGTTCCCGCGTGACGCGGATTTTTAAGTTTCATATCCCAACCTATTTGACGGATGTGGGTATGCACCATTTGGCGAATATAGTCATTAACCGAAGTGGAGATATGTGCCTCGGGATTCCACATCGCATTTGCCAATGTATAATAGATATTGGGGAGTGAGCCTCCGAAATAGTGGTGCCACGTTGTACCCAAAACTCCCATTATGCCCGATTTGTGAGCATATCGGCTCTGCGCAATGATGCCACCTGTGTTGTTCCACGGACAAGAGAGCACCGAGAAACCCTGCTCCTTGAAATAATCTATAGTCGGATAGGCCGACTGTGCTCCATCATAATACCAGTCGCAGATGATAATATCGCGGGGAAATTTCAAAAATCCAGCAGCAGTCTCCTTACTACCATTGACAACAAAGCCCTGCCAGCGCGAATCACCCCTCTCAATAAGCATATCGTGCCACATCATAGTCCGTGCGCCGAGTGATGATATGGTCTCATTTATAGCCTCGATATGTTCCAAAAAGAGTTGCGAATAGGGTTTTGACGCACAATCGGGACAACTCGGCTGATGGGCCTCATCGCCACCTATGTGGAAATAAGGAGGGCATCCGAATGCTTCATAACGCTCCTTGATTAGTGCTTGCAGGAGTTTTCGTGTCTCGGGATTTGACAGACACCAATTCCAGCCCGCCAACGGCTCAAACAGAGGCTGATACCTGGGATTAATATCCAACGCCGCGTGCTTGCCCGCATAGCCTCGTGCCTGCGAGGCGTGACCAAATACATTAATCTGCGGTATGAGGGTAATGCCCAAATCATCGGCAATGGCCTTCAGGCGCTTAATCTCGCGCTTGGTCATAGTGGCATCGGGCCAACCAAACCACGGTGCAACATCGCTCTTGAATGTGCCCCAAGACTCTATGACAGCATAGTTCATCTTATAGTAGGCAGCCAGACGAATCTGTCGCTCCACCTCCCACGGCTCTGTCTCACGAAACCAGCAGATGTGTACTCCACGAAACTCTATCTGTGGCTTGTCCTTGATTCGGCCCTGCGGCACAATCCACCCTTCGACCTGCTCCGTACCTCGGCTCGGGATAGCAATCTGCCTCAACGTGTAGAGTGCATAACGTACAGCCTGAAGGCTTCTGGCCCTGACCTTGATGCCCTCACTGTCGATAATGATTTCGTACTCCTCGTCGCCAAAGGCACTCTCATTAGCAATATTATCATCAACAACCACCTGCGGGGCACACTTGCCATACCACGACTTGAGATGCTTCGCAACCCAAGAGTGACCCTCGGCACACACAACAATCCTATCGAAGGGGGTATATTCAGTCAAAGACAACTCACACGATAATGGCTGCGGATATATAGCAAGCGGAACAGCGCCACTTGTAGCACGGCCCTCTACGCTACAAACAAACGTTAAAAGCAGGCACAAAAACGCATACTTGATATACTGCATATTTAGTCTTGATTAGTTACCAACCTCACACAGGAACTTGATACGAACAAGGCGAATCTCCTCCTCGCTATAATCAGAGCCCAACTCCTCGATAGCCTCATCCAACGAATCGCTCTCGGCATCCTCCTTGAAATAGAGGTATATATCCTCGACCTTATCATCGTCCATATAACTATTCAGGAAATACGATATATCGAGTTTCGTTCCAGAATTTACAATACCCTCAATCTCGGTAAGCAACTCGTCAAAGTCGAGATTCTTGGCTCGTGCAATATCCTCGAAATCCATCTTGCGGTCGATAGATTGGATAATAAATATTTTATTACCAGCCTTGTTGGCTACCGACTTCACGACCATATCCTGCGGACGTACGATATCCTTCTCCTCGACGTATGCCTTGATAAGTTTCACGAACTCCTCGCCAAACTTCTTGGCCTTACCGGCACCGACACCCGATATGTTCTGCATCTCCTCAATCGTGATGGGATAATGCACAGACATATCCTCCAGCGATGGGTCTTGGAAAATAACAAACGGAGGCAGGTCGTGTTTCTTCGCAACTTTCTTGCGCAAATCCTTCAACATAGCGAACAACTCCTCGTCGGCAGCACCACCCTTACCGATTTGTGCTACAGCCTCTTCATCACGCTCCTCCTCGTCGTAGTTATGGTCACCTGTAATGGTTACGGGCTGAGGATTCTCAATGAATGCAAGGCCCTTGTCATTGACCGAGATAAGACCATAGTTCTCGATGCTCTTATCTATCAAGCCCATAATCAATCCGTGACGAATCACTGCGCCCCAGAACTTGGCATCGTGCTCATCACCCTCTCCAAACAACGGGAGTTTATTATGTCCGTAACTCTTGACCTGTGCCGTAGTCTTACCCGTAAGCACAGCGGCCAGATGGTCAGTCTTAAACTTATCGCCAATAGCCTGCAAAGTACGCAAAGCGAGTTGCATCTCCTTGCGAGCATCAATCTTTGGTTTGGGATTTACACAGTTGTCGCAGCAACCACAATTACCATCGCCATACTCTTCGCCAAAGTAGTGCAATAATGTCTTGCGACGACACATAGAACTCTCGGCATAAGAGACTGTCTCCAGCAAGAGCAACTTACCAATTTCCTGCTCGGCAAGAGGCTTACCCTGCATAAATTTCTCCAACTTCTGGATATCCTTATAACTATAAAAGGTAAGGCAATGGCCTTCGCCACCATCACGGCCCGCACGGCCTGTCTCCTGATAATAACCCTCCAAAGACTTGGGAATATCGTAATGGATAACATAACGCACATCTGGCTTATCGATACCCATACCAAAAGCAATGGTCGCAACAATCACATCCACTCGCTCCATCAAGAAATCATCCTGATTATTGGCTCTGGTCTGCGCATCCATACCAGCGTGATAAGCCAACGCCTTGATGCCGTTAGCCACCAACAACTCGGCCAACTCCTCAACCTTCTTGCGGCTCAGACAGTAGATGATTCCACTCTTGCCTGCACGTTGCTTGATAAAACGAATAATATCGTGTTCTGCATTATGTTTAGGTCGAATCTCATAGAAAAGATTCGAACGGTTAAACGAAGACTTAAACACCACTGCATCGCTCATACCCAGATTTTTCTGAATATCCATCTGCACCTTAGGTGTAGCGGTAGCCGTAAGAGCAATCAACGGAGCCTGGCCAATATCGTTAATGATAGGACGGATACGGCGATACTCAGGACGGAAGTCGTGTCCCCACTCCGAGATACAGTGCGCCTCGTCAATGGCATAGAACGAAATCTTAATCTTGCGCAGGAAAGCAACATTATCCTCTTTTGTCAGTGACTCAGGAGCAAAATAGAGCAACTTGGTTTTGCCATCCAATACATCTTGGCGCACCTGATTGATGGCAGCCTTATTGAGTGATGAGTTCAAGAAATGGGCAATACCCGACTCTGTAGAGAACGTACGCATAGCATCGACCTGATTTTTCATCAAGGCAATAAGCGGAGAGATGATGATAGCAACGCCATCCATCAACATCGCAGGCAACTGATAACAAAGAGATTTACCACCACCCGTAGGCATCAACACAAAAGTATCGCGGCCTGCAAGTAGATTACATATAACGGCCTCCTGGTTACCTTTAAACGAGGTAAAACCAAAGTACTCCTTTAATTTTTCGTGTAAAATCGTCTGTTCCTGCTCCATCGTTCAACTAAATAACTGCGCTACTCGAGTCGCAAACATCATTAAAGAGTGAATTTTCATTCAAAGATAAAACTTTTTTTGGAAAAAATAATAACTTTGTAAAAAATTTCATCGATTATGCGTCTATATACGAGCGAACTTGTAAAGAAATATAAATCTCGTACGGTGGTAAACCACGTAACCATCGACGTTAAGCAGGGAGAGATTGTCGGTTTGTTAGGACCCAACGGAGCCGGCAAGACTACTACCTTTTATATGATTGTAGGTCTTATCAAGCCCAACGAGGGACAAATCTTTCTTGAGAATGACGAGGGCGTGGTTACAGAATTGACAAAAGAACCCGTTTATAGACGAGCACAGATGGGTGTCGGTTACTTGGCACAGGAGGCATCGGTATTCCGCCGTTTGAGCGTTGAGGATAATATCAAGGCTGTGCTGGAGATGACTGATTACAGCAAGGAGTACCAGCGAGAGCGCGTGGAGGCCCTCATTGAGGAGTTCCGTCTGCAAAAGGTACGCAAGAGTTTGGGTATTCAACTTTCGGGTGGTGAGCGTCGTCGTACAGAGATTGCTCGCGCCGTAGCCATCAACCCTGCATTTATCCTGCTTGATGAGCCATTTGCAGGTGTAGACCCTATCGCAGTAGAGGATATCCAGAGCATCGTCGCAACGCTCAAGAACAAAAATATCGGAGTAATCATCACCGACCACAATGTTGATGAGACTTTAGCCATTACTGACCGTACATATTTGCTCTATGAAGGTAAGATTCTCAAGACAGGTAGCGCCGAAGATTTGGCCAATGACGAGATGGTGCGTAAGGTATACCTCGGAAAGAACTTCGTTCTGCGCCGCCCGCAATCATTTACGCCCATTAATGAGCAGGATGAGCAACCAACGACAACGCATACAAACGATGTCGCAGAAAATGAAACCACATTATAATAATATATGGATAAAACCGTCTCCTTGGGGAGTGTCAAAGGCACAATAACTCCACCGAGTTCAAAAAGTTATGCGCAACGTGCCATAGCCCTATCCCTTTTAGCCGAGGGACGCACCGTATTGCGTAACATCGAATTTTGCAAAGACACACGCTCGGCCTTGAAATGCATCGAGGCGTTGGGCGCAAAAGTAACATTTATCGATGAGCGTACTATCGCTATCGACGGAGGATTAAATCCCACATCTAATACGCTTTATGTTGGCGAATCGGGATTGGCCACACGCCTATTCACGCCAATCGCATCACTCTGCAAAACACCTATCAACATCCAAGGCGAAGGCACATTGCTCTACCGTCCTATGGAGATGATGATTGAGCCATTACGCACATTGGGCGTTACGGTGCGCGACGGAGGAGGATTCTTGCCTATCGAGGTTCAAGGACCTATTCACGGTGGCGAGGTGAAGGTCGATGGTAGCATCTCTTCACAGTTCATCACAGGATTGCTTTTGGCTCTGCCTATGGCCGAGGAGGACACTACGCTATATGTCGAAGATGCCGTATCAACACCTTACATCGATATGACAATAGACACAGCACAGCGTTTCGGTGTAGAGATTATGCACAACAAGGGCGACTACTCGGAGTTCTTTATCGAGGGCCGACAGAAATATATAGCTACCGACATTGCTATCGAGGGCGATTGGAGCGGAGCATCTACGATGCTTGTAGCAGGCGCCATTGCAGGAGAGGTAACCGTTAAAAACATATCTACCCTTTCGCGTCAGGCCGATACTGCAATATGTCACGCATTGGAGCGAGCAGGCGCTGGCATCATCATAGAGCACGACGCAATAACCATTTCGAAACGCGAGTTGCGTGCGTTTGAATTTGACGCCACAAATTCCCCCGACCTTTTCCCTGCATTGGCTGCATTGGCCGCTGCAGCAGAGGGCGAGAGTAGAATTATTGGCACATCACGCCTGCGTCATAAGGAGAGTGACCGCGCCGAGACTTTGCGTCAGGAGTATGAGAAATTGGGCATCGAAATAGATATCTCGGAGGATAACGTAATGAAGATTCGCGGTGGCGAGATTCAGCCAGCCGAAGTATTCAGCCATAACGACCACCGTATAGCAATGTCGTTGGCTGCATCTGCCCTGCGTTGCAAGGGGGACGTAAAGATTACGGCAGCAGAGTGTGTAGAGAAGAGTTATCCCGAATTTTTCGATGATTTGGAATCTATAACAATACGATAATATGAACTCTTGGGGACAAATATTCAGAGTAAGCATCTGGGGTGAATCGCACGGCCAGCAGGTCGGTGTAAGCATCGACGGAGTACCAGCAGGTATTGCCCTATGCGAAGCGGATTTCAGTGCAGACCTTGACCGTCGCCGAGCAGGTGCCGCAGGTACAACACCCCGCAAGGAGAGCGATTTGCCGCATATCGTTTCGGGTGTATATAATGGTTTTACGACCGGTTCACCTTTGACTATTGAGTTCGTAAACGAGAATACTCAATCGGGCGATTATCGTAATTTGGTAAAGCATCCACGTCCCTCTCACGCTGACCTTGTAGCACAGCAGAAGTGGGATGGTTACAATGACCCTCGTGGTGGAGGCCACTTCTCGGGACGTATAACTTTGGGATTGGTTGCTGCGGGTGTTGTTGCAAAGAAGATTTTGGGCAATGCGGCAGAGTTCTCGACCGAGATAACAGAGATAGGTGGCACACAAGACAAAGCAAAATTTGCAGAGATATTAGAGTCTGCCCGCACAGCACAAGATTCTGTTGGTGGAGTTATAGAGTGTCGTGCAAAAGGAATTACGGCAGGATTAGGAGAGCCTTTCTTTGATTCTGCCGAGAGTCTTATCGCTCACTTATTATTCTCTGTACCAGCCGTTAAGGGTGTGGAGTTCGGCAAGGGATTCGAAGCCGCCAGAATGAATGGCTCGGAGCATAACGATGCAATCATCGACAAGTGTGGAACGACTGCTACAAACAATGCTGGAGGTATCGTCGGAGGCATTACAAACGGTAATGAGATTGTAGTACGTGCCGCCATTAAGCCTACAGCATCTATAGCACAAGAGCAAGCAACCTTCAATTTTGAGAGTAACAAAGTTGAGCCATTGGTAATCAAAGGCCGCCACGATGTATGTATCACTCTGCGTGCAGCCGTTGTTGTAGAATCAGCCGTAGCGATTGCTTTGGCCGACCTTAAATTGAGAGCATAGCAATGCGAGGCTCACGTGCTGACATAATCAATTATCTATGCGCCCAGATGGGGGATTTATATTCCACAGAGGAGTCTCGACGCATAGCACGTATCGTTGCAGCACATAAAAGCGGAGTGGATGAGATAAAATTCCTCATTGAGCCAAACGAAACTATAGAGATAGTCGATATAGAGCATACGGCCAAAGAGTTAGCGGCAGGTCGTCCTGCGCAATACATTACGGGAGAGTGTGAATTTTGCGGTATTAAATTCGCAATTCGCGAGGGGGCATTGATTCCTCGCCCCGAGACTGAAGAATTAGTGATGTGGGCCGTAGAGAGAGCAAAAGCGATGACATCGCCACGTATAGCCGACATCTGCACAGGAAGTGGATGCATAGCCATTTCTCTCGCAAAACTTTTACCTAACGCAACTATTACGGCTACCGACATATCCGATGAGGCTATTTCGTTAGCAAAAGAAAATGCAGCGACAATAGGCGTCGGGGTAGAGATTATAAAAGATGATGCACTCGGTGGTTTGCAGGGCCTGCAAGGTAAAAAATATGATATAATTGTATCGAATCCGCCATACATTCCTCTATCGGAGCGTGAAGCGATGCACATCAACGTCACGCACCACGAGCCGCATATAGCACTTTTTGTCGAAGACAATAACCCATTGTTGTTTTATCGCGCTATAGCGAGGGCCGCACAAGAATTATTGAGCGAGCAGGGATGTTTGATGTTTGAGATACACTCTCCACTATCGAAAGAGTGCACCGATATGTTAAAAGAGGAAGGATACACACACATAGAAGTACGCAAAGATTTATTTGGTAGAGATAGAATGATATGTTGCCAAAGACCCCCAAAATAAAACGAGAAAAGACCGCCGATGAGGCCCTTGCTTCGCTTATGCGATTGTGTGCACGAGCAGAACGCTCGTCGGGCGATGCTTTGCGACTGATGCAAAATTGGGGAGTCAGTAAAACCGAGCAACAAGAAGTATTGCAGAGACTTATAAACGAGCGATTTATTGATGACAGACGTTATGCAGAGGCTTTTGTCAGAGAAAAGATACGATTAAGTGCGTGGGGAAAGTACAAAATCACCACCGCACTGAAGCGTAAAAGCATTGCCGATGATATTATAACAGAAATTCTGGCAGAACTAACCCCTTCGGACAACAAAAAACGTCTGCAAGATAGACTGCAAGCCAAAATTAAACATATAAAATACGATACAGAGTATCAACTTAAAACAAAACTAATACGTTACGCCCTTTCGCTCGGTTTTGAGATGGATGAAGTGATGGATAGCGTAAACGAAGTAATGAGAAATAACAACATAAAAGAATGCGACGATTAATACTCATATTAACAGCAGTTTTTGCAATATTGACCTCGAGCGAAAGTTCTGCTCAAAAGTTATCGGCAGATTACTACACATACCCTTTGCGAGACGTGGTAGGTTACTACTCTGCCAACTTCGCCGAGATGCGTTCAAACCACTTCCACTCGGGCATTGACTTCAAGACCGACGGTGTAACGGGCAAACCAGTCGTGGCGGTGGCTGACGGATATGTGAGTCGAGTAATGCGTTCGCCTTCGGGTTATGGATGGGCTCTCTATGTAAATCACCCCAACGGAACGACTTCGGTTTATGGTCACCTGTCTCGTTTCCGCAAGGATATCGAGGATTTTGTATTTGCCGAGCGACACCGTCGCAAGAGCAGCCGCATAGATGTGGAGTGCGCCAAGGACCAGTTCCCCGTACGACGTGGCGAGGAGATTGCGAAGTCGGGAAACACTGGCTCATCACTCGGCCCGCACCTGCATTATGAGCTGCGTGAGACTGCATCGCAGAAGACACTCAACATCATAGCGTCGGGTATCGTCAAGCCCAAAGATGATATCTCGCCCTACATTATGAAGGTGCATTATGTGGAGGTGGATACCGTGAGCGGAGTACCCTGCCATAGCAAACTCGCAACATATACGGTCAACAAGGCTGACAACAACACATATCGTACAGCGCAGAAGAGCCCCATAAAGGTGGGTCGCAAGGGTTATTTCATTTTGGAGACTTCGGACCGCAAGAACGATTGCGCCAACACATACGGAGTGTATAACATCAAGGCACAGGTGGATGGTGAGACCTATTTTGAGTACCGCAACGACGGCTTCCCATTCTCGCTGTCACGTTACTGCAACGCTGTGTCGTACTACCCTCTGCAGCGCAACTCACGCAACGAGGTTATGCTCATAGCATCGAAGCAGGGCGGAACGGACTACTTCTACCCCACATTGCGAAATCGTGGCGTAGTGACCTGCAAGGCCGACCAGAAGCGCGAGATAACATTCATCGCAACGGATGATTGTGACAACACATCGACCTTATCGTTTGAGATTGTCGGTAAGAGCGACGCCGAGTGTTTCAAGGGCTCGCTCACGGAGGGCACGCACATCGTATATCACGACCGCGACTTTGCAGCAAAGGTTGATGATACGTTCAGCGTTGTTATCCCCAAAGGTTCGTTATACGAATCTATCGCACTGGATATGCATCGCTCAGACGTAAAGCCATTCCACCCCGACTCTACAGTTCGCATACTCTCGGCGGCATATACCGTACACGAGAACTCTACTCCGATACAGAAGGGCATCGGGATGGTATTTACTACGCCCGTAGAGAAGGCTTTGCAGCCCTATGTGGTGATGGCATCGGTGGGTAAGGACGGACGCATATATAGTCAGGGTGGCTCGTATCGTCACAACCGACTCACGTCGCGCACTACGACATTTGGCACCTACTGCCTCGCGGCTGATACCACACCGCCGACCATACGTCCGCAGTTTGAGGATGGAGCCGACTGCCGAGGTCGTGACAGAATAGCGTTCCGCCTGTCGGATAACTTCTCTGGCATATCATCCTACGCAGTCACAATCGACGGAGAGTGGGTACCCGTAGATTATTCAAGTGGACGCATATCGATAAATCTCAACGAGGAGGGCATCAAAGGCGGCAAGAGCCACAAGGTTAAGGTGACACTGAAGGACTCGTGCGGCAACCGCGCCCAATGGGAGGGAACATTCATTCGATAATCAAATAACAAAAAACTAACCTATAATGAAAAAACTACTTTTCTCGCTGTTTGCACTCGTTGCTTCGGCTATGGCAATTGCTCAAGAGAGCGACTTCTCGCCGGTTGATTATGTAAATCCGTTGATAGGCACACAATCGGTACACGCCTTCTCGACAGGTAACACCTACCCTGCTATCGCCCGTCCGTGGGGTATGAATTTCTGGACTCCCCAGACAGGCAAGATGGGTAACGGCTGGGCATACGTCTATACCGAGCAGAAGATTTGCGGTTTCAAGCAGACTCACCAGCCGAGTCCGTGGATTAACGACTACGGTCAGTTCTCGATTATGCCCGTTGTGGGTGCACCAGAGTTCGACGCTGAAAAACGTGCAAGTTGGTTTGGCCACAAGGGCGAGGAGGTAAAGGCATACTACTACAAGGTTTACCTTGCCGAGTATGATGTTGTAACGGAATTCTCGCCTACTGAGCGTGCTGCAATGTTCCGCTTTACATTCCCCGAGTCGAAGGACTCTTATGTAGTGGTGGATGCTTTTGACAAAGGCTCATACATTAAGGTAGATGCTGCCAACAACCGCATCATTGGTTACACCACACGCAACTCGGGTGGCGTTCCCAACAATTTCAAGAATTACTTTGTATTGGAGTTTGACAAGCCTTTTGAGTATGTAGGCACATTCGTGAATGGCAAACTCGAGAAGGGTGCAACCGAGCAGAAGGAGAACCACGTGGGTGCAGTCATCGGTTTTGCTACAAAGAAGGGCGAGAAGGTTAATGCCCGCGTAGCATCATCGTTCATCAGCCACGAGCAGGCAGCCCTTAACCTCAAGGAGTTGGGTAACGACTCATTGGAGGAGATTAAGGAGAAGGGCCGCAAAGCGTGGAACGATGTGTTGAGCCGCATCAAGGTAGAGGGCGGTAATCTTGACCAATACCGCACATTCTACTCTTGCCTCTATCGTGCAACTCTCTTCCCGCAAATGCACCATGAAATCAACGCCGACGGCGAGGTTGTACACTACAGCCCCCACAACGGCAAGGTAGAGAAGGGTTACTTCTATACTGGCACAGGTTTCTGGGATACATTCCGCAGTCTGTTCCCATTGCTCAATATGTTGTATCCCTCGGAGAACAAGAAGATGCAGGAGGGCTTTGTAAATGTATATCGCGAGAGCGGATTCTACCCCGAGTGGTCAAGCCCAGGTCATAGAGGATGTATGATTGGTAACAACTCGGCTTCGGTATTGGCAGATGCCTACCTCAAGGGTGTAAAGGTGGATGATGCACAGACTATGTTTGAGGGTATCCTGCACGGCACAAAGAACGTACACCCCAAAGTATCATCATCGGGCCGTTTGGGTCACGAATACTACAACACGTTGGGTTATGTACCCTACGACGTTAAAATCAAAGAGAATACAGCCCGCACATTGGAGTACGCCTACGATGACTGGTGTATCTACCGCCTGGCAAAGGAGTTAAAGCGCCCGCAGGAGGAGATTGACCTCTTTGCAAAGCGTGCTTTGAACTATCGCAACGTATTCG
This sequence comes from Alistipes sp., assembly GCA_017546725.1. Lineage (GTDB taxonomy): Bacteria > Bacteroidota > Bacteroidia > Bacteroidales > Rikenellaceae > Alistipes. The sequence continues at coordinate 32,630 of JAFYRX010000062.1, read as the reverse complement.
ACAAGGAGACAAACCTGATGCGTGGCCGTAACAAGGATGGTAAGTTTATGGCTCCGTTCTCACCATTGAAGTGGGGCGATGCCTTCACAGAAGGTAACAGTTGGCACTACACCTGGTCGGTATTCCACGACCCGCAGGGCCTTATCGACCTTATGGGTGGCGACGATGTATTCGTCGAGATGCTTGACTCGGTATTCACCGTACCTCCCCACTTTGATGACAGTTACTACGGCTTCCCCATCCACGAGATTCGCGAGATGACTGTAATGAATATGGGTAACTATGCTCACGGTAACCAGCCCGTACAGCATATGATTTACCTCTACAACTATGCTGGCGCACCCTGGAAGGCACAGTATTGGGTACGCGAGGTGATGAACCGTTTCTACACACCCACACCCGACGGTTACTGCGGTGATGAGGATAATGGACAGACTTCGGCTTGGTACATATTCTCGGCTTTGGGATTCTACCCCGTATGCCCCGCATCGGATGAGTATGTGATGGGTGCACCGTTGTTCAAGAAGGCGACAATCCACCTCGAAAACGGCAAGACGTTCGAGATTAATGCGCCCGAGAACAGTGACGAGAATATCTACATCGACAATTTAAAACTCAACAAGAAGAATTACACACGCAACTACATCACTCACAGTGAGATTATGCGTGGTGGCAAGATGGATGTAACGATGTCAGCAAAGCCCAACCAGAAGCGAGGCACAGCAACAGCCGACCGTCCATACTCGTTCACCAACGAATTGAAGTAGAGCGTAAAACACTATACAACCAACTTAGGTAAGTTATGTATGCCATAGGTATAATGTCGGGCACATCGCTCGACGGAGTTGATGCGGCATTGGTTAATATCGAAGGCCGGGGCGTAGCCACAAAGGTTACGCTCATAGGATTTACCACGTGCGAGATTCCCGAGCAGATAAAGCAGGAGATTAGACGCGCAGTAAAGCCATCAACTGGCTCGGTAGATTTGCTATGTTCGCTGAATTTCAAACTTGGCTACCTCTTTGCAGAGGCTGCCAAGAGCGTATGCCGCGAGGCCAACTTCCCGATTGAGAAGGTAGATTTCATCGCCTCTCACGGCCAAACCGTATGGCACATCCCAAAGCCCGACGGCGACTTTGCACGTTCGACGTTGCAGATTGGCGAGCCTGCGGTCATTGCCTATGAGACGGGGGTAAAGGTGGTGTCAAACTTCCGCACTATGGATATAGCTGCGGGTGGCGAGGGTGCTCCGCTGGTGCCGTATAGCGAGTTTGTACTCTACTCGTCGCCCAACGAGAATGTGGCATTACAAAACATAGGTGGCATAGGCAACGTAACGGTACTGCCCGAGACAGGAAATATGGCCGACATATACGCCTTTGACACGGGCCCTGGCAATATGATTATCGACGAACTTATGCAACGACTATACTCTCGCCCATACGACGAGGGTGGTTTGGTAGCAGCAAGTGGAACGGTAAATGAGCAGATGTTGCAAGAACTTATGACGCATCCCTACATCTCGATGCCTCTACCCAAAAGTACAGGCCGTGAGATGTTTGGTGAGCAATACACCATAGCACTTATTGAGCGTTGGAGTACGCTCGCCCCTGCCGACCTTGTGGCTACGGCCACTGCATTCACGGCACGTACCATCGCAGAGGCCTATCGTCGCTTCATAATCCCCAAATGGCCCATCAAACGTACCGTCTTGGGAGGCGGTGGAGCCCACAATGCTACGTTGCGACGTATGCTTGCAGATGAGTTACCTGGCGTCGAGGTCACAACGCAGGAGCAGATAGGACTCTCTTCAGATGCAAAAGAGGCAATTGCTTTTGCCATTATGGGCAACGAGACACTTCACGGCTACCCCTCAAACATCTGTTCGGCTACGGGTGCTTCGCGACACGTCATACTGGGCAATATCACCCCTGCTCCAAACAAGGAGTATTAGTTATAGAAATAGGCTGCCAACTCGCAAGTTCGGCAGCCTATTTATTTTAAGTAATTTATTGATTACTTATAGAATACTTCGTTGAAGAACTCCTTCATCTGTTTAGCATAAGGAACACCATATTTGGCAAAAGTATCCTTTGTGCGCTGGTCGGGCTTCCAGTCAAAGAATGCGTGACCTGCATCCTGAACCATTACCAATACAGCCTTATGGCCCTTATCCTGCAAAGCCTTAACATAAGCCTGACAAGGCTCGGGCTTGATTAGATTGTCGCGTGTACCCAAAACCTGGAACTGTGCCACAGGGCGAGACTTTGCATCCTGAACATTATTAATGGGAGCAACAGCCTTCTTTGCTTCATCCGAAAGGTCACGAACAAAGTTACCCAATGTAGCGACATCAAACACGCCATAACTCGGCGCTGCAGCCTTGATAGCCTTTAGGCTCTCGCGGGCCTGTGCCGTTGTCATACCTTCGGGCATATAAGTTGGTTTAAACTCATAAACACCGTCCTTCACACCGAAACCGCCATCACCGATGCGCTCAACAAGTGTCGCCATCGCAGCCGAGAGGTGACCACCTGCACTATCGCCCGTTACAGCCAAACGACTGCCGTCCATACCATAATCAGCAGCGTGCTCCTGAATATGCAGAATAGCGCCATAACAATCCTCTATAAGATTAGCCATCGTCACAGGAGTCTCATCGCCATCGCCCTTGTTAATCCAGCGGTAGTCGATACTGCAAACGACATATTTGCCATCGTTGATTAGTTCACGAGCCAGACCTCGCATAATATCCTCAGTATTAGAAGACCAACCTCCTCCGTGAATAATAATCACACCAGGGAGATTCTTCGCTCCGTTAGGGATAAACACGTCATATTTGAGAGGTTTAACGCCAGGTTTTGCATAAACAACATCTTGAATCGTACGATAACCATCGGCACGATGCGCCTCCATAAACGATGCACCTATAGTCATATTTTTATCAACCTTAACATCGAAGATAGGAAGCATCGATTCTACATAGGGACTCCATCCTGACTGATGAAATCCGCTATCGAATACCCAACCTGCATTGGGAGTTGCAATAACCTTCAAAACTGTTCCAGCCTTAACCATACCATCTGCAGGAATAGCGGGAATGACAGTTACCTTACCATTGGGCGAAGGTGCAAGTCTGACATTAAATGCCTCCTGAGCCATAGCGTTAGAGCCTACGCACAAGGCGGCCATTAAAGATAGAGTTTTAATTAGTTTCATAAGATTGAAAAGGTTTTATTGAGTTAGTTTTCGTAAAATTACGCACTAATTTTTATAACTACAAAATTATTTGTAGTTATTTTTACACACGGCGATATCCTCACAAAATATTTAGGCTACAACGAGTACAATTATGGGATTATTTTCATATCTTTGCCCACGATATTCATAAGGGGTGCCTTACTATCAGGCTGAGATTATACCCATTGTACCGGATACGGGTAATGCCGAGACCGGGATATGCGTAATCGACACATATACCCCTTTTCGTGTTTTTAACTAATTAAAAATTAATTAAAAGTTATGAAAAGGTTTTTTTTGACACTCGCCGCCGCTGTCACTTTTGTGGGCGCACAAGCACAATCGTCAAATCAAGCAAAAACAATCAACGAACAGGATTCTGTACGACACTATGATGTAGAACTCATCGAGGTTGTAGCCACACGCGCACAAAAGTCCACACCCATTGCACACTCCAACATCTCGAAGGAACAAATCCAGAAAAGCAACTATGCCTTGGATATTCCTTCGATGTTGGCTCTTACGCCTTCGTTAGTCGCGACAAACGAAACTGGAATAGGCATTGGTGGCACATCTATTCGCTTGCGAGGTACAGATGCCACACGATTGAACGTTACGCTCAACGGTATGTCGCTGAACAACCCCGACTCTCACTCCACATATTGGTACGACACCCCAGACCTGATATCAGCCATAGGCGATGTGCAGGTGCAGCGTGGAGCAGGAACATCGACCAATGGAACTGGCGCTTTTGGTGGAGCAATAAGTATGACAACGGCTGCCCCAACGACTGATTTCGAAGGTGAAGCCTCGCTCTCTTACGGCTCTTACAACACTAACAAGCAGGCAGTACGCATCAGTTCAGGATTGATGGGAAGCGGATGGATGATAGACGGACGCTTGTCGCACATCGGCTCAGACGGATATATTGAGCGCGGTGCAACAGACCTCAAATCTTATATGTTGCAAGGTGCACATTATGGTGACAAGACAACCATAAAACTCATATCGTTTGGCGGCAAAGCAAAAACCAACCTCACATATACGGGTGTTACGAAAGAGGAGATGGCGCTCTACGGACGTCGCTACCACACCGAAGGACAATATGAAACGTCACACGGCCCATACGTTTTGGCCGATGGCACACACGTTGATTATTACGATGACCAGACGGACAACTATCTGCAAATCAACAATCAACTCATTATATCGCACCGTTTTAATGACCTGTGGGCCATCAACACAACAGGTTTCTATACCTACGGCTACGGATACTACAAGCAATACAAGGATGCCCGCACATTGTTGGAATATGGTAATTTGGGAATCACAGACTCAAGCATCGAGGCCGACATTATACGCAATAAGATTATGCGCAACCACACAGCAGGAGTAAACTTAACGACAAGTTACAAGGCCGAGAACATCTCGTTGTTATTCGGTGGAGCGTGGAGTTATTACACCTGCCCGCATTGGGGTGAATTGGATTGGGTAGATGGTATGCAAAACAATCAAATCGGAGGCCGTTGGTACAATAACGATGTCAAAAAGCACGACGCTAACGTATTCGCAAAGATGGCGTGGCAACCAGCAAAGGGATTGAACCTATATGCCGACTTGCAGTATCGCATCGTTGACTACAAGGCGTGGGGCGTAAACGACAACTTCGATTGGGAGACAATGCAGATGCAGCCTATCGACGTTGACAAACAGTATCATTTCTTGAATCCGCACATCGGTTTGAGTTACGAATTTGATTCTCGCAACTCGATATTTATCTCAGCCGCAATAGCACAAAAAGAGCCTACTCGTTCGGACTTTACAGACCGTTATATGTTTGCGGATGATGACACGCAACCATCGCCAGAGATGCTTATCGATTATGAGGCAGGTTATAACTACTCATCCAACAGATTTAGTTTGGGCCTAAACCTGTATTATATGCAATACAAGGACCAACTCATCCCGACAGGTATGGTCAATGACAGTTCTGATGCCTTGAACGTAAACGTACCCGACAGTTATCGTTATGGCGTAGAGGTCGCTGCCGCTTGGAATATTACCAAATGGCTCACAGCGGGTGGAAATGCAACGTGGAGCCAAAACAAAATTCGTAACTATATCGATTTATTGGCCGACAGTCCCACTTACGGCGAGAATCTTGGCGATATGACCATTGCCTACTCACCCAACATTATCGCTTCGGCTTACTTGGATGTACATCATCGAGGTTTTGAGGCTACTTTACGTACTCAACACATCGGCAAACAATACTTCACAAACAACGAGATTGAGGCATTGACGCTCGATGCATATACGGTGACAAACCTTGAATTGGGTTATACCTTACCCTCTCATTCGGAGAAGAAGGTACTTTTCGGCTTAAACATTTACAATCTCTTTAATCAGGAGTATTGCAGTAACGGATATGGTTATTCGTATATGTGGGACGGGGTACGCTATGATGAGGCATATTACTTCCCGCAAGCGATGTTGCACGTTTTGGCAAATGTTAGCGTGAGATTTTAGTCGTAAAAACATATAATTATGGAGTGGAAACTGATTCTGCAAGTGGTAGGCGTTGCGCTTGGACTTTTGTACTTGTATTTAGAATACAAGGCTAATATCTGGCTATGGGTGGTCGGCATAATTATGCCCATAGTACACGGCGCACTCTATTTCAAGTCGGGCCTTTATGCCGATTGTGCTATGCAGGTATATTATATTCTTGCTGGCTTATATGGATTAGCAGTCTGGGCACGAGGTAATTTCCTCCAAAAATCCAAGGACAAATCCACCACCGGCATCAGTTCAACTCCTGCGAGGATGTGGGGCTACATCCTGATGTTATACGTTATACTCCACACTGCAATATATTACATATTAATCACCTTTACAGACAGCAACGTACCATTTTGGGATGCTATGACTACTGCTCTATGTATCGTGGCTTATTGGATGCTTTCGCGTAAGTTTGTAGAGCAATGGCTCGTATGGCTTGCGGTGGATGTGATTACTGTGGGATTATATGTATATAAAGACATTCCGCTGACGGCAGGACTTTATGCCCTGTATTGCGTTTTGGCCATAGTGGGCTACAAACGATGGCTTAAGATGATGCGCACTCAACAAGCGTAACTAACGCTTCAGCGTAGCATACGAGAGTATATGCCAAGTGACGGCAATGGCAAGAACGAACAATGCGATTTGTGCCCACCACCACTCATCGACAACCTTAATTATGCAGAATCCGATTGTAAGCCACACCATCGAGACTGATACTACTTTTACTCGCATAGGTATGGCACGGTATTCTCTGAAATTACGGATATACTCTCCCAGGCGAGGATGATTCAACAACCACTCATAAAGGCGCGGAGAACTACGCACGAAACACCACGCCGCAAGTAACAACAACGGCGTGGTAGGTAGCAAAGGTAAAAATATGCCTGCAATACCTAAACCCAAAGCGAGAAACCCGATTATGATAAATAGTGTTTTCACGGCTGCAAAAATAATTATTCGCAAACAAATAGCCCCGATTATTAGGCAAAAACTATGAAAATTTACTACTTTTGTAGCAGAATAAAATATTAAACAACAACTATATGAAAAAATTGGGTATTGCCTGCGACCACGCAGGTTATGAAATGAAGGAGTTTTTGGTAGGTTATCTCTCTACAAAGGGTTACGAAGTAATCGATTTCGGTACTCACTCTGAAGAGAGCATCGACTACCCCGACTTTGGCCACGCTTTGGCAGAGGCTATCGAGAATGGTGAGTTGAAGCGCGGTATTGGTCTTTGCGGTTCTGGCGAGGGTATGGCTATGACACTCAACAAGCATCAGGCTGTACGCGCAGGTTTGTGCTGGAACGACACTGTAGCAGAGTTAATTCGTCAGCACAACGATGCCAACGTAGTGGTTTTGCCCGCACGTTTTATCTCAAACGACGAGGCTATGGCTATCGTTGAGAAGTTCCTCAACACCGAGTTCGAGGGTGGTCGCCACATCCGCCGTGTAGAGAAGATTGCCTGTAAGTAGGAATCTTTAGAATAAAAATCAATGAGGCTGTCCAACATAGTTGCGACAGCCTCATTTGCCTTTGGGGAAATCTCCGTCCTACTTTATAATCTTTTCCAACTCATCTACGGCACGACGAATCTCTTCCTGAGGCACTTCGTGGTCAACGAGGTTGTTATTGAAATACTGCTCGTAGGCATACAGGTCAATCATACCATTTCCCGAGAGGTTAAACAAGATTGTCTTCTCGCGGCCCTCCTCCTTAGCCTGCTTGGCCTCACGTATAGCAGCGGCAATAGCGTGGCACGATTCGGGTGCTGGGATAATACCCTCGCTATTGGCAAACAACATACCCGCCGAGAAGGTCTCCAACTGCTGCACCGACTGCGCCTCCATCAAGCCATCCTTATACAATTGGCTCACAATAGGACCAGCGCCGTGATAGCGCAAACCACCTGCGTGAATATCCGAAGGCTGGAACGTATGACCGAGTGTAAACATAGGCATCATCGGAGTCATACCTGCAGTATCGCCATAATCATATTGGAACTCTCCGCGCGTAAGTTTAGGACACGATGCAGGCTCAACAGCCACAACGCGAGTCTTTTTTCCTTCGCACAAATTACGACGAATAAACGGGAAACCTATACCCGCGAAGTTTGAGCCACCGCCAAAACATCCGATAACTACGTCGGGCTCATCACCCGCCATCTCCATCTGACGGATAGCCTCCTCGCCAATGATGGTCTGATGCAACAAGACGTGATTCATCACACTACCCAAGCAGTAACGGGTAGTATCTCCGTGCTGCAATGCACTCTCCACGGCCTCCGAGATAGCAATACCCAAATTACCCGAACAATCGGGGTCCTTGGCCAACACTTTACGGCCAAAGTCTGTGGTCATACTTGGCGAAGGAATTACATTTGCGCCCCACGCATTCATCAACAAACGACGATAGGGTTTCTGCTCACAACTTACGCGTACCATATAGACACGCAAGTCAATATTGAAATATTGGCACGCCAACGACATAGCACTACCCCATTGGCCGCCACCTGTCTCCGTAGCCAAATACTTTATACCCTGCTTGGCATTGTAATATGCCTGCGGAATAGCCGTATTGGGCTTATGCGAGCCTGCGGGCGAAGTACCCTCGTTCTTGAAATATATCTTGGCGGGCGTATCCAACATTCGCTCCAGGTTATATGCTCTCACAACGGGTGTAGGACGCCATATTTTATAGAGTTCCTGCACCTGTTCTGGAATTTCGATAAAACGCTCTGTAGATAATTCCTGACGTACCAACTCCTCACCAAAGATACGACATAGCGACTCCTCTGTCACTGGTTGCTTCGTTTGAGGGTCCAACGCAGGCATCGGCTTATTGGGCATATCGGCCACAATATTATACCACGCCGTAGGCATTTGGCTCTCCGATAAAACAAACTTCTTCGTTTTCATAACCTAAATATTTATTTCCTATATTATCTTCCGTTGTCACAAACAAAAAAAACAAACCATCGTTCTCTGCTGTGAACAATGGCTTTTATCTAAAAATATATAATGCATTAATACATAATATGGTAAACGTCATTGTCCGATTATAGTCAATGAGCGCCACCACCACAAATTATGTATATTCTGCATCATATCAAATTCGTTTGTAATGCAAATATAAGAATAAATATTTAATATTGTATCGCAAAACGGCATTATTTTGCATTAACATTCAAAAAAAGATGCGAGGCGGAACTCTCCACCTCGCATCGTAAATCTACTCCAAAAGGATTATTTTGTATGGAACTTAACGCCATCCAACTTATTCCAATCACCACGAGTAAAGTCAGGCACTGCAACGGGCATACTGTTATGCTTTGCAGAAACTGCTGACAACTCGCCGATGCAAGACCACTCTGCTGCATCATATACATCCTGATCCAAAGGAAGACCATTCTGCAAGCAGTAAATCAAACGGTAGTCCATAACGAAGTCCATACCGCCGTGACCACCTACAGTCTTAGCCTTCTCCTCAATCTCCTGGTGGATGGGGTGCTTGTAAGCAGCCATCGCAGCATCCTCAATCTCCTTTGAAGCGAAGCCGTGAGGATTGAGAGTTGCACCCTCGGGAATAACACCATCCTTCAACATACCCTCTGTGAATGTGAAGCCTGTTACAGGATACTTGTTAGCAAAGCCCTTTGAACCTGTCAACTGATACAAACGGTTGTAGGGACGCGGAGTATATACGTTGTGCTGAATCTCGATAGTCTGGCCCTTGATAGTCTTAAGAAGTGTAGATGTGTGGTCACCATTAGCGAACTCTGTAGAACCCATCTTGGCAGCAGCCTTCTCCAAACCGTTTACAGACTTTGTATCCATACATACCAAGTACTCCAACTTGTTACCACGGTGGATGTTCAATGCCATACATACGGGACCAAAGCCGTGAGTAGCATATACATCACCACGATGCTTCTGGTTGAAATCTAAACGCCAGTTGCTGTGATAACTATCCCAATAATCTGACAAGTTGTGGATATAAGCACCCTCGGCGTGCAGAATCTCGCCAAATACGCCCTGATGTGCCATATTCATACAAGTCAACTCAAAGAAATCGTAAACGCAGTTCTCCAACATCATACAGTGGCGACGTGTACGCTCCGATGTATCAACCAACTGCCAGCACTCCTCTACTGATATAGCAGCAGGAACCTCGATAGCAACGTGCTTGCCGTGCTCCATAGCATACAATGCGATGGGCACGTGGTGAATCCAGTCTGTTGCAATATAGATAAGGTCTACATCATCACGCTCACACAACTCCTTATAAGCTTCGGGGCCTACATAACTACCAGCCTCAGGCTTATTAGCATTTGCAAGCATCTTCTGGCACTTGTCAACATTGCTCTGCTCGATGTCGCACAAACCCTTAATCTCAACACCCTCGATATGAGTAAAACGGTTTACTGCACCCGGTCCACGCTGACCCAAGCCAACAAAACCTACTCGTACAACGGGAATAGGGTCAGCAGCAAAACCCAACATAGACTCCTGACCAGCCACACGCGCAGGCTCGTCGAAGACAATCATACCATTCTCGAACTTGTAGTTCTCACCCGAGATACCGCTATCGCAGCAGCAGCTCTGCGCCAAAACGCCCACAAGCATAGCGGCGCACAAAACAAATAAGCGATTTAATTTCATAACGTTTTTATTAATTTATAGATTTCATTAAATATTTCTCGATTCGACTCTTCTTATGTGGCGACAATTATCTATTTCATATGGAACGTCACACCGTCCAACTTGTTCCAATCACCGCGTGTAAAGTCGGGTATTGCAACAGGAACACTATTATGCTTGAGCGAAACGCTTGACAGGTGTGTAATACAAGACCACTCGGCAGCATCATATACATCCTGGTCCAAAGGAAGACCATTCTGCAAACAGTAAATCAAACGGTAATCCATAACGAAGTCCATACCACCGTGACCGCCAACCTTCTTGGCAACCTCCTCAATCTCTTGATGAATAGTATGTTTATAGGCATCCATAGCGGCCGCCATAATCTCTTGAGATGCAAAGCCGTGAGGATTGACTGTTGCGCCTTCGGGTACTACACCCTCCTTCAACATACCTTCGGTAAATGTATAACCCGAGATAGGATACTTACTTGCAAAGCCCTTTGTACCTGTCAACTGATAACGACGGTCATAAGGACGTGGGCTATATACATCATATTGCAAATCGATTGTCTGGCCCAACTCGGTCTTGATAAAAGTCGTAGTATGGTCGCCATTGAGGAACTCATCTACGTCCAAAAGTTTTTTACCAACTTCCAAACCATTCACCGACTTTGTATCAATCGACACAAGATAGGTCATCTTATTACCTCGGTGCATATTCAAAGCCATACAGATAGGGCCAAAACCGTGTGTCGGATACAAATCACCACGATGTGACTGATTGAACTTTATACGCCAATTCTTGTAACTACCCTCCCAATAAGGCTCCAAATTGTGGATATAAGCGCCCTCGGCGTGGACGATTTCGCCAAATACACCTTGATGCGCCATATTCATTGTTGTCAATTCAAAGAAGTCATAAACACAATTCTCCAACATCATACAGTGGCGACGTGTACGCTCCGAAGTATCGACCAAAGCCCAACACTCGTCGAGAGTGATTGCACCCGGCACCTCAACTGCAACGTGCTTACCGTGCTCCATAGCATACAAGGCCACCTTCACGTGATTTGTACAATCGGTTGCAACGTAGATAAGGTCAATATCATCTCGCTCACAAAGTTTCTTATAATCCTCCTCACCGGTATAACCATCAGCCGCAGCCATACCTGCATCGGTCAGCATTTTTTGGCACTTATCGATATTCTCCTGCACGAGGTCACACAAGCCCTTCACCTCAACACCCTGCAAATGTGTAAAGCGCTGAACGGCAGCACTTCCGCGCATACCTATACCGACAAATCCCACACGCACTACGGGGATAGGTTCGGCAGCAAAACCCAACATAGACTCCTGACCAGCCACACGCGCAGGCTCGTCGAAGACAATCATTCCGTTCTGCCACTTGTAACCCTCACCTTCGATACCACAACCATCATTGCAACAGCAACTCTGCATAGCGATACCAACAAGCAAAGCGGCGCAGAAAACAAATAAGCGACTATATTTCATATCAGTTTGGAATTAGTAGTTAAAATTCAGTCAAAAATAGTCATTATTTTACTCTATTCCAAATTATACCTGCCATTTTATTAATAATCAAGTTAAAAAGGGAGGAACAAGTCTGGTTGAGACAACTTCTCGTACCTGAAAGCACTTTTACTGCCTCTCCAATAGAAATTTTATCGGCAGATGGTCGCTCACGCCACCTATATAGTCACTTCCACGATAGGTTGGCTTGGGTTGGCCATTATCATCAAGCAGATAATTTAACCGCTGCACATAATACCCTTTCGTACCACGCTTTGGCATCACGACACGCAATCCATCACTCGACGAAAGAAGATAGGCAGAGACTATTATGTTGTCAAATCTGTTCCAGCGACCATCATATACAGACGAACCACCTCTACTCAACGATGTTAAATTATACAATGCCCCACTCGCTGCGACTTGCTCCAACTGACTGACGGGCTTTGCGCCCAACACCTTACGAATGCTTTTATCGCTGGGATTATCGTTCATATCACCCATAATCACAATCCGCCTATCCGCATCAGCCATTGCAATAGAATCTACAATTTCGCGAATCTGCTCGGCACAGCCTATACGCAGATGCTCCGTCTGCCTTACGCCACCTATGCGCGAGGGGAGATGCACCACGCAAAACAATATCTTTTCACCACCCATAACGCCCCACACAAGCAGAAAATCTCGCGTCTGCAAATTCGGAGCAGATTCCACATTTGCCCTAATGGCACGACACCCCTCGACAGAGAACATATCGGCACGATACAACATTGCCACATCTATTCCGCGCTCATCGGGGGAGTCAAAGTGACAAATAGAATAATTGGCCGACGATATCTGGGGTTGTGCGACCAAATCCTCCAGCACCTTACGATTCTCCACCTCGGCCAACGCAACAACAGCGGGAAATACGTCCTCGTCCGACAACTCAGCAATAACACGTGCTACATTGCTCAACTTCTGATGAAAACGCTCCACAGTCCACGCTCTGTCGGCTTTTGGCAGCATATCTTCATCGGCTACAGCCGTATCGTTAATCGTATCGAATAGATTTTCAACATTATAGAACATTACCCCGTAATGTTGCTGGGCGAAACAAGGCAACACGATAGTAGTCAGAACAGCCACCATCAATGCACAAACAAACTTATTGCCTCGACTTGTCAACTTTGATTATTGGGGATTATTAATCTTCAGGAAAATTACCGCATTTGCATCCTCATCGCCTGCTATTGAACGCAAGACATCACTCGGCGCATTTTGCGATATAATAAGTTTTACGTCAATATCTCCACTCTGGCGCAAAACAAAACCACCCTCCTCGTGAGCCGAATAGAGCCAATATTCCGACTTCTCGCCAGAGAATTGCAATTTACCTGCACCCGACGCTTTCGCAGTCAGATAACCATCATCTGCGAATCGAATATAATAGCCATTCTCCACCGCCGCAGCCTCTAACACTACTTCCGCCGCAGTTTCGTCCGATGTAAGCGAGCCATCAGTGCCAAACTCAAATACTGCAGTCTTACAATGATTTACCGATGTCAAACCGCCCGTTGCAAGATGCAACGTACCTTTTTGATAACCACCGATGTAATAGCGACCTTCTCCCAACTCATCCAATTCATCAATCAGCGAATAATCACCCTGCTCATCTGCTGAAGGAGTATCATCGTCATCTTCGGGTGTATTAGGCTCATCGGGTGGAGTAGTTGTTCCGTCATCGGTGTTACTGTCATCATCGTCTCCCAAATCATCTCCTCCATCATCAGGTGAATCTTGTCCATCATCGGGATTATCTTCAGTTCCAGCAGGTTGATTAGGCTCCGTATTTGGCGTATCGGGCAAAGTCTGCGACACTCGCTGAATAACGTCAAACGAATGTCTTATATTGTCATTCCCAACAAGACTTACCGTCACCACTGCACTACGTGACACCGAACTTTTCGACACCGCCACTCTAAACGAGCCATTACCACTACCCTCTGCAGGTGTGGCTTCAACCCACGTCGCACTACAACTGACTCTCCACTGCGAATTGCTGCTAACACCAACCTTGACAGATGCTGCACTCTGCTGAAAGTTTAGAGCCGAGCCCGACAAATCAATACCGTCTGCCGAAATTGACAATCTTGGCATCTCATCTTCCGACGGCGATGAACAGGCCGCCATCAACGACATCATCGCTAGTAACAACAGACTTACAATACGCATAAGAGTTTTATTAATTATCAAAAAAACTACACTTTACAAAAGTTTCTTCTTCGACGGGATTACTATAAAATCCTTCAAATAAAAAGGCTCGAAATAGGCAATATCTTCGGTCTGACCTGCCTCAAAACGCTGATGCGCCAATGCCGCCAAACCTCGGGCCGAAGGTGTTACATTTACCAATATTGCATCCGTCAACACCTCTTGACATTTCGCCGCTCCATTACCAAAGATTACGAAAGGTCGCCCATTGCGCCACTCTGCAAAACTATCCTCTGCGATTATTTCTGCCTTAACTTCATTCAGCGATTGTCCCTTCGCATCGAACATCTGCGTATAGACCTCCATACGACGAGCATCGACCATAGGGCAAAGTACAGCATCATTCCATTGTTCGACATCTATGATACCAGCCTCGTAATCCTCACGTGCTACCTGCACCAAAGAATCCAACGAGCCGACTGCCACAAGTGGAATCTGCAAACCATAGCACAAACCTTTGGCGAACGACACACCAATACGCAAACCCGTATATGAGCCTGGGCCCATACCTACCGCAACAGCCGACAACTCTTCAGCCGCCACGTCATTTTCGCGTAGTAATTCATCAACAAAAACTGCTACATTTTTAGCGTGGTCGCGACCCTCATCGCTCTCGCGCAGAGATACCAACTCTCCATCACGAGCCAAGCCTACGGAACAGATATCTGTTCCTGTTTCAATACACAATATAAGTGACATTTCTTAAAATGTAAAATTATCAAATCAAACCAAAATGGAGCAAAGCATTCTCAATTCCATCCTCATCCACCGAATCGGTAATATAATCGGCTACACTCTTCAACTCCTCGCAAGCATTACCCATAGCAACTCCAACGCCCACATCGCGCACGATAGTCACATCATTACCTCCATCACCAAATGCCATAGCCTCATCAAGCGTATAGCCATAATACTCCATCACGCGACGTGCTGCAACCGATTTATCAATTCCTTTAAGATTTAAGTCCATAAACATATCAATCCATCGGCTCGACACACATTCGGGCAAAAGAGGCATAATATTCTGCTCCAACTCCTTGCTTATATATGGGCACATCTGCAACACCGACTGCGTCGCCACAATCTCATCCAAATCGGCCTCAACGGGCGTAATATGCACCATATCAGCGACCTCGGAGGGGCGTCCTGACAACGAATCGACAAATATATTTTCGTGAGTCATCACCGCTGCTCGGAATCCATACTCCTTCTCCAATGCGAAAATACGCTCTACAACATCCTTTGGAAAAGCCTGCTCAAAAATCACTTCGCCCGATGAGGTAAGGCAGTAACTGCCATTCACCGTAATATAGCCATCCACCTCGATATCGCTCACCACCTCGGTATGGCGCAACAGACGGCCCGTAGCAATAAAGACTTTTATGCCTCGCTCGCGTAACTTCTCGATAGCACGACGTGCCGACTCGGGAACAGCGTGGGTTGTAAAACTCACGAGCGTTCCATCAATATCGAAAAATACAGCCTTTATCTTATCCTTTACACTTGACATTGCAGTTAATCAATACGCACTAAACCCTCATTTGAGATATAGTGCTCCATTATACCCTTTTCGTCCATCCAGCCGCGCACTTCGACGGTTTTAAGATGACCTGTATTAAATCCGCCGCCCGTGTTATTATCAAACACCCATTTGGGCGAAGGCCACAAGCAAGCACGGAACTTTGCCACATCATAAAACTCTTTATCGCATCCATTTTGGCCGTGATGTGCCATCTGCATATAATCGCTCTCCAAATCAGCAACATACTCCGAGTTGAGAATCTTCTTACCTTGCTCAACGCCTGCATCACCGAGGAATATAAACGTTTTTTGCTTATCCCACATTTTCAGCACAAGACAAGAGTTGTTATAAGGATTGACATTTGCCAATTCTGGATTTTTCTCCGACAGCACCTTGAATTTCACACCGTCTATTTCGAACTCATCGCCACAATGACAATCCACAACCTCTATATCCGTTGCGTTATCCAACAAGGAGTAAAATTTACGCGTTATCACTGCGGCCTCATTGGATTCACTAACAATCAACTCCTCTGTAAAACGCGAGTGATATATTTTCCCTATTTTCAGTCCATTCGGATTCTCCAGCAGAGCCACCAAAGCACTAATATGGTCATCGTGAGGATGCGACACAATCCACGCCGACACCTCGCCACCTAAAGCATCAATAAATCCGCGGAGATAATCCTTCTCGACAGCCATACCGCCATCCATAACGATGAGTTTTCCACCAGCAGTACGAATAACGTAAGAGTTGCCTATTGTATCCACCTGTGACTCCAACTGCCAAAGCGTAAACGTCTCTTGCGATGCACATCCAAGCATCCAGAACGCCATAAAAGCAACGAAAAATCTCTTCATAAATTCTACTATTTAGGGTTGGCTATTTATATCGTTTCATTGCTTTATCCATCTCACGCTTGGCATCATTCTCCTTCAGATACTCACGCTTATCGTAGGCCTTACGACCTCGTGCCAAACCAATAACTACCTTTGCAAAACCTCTCTCACTGATGAACAGGCGCAAACCTACGACTGTCAAACCCCTATCCTGCAACACTCGCTGCAACTTATTGAGTTCCTTGCGATTGAGCAGCAGTTTTCTGTCTCGTTTAGGAGCGTGATTGTTGCAAGTTCCCCAACCATACTCCGCCACATTCATTCCTCGTATCCACAACTCACCGTTGTCGAAATAGCAATAACTCTCCGTCAGCGAAGCCTTACCCAAACGAATAGACTTTATCTCCGTTCCGACCAGCACAACACCTGCGATATACTCCTCCAGTATCTCGTAGTCAAACGTAGCGCGTTTATTTCGGATATTTATATTCTTATAATCAGCCATATATCTTTTTCAGTTTACTCCGACATTGTCCCCCTGTACGCCCTTTGCCTGATATGTCACATTTCAGCCCTTCTGTGGCACTATTTTTGCCATTTACATCAACGGATAGAGTCGGATAAAGGTAACTAATTCTTTTATCTTTAATATGTTTTACACATCTTTCTGTTTATTTTCTGTTTGCACACGGTATATGCAGCAATGTATATACGCCTCCGACTCTATCTCTTTTTATTTTAGAATCTTACATTAGCATTACTTCCTCAGGCATTATACCTACAAAATCAAGCGCTGACTCTCTTTGGCTAATTGGGCCTTAACTTTATTGAGCAAATCCAACTGCTTGATACACTCTGCCTCATCTTGCTCAGAGAGTGACGTATCGGCCAAGCGCTCTAATTGCGCCTTAATCATTCGCTCAACAACCTTCGAGCGATAGAGCATAATAGCCTTCGGCACACCTGTCGACAGTATCTCCTCCTCGCTCTCGACGTGCACATCCTTACGCTGCCAAATATTGCTCGGCACGTAATTATCATCCGAAGTCAAGATATCAACCGCCGCATTACACACCTCGGGGTCGGGATGATTTACAAAGTATTGCGCACCCACTTCAACACCGATACCCAATTCGCACCAATGCTCACGATAGGTCGCAAGCAACTGATTGTATATGCGATTTGAGAACTCAATATTATCCTTATCCAAATTGCGGAATATCTCATCTGCTATGTTTATCGAGATAATATCATAATGCTCCTTAACCTCAAAATTCTTATGGCCCGACTTAAGCAGATACTTTATTATCTCTCGCTCCAATGCCTCCTCGCTACTGCCCGCAGATATATTTTTCTGCATCATAGATGCGCCATCAGCACTACCAGCCGCTGCCTTCTGCTCGTGACGGATTCGGGCCTGCTCACGGCGAATAAACTCTTCAGTCTCCCTATCGCCAGACTGTACTGCACGTTTGCGAGCCACCTCCGATATGAGCATACTCTCATCGACATCCATAATTCGGGCGCACTCCTTTGTAAAGACCGAGCGCTGAATAGCATCCGGCACAAGGATTATCGACTCGACCATATCGCGAATCACCTCGGCTCGTTTGATGGGGTCTCGCCCAGCATCACGCAGCAACAACTTGGCCTTGAAGGTCAAGAAGTCCTCCTCGTTCTCGCGGATATAGTTCTGCACCTCATCTGCGCTATGGCTACGGGCAAACGAATCGGGGTCATCTTCCGTAGGCAACAACACCACACGGACATTCATACCCTCCTTCAAGATAAGGTCGATACCACGAAGCGAGGCCTTCATTCCTGCCGCATCGCCATCGTAGATTACAGTTATATTGCGAGTAAAGCGGTGCAAGAGTTGAATCTGTTCCACCGTCAGCGACGTTCCCGACGATGCTACAACATTCTCCACACCAGCCTGATGCATCGAAATCACATCGGTATAACCCTCCACCATAATGGCAAAATCCATCTGCTGGATAGCCTTCTTTGCAAAATAGAGGCCGTAGAGTTCTCGTTTCTTGCTGTAAATCTCACTCTCGGGAGAGTTTTGATACTTTGCTACAGACTTATCTGTACGCAACGTACGGCCACCAAAGGCCACTACTCGGCCCGAGATATTATGCACAGGGAACATCACCCTATCACGGAATCTGTCACGCAGACGCCCATCACGCTCACTCTTGAGCGAAAGACCTGTCGATAGCAAGAACTCCTCCTTATAGCCTGCAGCCAAGGCAGCCTGCGACATTGCATCACCCTCGGCAGAACAGAATCCGAGACCGAATTTACGGATTGTAGCATCCGTAAAACCTCGCTTTTGAGCAAAATATGATAAACCGATACTCTTACCTTCGGGATTACCCAACAGATATTTTGAGAAATATTCCGCCGCCCAACTATTCAGAGCGAACATACTCTCGCGGTCGTTATTGCGACGTACCTCCTCTTCGGTCTGCTCTCGCTCCTCAACCTCGATACCGTAGCGTTTAGCCACCATCTTGAGAGCCTCGGGGTAATTTACATTCTCCTGCTCCATAATGAATGTAACGGCATTACCACCCTTACCACAACCAAAGCATTTAAACATACCCTTCGAAGGTGAAACCACGAACGAAGGTGTTTTCTCGTTATGGAACGGACAACACGCCTGATAGTTAGCGCCCTTACGTTTGAGCGTAACATAATCACCAACGATATCCACAATATCGGCGGCAGCATAAATCCTATCTATAGTAGCGTGGTCAATCATACAGTCATTACAAGGCTATAATCGTACAAAGGTAGCAAAAATATATTAATAAGTAATAAATAATTTCGAATAAAACCTTGCCAAAATTTTCGGCATTAAGAATTTATATCTATATTTGTATTACTATTAATATACAATTAACAAAACAATGAAAAAATCTCTCTTCATTATTACAATTTTGTCTATGCTTTCGGCTTGTGGCCCACGTAATCTTATTAGCGGTCATATAGAAGGCCTTACAAATAACACCATTGCCTTACGCATAACACTTATTGATAACAACGAGCAGCACACCGACACACTCGTTGCGCACAATGGCAAAATCACATACACGACACCTTACGACGAGCCTGCTATTTACACATTCTATCCCGCTCAAGGTGTTCAAAAGATTGAGGGTGGCACACGTCGTTTTTATGGATGTTCCGACATAACCATATTTCGATTTGACAATGAGCGCGTACGTTTCAAAGCCCGTATGGATTCGCTTTTTGTTACAAGTTTTACGGCTCGCGGCTCACAACTTAACAAAGATTGGGGCAATATTCACTCTTCATACAACCCGTTACTCATCCAATCGGCTCTATTACAGAGCGAGGATATTCCATACGAACAATATACCGAGCAAAAGCAAAAGATTGATGAAGATATGACTCATCTCTGCCAAGATTATATACGCCAGCACCCCGACCATCTTATCTCGGCATATCTACTTTCGGGCACAGGCTCTTTGGATGATATGATTGAGTATGCAGATTTGATAAGCGATGAAGTTCGCAACTCTCCATTCTCCGTAATATTTCAAAACATCGAAACTCAAAAAGAGAAAAGGCTTAAAAAGCAGCAGAAAGAGGCAACCAATAGAATGGGTGTAGTCGGCACTGACGCTGCCACTCCCGATTTCACTCTTTTCGACACCAATGGCAATACATTCTCTCTCTCCTCATTACGAGGCAAATGGGTTGTATTAGACTTTTGGGCAACTTGGTGCGGTCCCTGCATAGCAAGTATGCCACACTTGAAGGAATATTACCAGAAATACGCCGGCAAGTTTGAGGTAGTCGGCGTCGTTAACGATTCGGAGGAGGCTGCTTGGGAAAAGATGGTAAAGGATATGGAGTTGCCGTGGATTAATGTAATAAATCCCAAAGGTGTCGCAGAAGAGAAGGATTTGACAAATGTGTATGACATCAAGGGGTTCCCGACATATATAATACTCAACAAAGAGGGTAAAATCCATAAAGAATATCTCGGAGCGCAACCAGATTTCTACAAGGAATTGGATACCATTCTGAAATAAACACTATTCACAAGCAAAAACCCATAGGCGGCAGCATATTTGTTGCCGCTTTTTTCGTGAATTGAGAAGAAATAGATAACTTTGTCGTATGGATTTCAAATTGGTGTCAGATTATGCGCCTACGGGTGACCAGCCCGAGGCTATTGCGCAACTCGTAGATTCAATCGAGAGTGGCGCACGACATACTACGTTATTGGGCGTAACGGGATCGGGAAAGACCTTTACGGTGGCCAACGTAATCAACAAGTTGCAACGTCCGACACTCGTTTTGAGCCACAACAAAACCCTCGCGGCACAACTTTATGGCGAGTTCAAGAACTTCTTTCCCGACAATGCCGTAGAGTATTTCGTTTCGTACTACGACTACTATCAGCCCGAGGCATACCTGCCCACGACCGACACCTACATCGAGAAAGACCTCGCCATCAACGACGAGATTGAGAAGATGCGATTGAGCACCACTTCGGCTCTGCTTTCGGGCCGTCGCGATGTGATTGTCGTATCGAGTGTATCGTGTCTGTATGGTATTGGCAACCCTGCCGACTTCCACGCCACATCCATAACAATAAAGGTCGGTCAGCAAGCGAGTTACAAACATTTCCTCTATCGTTTGGTCGAGGCACTCTACACTCGTACAGAGCGAGAACTCACACCCGCCACATTCCGCGTAAAGGGCGACACGATAGATATAATGACCGCCTTTGGCGACAACTGCTACCGTATAACATTCTTCGACAACGAGATTGACACCATACACCTCATTGACCCCGTTAGTGGTCAGCGATATGAATCGTTGGACAAGGTTACGATATTCCCAGCAAACCTATTCGTCACAACAAAAGAGCGCATCAACACCGCCGTGCAGCAGATATATCTCGACCTCGGCGAGCGCATCTCGTTCTACGAGAAGCAGGGGCGCGAGATGGAGGCACAACGCATAAAGCAACGCGTGGAGTACGACTTGGAGATGATTAAGGAACTTGGCTACTGCTCGGGCATCGAGAACTACTCCCGTTACTTTGACGGGCGCGCCGAGGGCACACGCCCCTTCTGCCTGCTCGACTACTTCCCCGAGGATTATCTGATGGTCATTGACGAGAGCCACGTTACTCTGCCGCAGGTACACGCTATGTATGGTGGCGACCGTGCCCGCAAAGAGAATCTTGTTGAATACGGCTTCCGTCTGCCCGCCGCAAAGGATAACCGCCCGTTGCGCTTCGAAGAGTTTGAGTCGTTGATGGGTACGGCTATTTACGTCAGTGCAACCCCTACCGACTTTGAGTTAGACAAGAGCGAAGGCATTATCGCCGAGCAACTTATACGCCCTACGGGGCTCGTAGACCCGCCATTGGAGGTACGCGTTACTGAGAATCAAATCGACGACCTGATTGAGGAGATTGAGCGTCGTGCGCGCGTGGATGATAAGATTTTAGTCACTACCATCACCAAACGTATGGCCGAGGAGTTGTCGAAATATTTTGACCGCGTAGGCATCCGCAACCGTTACATCCACTCGGATGTCGACACACTTGAGCGTGTACAGATTTTGGAGGATTTGCGGGCAGGTATGTTTGATGTGCTAATTGGCGTAAACCTTTTGCGAGAAGGTCTCGACCTTCCCGAAGTAGGACTTGTGGCTATATTGGATGCCGACAAGGAGGGATTCTTGAGAAACGTGCGTTCGATTACGCAGATAGCAGGACGTGCAGCACGCCATTCAAACGGCCAAGTGATTCTCTATGCCGACCAATGCACCGATTCGATGCGTGTAGCCATTGAGCAGAGCAACCGCCGCCGCGAAAAGCAGGTGCGCTATAATCTTGAGCATCAGATGCTCCCCCGCCAAGCCCAAAAGAGTGGCACGGGACAAAGCCTACTGCTCGCAAGCAAGGCAAAGCCTGAAGATATGACTGTATATCCGATTGTCGATAACCACTATATGACGGCAGCCGACGTAGAGAAGGAGTATCAGGCTCAACGTCAATACGAATCGCAGAACGTAGATGCGCTGATAGCCAAAGCCCGCAAGGATATGGAACGAGCCGCCAAATCGTTAGATTTCCTTGCCGCTGCACGCTATCGTGACCGTATGTACGAACTCCAGAAAATCAAAGAGGAGGCAGCAAAGTAGTACCTCCTCAAACATTTGCATTTCTGCAACTAATATTTTATATTTTTACTGCTTATATGTAATTCTTACGCCTGATTTGGGTGCTTGGGCTGGCACGTTCAATGCTCGGAAAGTAACCATACTACATTCGAATGAGTCATAAGGCTGTGCCGACTCCATCGTGATGTAGCCATCCTGCTTGTTAGAAAATACCTGCTTGGCATCAACCTGTGTAAAGTCTCGCTTTGCTCTGTTGCCCGATGGGCGTGCCGCAGAGACGGAGAGTTGAGTGTAAAGATTTTCGGGGTCTTTGGGTATGCTACCGATAAATCGGGTTGTGCGTGCATCGGCAATAAAACCAAAATCTCCGTAAGAATCAATCTGCCACCACGGCTCGTCGAATTGTACCATATATTCACTCTCGATAATCGGCAAATCGCTCTCCAATGCAAAGGAGTGGTCGTACTTCATTTCGGTAGTGATATAGTCTATTTCATAGGTGTATTCGATGATGCTACCAACCTCGACATTGGGGATATTTATCTCGGTTTGCATAGTCTTGTCGTCGATGCGTTTGTGGGTCACATCGTCAACCGAGAGTGTCTGTTTTTGCATCTTATTACCCGCCAATGTGTAAGAGTTGGCGGCAATGGAGTGTATGGTTGCCTGCTCGGTTGTGGGGCTTACGGCGTTGGGATATTGTAGCGTGATTTTGCCATATTTCAAACCGTCGGTCTCCAAAATCTTTATTTGGCGCATAACCTTTACGCGAGAGCCTAAATATCGGGCGTTGGTGTTCAAAGCCTTCAAAACATCGAATTTAGTTCCGTAGCGAGCATAGTTAAAGATGTATCGCTGCTCGTAGATTACCACCGCGTCGGAGTTGTACTCCTCTGCGTAGCGCGAATCTTTAAGGTCGCTCTTTTTGACAAACCCCATTTCGATGTAATCTTTCAGCGATTTAGGGGTGTAGTCTCCTTTGCTATTTTGCGAAAATGCGTTACTTGTCACGCAGCACGCCAAAAAAAGCGAAATGAATAAAATCTTTTTCATAGTTTTTTTTGTTCTTAATAGTTGAAAATAAGGTTATATTTTTAGAAATCTTACTCCTCGCGCCTAATGATGTATCCTCCCATATCGGGCCAAGTGTTATAAAAATCCTCTATATATCGCATCTCGTCTTCGGTGCAGCCTACCATAAGTTTCATCTCGGCATCACCTTTATCTAAATCCACCGTACAAATTACAGCGTTGAGTCCGCGCTCGGGCTCACTTCCCAACCATACATCAACACCCTCGCCATCGGCCGATGTAGTGCCGTCCAAATAGCCATAATCCAACGCATATACAATCTCGTGAAAGCGTGGATGATGCGACCCTTTAGGTCTATCTATTACTATCTCGGAACGCTCCAGCAGAGCATCCAATCGCTGCCAAAACACTTCCGTCTTACTCATTGTCTATCTGCTCTTTATGTTTCTCCACTTCAACTATTGCTTCATCTTCCGAAGCACCATCATAATTATCCAGCAACGACTTTGGCATACGTTTAGGCCCGGTCGTCGCACTCAACTTACGCAGGCGCTCGCCCAATCGCACAATATTGTTATTACCAGTATGCAAACGCTTATAGGCATCATCATACTTTGCCTTCGCCTGGTCGAGTTCCACACCAACGCCCTCCAATGCTGTCGTAAAATCAACCAACTGACGATACAATTTCAAAGCATTATCCAGAATGGCCGCTTGATTCTTACTCTGGTCATCACGTTGCCACAAATCATTTACAATCATCAACAAAGCAAACAGATTGGTGGGTGACGAGATTATAACCTTACTCTTGTAAGCATCACTCCAAATCGCATTATCCTCCTTGAGTGCATCCAAAAAAGCAGGCTCATTGGGCACAAACATAATCACAAAATCGGGTGATGCAACCAATTCCTGATATTTCTTACGACTCAACTCCTTAACGTGCTGACGCAAAGAGTCTATATGGGACGCCATGGCCATTTTACGTTCCGCATCGGTCTCTGCCTCAACACTCCTTACATATGCCTTGACCGATACTTTTGAATCGATAACTATCTGACGTTTATTGGGTAGATTTAAAATCACATCGGGACGAAGATTATTACCCTCCTCGCCCTTCAGATTCTGTTGCGTGTAATAGTGTACGCCTTTGATAAGTTTCGAATTGTCGAGTATCGTGTCGAGTATCATCTCACCCCAATCTCCCTGCACCTTGGAATTACCCTTCAAGGCATTGGTCAGATTAGTCGTTTCGGTAGTAATTTTCACATTCAAATCCATCAAACGATGCAACTCATTCTTCAAGGCTCCATTCTGCTCATTCTGGTGCGAATATATATCCTCTACACGACGACGAAACTCGCTGATATTATCCTTGAAAGGCTTGAGTATCACATCCATCGACTCACGATTCTCCTCCTTGAAACGTCGGCTCTGCTCGCCTAACACATCACCTGCGAGGGCCTTGAACTGCTCTCGCAACGTCTTCTCGAACTCCTCCTGCTGGCGCACCTTCTCGGCTGACGTGCGACGCTCGGCTTCGAGTTCGGTCTCGGCCTTCACGCGAGCCATACGCTCACGTTCGCACTCCGCACGCAAAGCTTCCTGGGCTTTCTGCGCCTCCGAAGTTGCCACATCTGCCGATAACAAAGCCTGCTCAGCAACCGACAAACGCTCCTGCGTAATGACAGTTTGCTGTTTCTGCTTGGCATATAATAGAGCCAACACGACACCAACAATTAACAATATTACGATTACCGCCAAATATAATAACTCCATAATTTGTGCTTTTTTAGTATTATCCTTGAACAAAGGTAGCGACTTTCCAATAAAAAAACTATATTTGTGGAGAACATTTTTGACTAAACTATGAATCGCAGACTTTTTATTTTAGTTCTGTTTTTTATATCCGCATTTTCTTCGTGCGGAAACCAAAACAGAAAACCTATTGCATACATTGATTTCTCATCGATGTGGGATTACTCCCCCGACAACAAAGAGCAGGTCACCGATATGTGGGACGCATTGCATACTACCGCTACATTGCAAGGTATAGTCAATCGCGAAAAGCCGCTCATCTATATCAACTACGTCAAAAATCATATGATGGAGGCCGACCGCTTTTGGTGGAACTACTACCGCCAGGAAGGGCGTTGGCTCGCGGGACGAGATACAGTCGTGTATGACGATGTAGTGGACCTTGTCAGCCAATATGCCAAGCATATAGACGGAGCCGTTGTTTATGATTCAAACATTGCCTCCACCTCGTGTGTAGCATCGGCTGTTGCGGGCATCGAAAATCTTGTTGCCGTACGTTACGACAAACGCAAAGGCTCATTATACGACCGACTAATTAATCAAGGCCCGAAATTAGATGTCAAAGTGTGGCTCGTCAATCCCGACGGCACCCCACTCTTTACAGGCAAAGGCATCATTCCGCAGACAGACCGCCAATCGACGGGCTCACTCAAGAATGACCCCTACATCTGGTTTATCCACAACTATATGAAGTCAAACCGCTGCAGTGGCGAGTACGGAGCATACTATCTCGACCAATATTGGAGAGAAAAGCCTCAGGCCGCCCCTATGAATGCCCACTGCTTGACGAATCACGACTTCTTTGTCAGCAAACGAGCCTTTTTCTTTGACCTCTCGCCTTGGGCCGATGAATCCGCAACGGATGACCGAGAGCAGAGCATAGGTTGCGACTACAACACACTGATAGAGATGTTGCGCGAGGCATACCGAATCAACAAAGGCGAAAAGATGTGCCACATAGGCGGTTTCCCCGCGTGGGCTTATAAATACACAAAGCACGCTAACGGCCAACACGAAGATGTAGCGACAGAGTGGGAATTCAGCCGCATCATTAGCGGTTACAACGCCTTTAAGGATGCCGACGCCATAGGTTTTGGAGCAATGGCCAACGCATCATTTTGGCAACACTTCCCGACAGAAGAGTCTTATCCACAGAAGTGGGTAACCGAAGATGACCTCCGCCGTCGCGGATATCTCGATGAGCAAGGCAAGGTTAAAATCGACGGCCGCAAATTCTACATCTTCTACGTTGGCGACTACGACGCCTCGTCGTGGATTACAAGCGTACTTCCATATTTATGGAGCGACTCTGCACGTGGAGAGTATCCATTAATGTGGTGTATAAGCCCCGTATTGGCACGCCGTGCGCCTATGGTAATGGATTATGTACGTCGCACCGCTTCGCCCAACGACTACTTTGCCGCTGCCGATAACGGTGCAGGTTATTTGATGCCAGGAATGTTGCAAGAGCCACGCGAGTCGGGCCTACCCGACGGACTTGATGCGTGGGCCAACCATTGCCGCCCCTATTACGAGAAGTGGGGACTCACTATTACAGGTTTTGTAATTGACGGCCACGCTCCTGCGCTCAACGACAAAGGTTTAGAGTGCTACGCCTCGTTCAGTCCCAACGGCATAGTTCCGCAGAAGACTCCTCGCACACGTCTGTTCGGCGATATGCCCATATTGCGTTCGGGAGATGATTTGGTGCGTTCGCCCGAGGAGAATGCCGACTTTATAGTTTGGGATATGCTCTACCGCAATCCCACACCATTCGGCTGGTATCGCGACATCCTAAAGTCGCCCACTTGGCACAAGGAGATAATCGAACACATAAAACAGGATGCTCCGCAATTAGAGTTATTGGATGCCCCCACTTTCTTCGAACTATATCGCCGTTGGCTCAATGAGAATCCCGATGCCGCAAACGGTAAGATTGAATAACCGCCCAATTATGACTAAAAACATAAACAATATACCGATGAGAAAACTATTATCTATCCTCGTTGTACTGATAGCGATAACAGGAACGTGGATGCAACGAGCCGAGGCTCAAACCTCGCAAAAAATCGTAGTTCCGCAGGATATCGAAAAGTGGATTACAACATCTTTCGGCAAAGGCAAACTACCCCCATTTTCGTTCAATTATAACGACAAAAACTCTGCGGGCTTTATCCGCAAGTGGAAGCACACCATAAAGGCTCAACCGTGTGAAGAGGATAATGTTGTAAAATATTTGGCAACCTACACCGACCCCGCCACAGGCCTTGAGGTAAAATGCGAGATTAGCGGCTTCAAGGAGTTCAATGCCGTAGAGTGGGTATTATACTTCACCAACACATCCGACAGCAACACACCGCAGATTAAGGATGTAAAGGTCGCCGATTATACTATGCAATCGGCAAACGCAGAGCCATTCCAACTCCTGAGTTGCAAAGGTAGTTGTGGTGTGCGTCAAGACTTTATGGCCACACTCGACAAACTTCCTGCTGGCAACGGTCTGCTTATGCAACCAGCGCACGGACGTTCGTCGGACACATCGGCATACCCCTTCTTTAATATAATTTCGCCCGACAATACTGGCGCAGTAGTAGCCATCGGTTGGACAGGTGAGTGGTTCGCATCACTGACGGCGAACGACGAAAAGAGCCTTACACTCAATTCGGGTATGGCAAAGATGGATTTACACCTACTACCTAACGAGACTATCCGCACACCGCGCATTGCTATGCTCTTTTGGCAGGGCGAAGACTTTATGACAGGAAACAACGCCTTCCGTCGCTTTATGCTTGCACACCATACCCACAAAGTCGATAACGCCTATGCTCACGCACCTCTGTGCGGAGGATTTGACTGGGGCGACCCATCGCCTTGCAACGAGTACGGCTGTTTGACCGAAGACTACGCTGTAGCACTCATCAACCGTCACAAGCAGTTTGGCATTGTACCCGAGGTATTTTGGTTAGACGCTGGTTGGTACACAGGTAGCGGAGGCCCCAACTTCGAAGGTCGCACTTGGTATAATCAAGTTGGCAACTGGACTGTCGACAAGGAACGTTTCCCCAATGGACTAAAGCCCGTATCGGACGCAGCCCACAAGATTGGCGCAAAGTTTATGGTTTGGTTTGAGCCAGAGCGCGTTTACAAAGGTACTCAATTCGCCAAAGAACATCCCGAATGGTTGCTATCATTACCCAGCAGAGGCGAAAATATGCTCTTCAACCTCGGTAACAAGCAAGCACTCGATTGGTTGTGTAAATACATTGGCGATTTGATTGAGGAGAATGGCATCGACTACTATCGCCAGGATTTCAATATGGCTATCAACGGATATTGGGCTGCAAACGATGCCCCCGACCGCATAGGTATCAGCGAAATTCGCCATATCGAGGGACTCTACGCATATTGGGATTATCTTTTGGAGCGTTTCCCAAATATGATTATCGACAACTGTGCTTCAGGCGGTCGTCGCCTCGATTTGGAGACTATGAGTCGTAGCCTACCGTTGTGGCGCACCGATTACAACTACGGAGAGGTTAACGGCTACCAATGCCACACATATGGTCTAAATTTCTTCCTCCCATTGCACGGAACAGGCGTTTATGGTGGCGACCACTATAACTTCCGCTCAAGTATGAGCAGTGCAATGGTAACGAATTGGGAGGTGGCATCACGCAACGGCTCGCTTGCCGATATGCACCGCACAATCAAGCAGTTCAAGGAGTTACGCCCATACTATATGGAGGATTACTATCCGCTAACGGGCATCAACGACCTCACTGCCGAGAATGTATGGTTGGCCTACCAACTCAACCGCCCGTCAGACAATACGGGTATTGTTATGGCATTCCGTCGTAGCCAAAATCAACATAGCACGATTACCGTACGCCTCAAAGGCCTCAATCCCGACCTTACATATACGGTGCGTAACGACAACGACGGCTCGGTCAGCGAGGCTACAGGCAAACAACTTGCAGAGGGCTTAGCGTTGAAAATTGACAATCCCAGAGGCTCTTTGATGTTGCAGTACGCACCCAAGAAATAATTATTACTAATAAATAACAATTAAATAAAACATTATGCAATTAAAATTCATTTCCCTGCTGACAGCGTGGCTTTTGCTTACCTTTGTTGGCATTACGCCTTGCAAGGCTGTAAACATTATCCCCTACCCCCAATCTGCCGAGATGACCGATGTGGTATTCAACAAGGCAAAGATTAACATGATTAAGTATGTAAAGGCCAAGGATATGCCTGCCGAGGCATACGAACTCCACATCAAAAAGAGCGGTATCGTCATCAAGGCATCGTCCGATGCAGGACGCTTCTATGCACTCCAGTCGTTGAATCAACTCGCTGAAGAGGAGACAATGTATTGTGGCGTGATAAAGGATGCCCCGCGCTTCTCGTGGCGTGGATTTATGCTCGACGAGGCTCGTCACTTCTTCGGCAAGGACGAAGTAAAGCAGGTGCTTGATATGATGGCCCGCTACAAGTTAAACCGCTTCCACTGGCATCTCTCTGACGACCAGGGCTGGCGTGTAGAGATTAAGGCATTCCCCGAACTCACCAAGGTGGGCGGCATAGGTTGCTACTCTGATTCAAAGGCCCCTGCAAAGTTCTATACACAGGATGAGATTCGCGAGATTGTGGCCTATGCAGCAGAGCGTCACATCGAGGTTATCCCCGAGATTGATATGCCTGGCCACGCATCGGCTTTCAACCGAGTTATGCCATCGCTCAAGGGTAACGACCGCACCGTAAACCCTGGTAAGGAAGAGACTTACGCTACACTTAAGACCATCTATTCGGAACTTGCCGAACTATTCCCTGGCCGTTATATCCACATCGGAGGTGACGAGGTGAACAAGAATGGTTGGGATAATCTTCCCGAGGTTAAGGCTTTGATGGAAAAGGAGGGTTTGAAGTCGCTCAACGAGGTGGAGGAGTATTTCTGCCGCCGTTTGGCCGACATCATCACCTCTACGGGCAAGAACGTTGTAGCGTGGGACGACTTGATTGACAGCGGTACATCACCCGAAGGCAAGGTTATGCTGTGGTGGCACACAGAACACCCCGAGTTCCTGGGACAGGGCGCCGACAAGGGCTTCGATATGGTTGTATGCCCCGACCGTCCCTTCTACCTCGACTTTGTTCAGGACCCCGACGACAAAGAGGGACACTTGGTATGGATTAAGGCCGTAAACTATATGAAGGAAATCTATGAGTACAAGATTGAGGACAACCCCAAAGTTATAGGCGTTCAGTCAAACCTCTGGTCGGAGCGAGTAATTACACACCCCCGTCGCGAGTATATGATTTATCCGCGAATCCTCGCTTTGGCCGAGAAGGCTTGGTCTTTGGACTCTAATATCGATTACTCGGCGTTCCTAAAGCGTGTAGAGAAGGAGTATAAATATTTGGATACAATGGACGTCCACTACTACGACTTCCGCAACCCCGAACGCCATCCCGAACCCAAAAGATAGCGATAATATTTTCTTTCCCTGGCATCCCTTTCTCAAAGGGAGGGACTGGGGGAGGGAATGTAAATATAGTTGGGAGAATACTCCCACACGAAAAAAGGGCTCCAAAATTGGAACCCTTTTTCCGTGTGGGAGTTGACGGATTCGAACCGCCGACCCTCTGCTTGTAAGGCAGATGCTCTGAACCAGCTGAGCTAAACTCCCTAATTGCGTGTTTGCGGGTGCAAATATAGTGTAAAAAAGTGAATTTGCAAATTATTTTGCTTATATTTGTTCTCGGCTCGGCCGCACATTACGCCGCCAAAGACAGAAACTAACCAAAATTACAATATTATGAAAAAGATTACCCTTGTTGCACTCTTGCTATTCTCGTGCATCGCACTATGCGCACAACAGCGCTGGCCACAATCCCCCAATGCAAACCTTAAATCTGTCGAGGTCAATGCCGACGGCAGTGTCACATTCCGCATCTTCGCACCCACAGCACAACGTGTAGGCCTGACGGGCGATATTATGGCCTTTGGCGCAAAATTCGCGAAAGACGATAAGGGCGTTTGGAGCGCAACTCTTCCGAAGGAGCAGGTCGGTGAAGGCGCTTTCCGCTACGCATTTACGGTTGATGGCGTTCAGGTTTTCGACCCGAAGTATCCACGTCTTAGCGAGATTCGCCCCGTAGTCGAGATTGTCAAGGGCAGCGAGCAACCCTTCTGGGCACAGAAAGATGTTCCTCACGGTGCTGTAGCGCAGGTTTACTATAAATCCTCAACGATGAACACCACACGCCGTATGCACATCTGGACACCCGAAGGTTACAACGCCTCGAAAGAGAAACTCCCCGTATTATACCTTATTCACGGTGGTGGTGACAACGACGCATCGTGGCCTGGCGTAGGTCGCGCTGGTAACATCCTCGACAATCTGTTGGCCGAGGGGAAGATGGTACGAATGATTGTCGTTATGCCCGACGGCAGTATGCCCACCGATAAGTTTGCCGACGAGTTGGTAGAGGATATTATACCTTATATTCAAAAGAACTACCGCACCAAGACCGATGCCGCCAATCGTGCTTTGGCGGGCCTCTCAATGGGCGGGTTGGAGACTATGGAGTCATTTATGGCCTACCCCTCTATGTTTGGTTACATTAACGTAATGAGTTCGGGATGGTTTACTAACAACCGCGAGATGTATGCCAATGGCGAGAAGCGTTTGAACGAGATTGCCGCAACACTCAACAAAACAGCCAAATTATTGCTCTTCACGCAGGGCGGCCCCGAAGACATCGCCTACAACAACGGCAAAGAGATGTTGAAGGTCTTTGACAAGTGCGGCATCAAATATGAGTTTAGCGAGATGCCTGGCGGTCATAGTTGGCACGTTTGGCGCCACGACCTGCATAACCTTGCACCAAGACTTTTTAAGTAATACCAACAATAAAAAGATGTAACCGACTCCCTCCCCAAAAGAGGGAGTTTGTTTTTCAATAAATAAGAAATCAATTTTGAATTTTGAATTTTGAATTT